>CAJWMQ010000055.1 GCA_913042895.1 uncultured Verrucomicrobiales bacterium | reverse complement strand
GTATTTCTGACATAATAATAATTTAATTGTTTTATTTGTTCATCATTCAATCCAGTTCCTCTTCCAACACAATCTCGTTAATAAACCGCTGCGCGCTGGCATAGCGGCCCGGCAGCCACGGAGTTTCAGCCGGCGCCAATTCTCGTTGCAGTGCCTTGAGTAGGCTCATGAAGTCCCACACCGAAAACACATGATGCTGCATGAACACCCGCAAGCCCGACAGATCCTGCACCTTGGCATACACCGGATGCTCCTCGAGCTGGCCCTGCAAAGGCTTGATGGCGCTCAGGTCCATAAGATTCTCTAGGTATCGCGGATGGTCGCCGAAAGCTTCTCGGTCAACGCCGCCACCAACTGGTCATGTGCAGCATTCACTTCTTTATCCTTCAGCGTTTTTTCAGCATTCCGATAGGTGAAAGAGTACGCAATACTCTTCTGGCCTTGCGGCACGTTTTCCCCTCGAAACACATCAAACAATTCAGTGCTCACCAAATTCGACGGCTTGGTCTTCTTCACCACCGCCAACACATCCGCGTGCGTTACCGCTTCGGGCACCAGCATCGCCACATCGCGTTGGCTGGCCGGAAATTGCGGGAGGGATTTGAAGGATTTGTTAGTCGTCCGGCGTTGCAATAGCACGTCCAGATCCAACTCCGCCAAATACACGGCTTCCCGGGCTTCATAGCGTTTACCCAAAGCCGGCTGCAACTGACCGAGTTGCCCAATCACCTGTTTGCCCATCGTAAGCTCTGCCGATTCCAATAACAACATAGTGGGATTTTCCCTTCGTACAAACTGCACGCCAAACACACCCAGCGATTCCAGCAGTTCCTCCACCACCCCTTTCAGATCGCTGATGTCCAGATTCGCGGCATCATCCTGCCAAAAGGCGCTCTGGCGTCGGCCGGCCAACAATACGGCCACCTTGCGGCTTTCCTGTGGACCGGGGGCAAAAGTGCGCCCCACCTCGAACAACGCCACATCCGTGGTCTGGCGTGTAAGGTTGTTGCGGAGCGAATCCAACAAACCGGGCAAGAGACTCGGTCGCAGCACATTCATGTCGCTGGACAACGGATACTCCAAGTTCACCCAATCCTCGGCCGCCAGCTGAGCCGCCTCGCTGCTGATCAAGGTTTGCCCCTGAGCCTCATCCAAACCAATCCCCGTCAATATCTCCCGCGCTTCGGCCAGTGCATCGTGCTGGGCATCAAATTCATTTTGGCCCAGACACCCACGCGGAGGCGTGGAAGGAATGGCATCCACCCCGTGTACCCGGCAAACTTCCTCAATCAAATCCACCTCACGCTTGAGATCCACCCGCCAAGTCGGAATGCGGAAAGTCGCCGAGGCGTCGTCCTGTGAAATCAATTCCAGCTCCAACCCCTGAAGATATGCCACTGCCTTGGCCGGTTCGATGGTGATGCCCAATAGCGCATCCGTGCGCGTGTGACGCAGGGTGATCTCCTTGGATTCCGGCATCTGCGGAAAGGCATCTACCGCTCCAGCCAACAATTCGCCCCCCGCAACTTCGACGATCAAGTTTGCGGCACGGCGGCTAACCCAATCCGCACAGCCCACATCCGCTCCGCGCTCGAAGCGATAGCTCGCATCAGTATGCAGCCCGAGCTTCTTGGAGGTCGCACGAATGTTTTGTGGATTAAAATACGCCGTTTCCAACAACACATCCTGCGTGGCGTCGTTGATCTCGGTATTCAGCCCTCCCATCACTCCGGCAATCGCGATGCCTTTTTCGGAATCCGCGATCAACAGATTGTCCACTCCAAGCTCATGCTGAGCCTCGTCCAGTGTGGTGAATTTCTCCCCCGCATTCGCCCGACGGACTACTACCGTGTGGCGGCCTTCGGTCTGAGTCAAAAGATTCAGGTCAAATGCATGCAAGGGTTGACCTGTTTCCATCATCACGAAATTGGTCACATCCACGATATTATTGATCGGACGAATTCCCACCTGTTCCAGACGACTGCTCAACCAGTTCGGACTCGGCTTCACCTTCACACCACGAATGGCGCGGGCATTGTAGCGAGGGCAAAGGTCTGCATCGTCGAGCTGCACAGACACCACGCCCTCAACCGATTCAGCGGCTTCGGACAACTCGGTATCCGGCAACTTTACCGGGTTCCCCGTCAATGCGGCGATTTCACGAGCTAGTCCCAGAACACCGTTGAGGTCCGGCCGATTAGGCGTGACTTCCAAATCATACACCGTGTCCTTCTCTGCACGCCCGAGATGTTCTCCAAAGGCCTGTCCCAATTGGGCGTCCTTCGGCAGAATCAAAATGCCTTCATGATCGTCGCTGAGCTTCAGCTCCCGGCCGGAACACATCATGCCCTGCGAGAGTTCGCCACGGATCTTGCCTTCCTTAATGACAAACGGCTTCTCGCCCTCCTCTACCGGCATCGCTGTGCCCAAGGTCGCCAACGCCACCTTGTCTCCTGCCTGAAAATTGGTGGCGCCACAGACAATCTGTAATTCCTGCGAGCCATCACTCACTTTGCAGAGGCTCAGTTTGTCGGCATTGGGGTGTTGATCGCGGGTGATCACCTGCCCGATCACGATGCCCTCGAAGGCGCCGCCGGTCTCCTCGATGCCTTCCACCTCCACACCCAGCATGGTGATTCGCTCGGCCAGTTCCTCAACGGACCAGTCGAAGTCGACGTATTCCTTGAGCCAGTTGTAAGTGACTTTCATTGGGCGTTAAAATTGGCGCAGGAAGCGCGTGTCGTTTTCGTAAAATAGACGGATATCATTGATGCCGTAACGCAACATGGCGATGCGTTCGATACCGAAGCCAAACGCCCAACCGCTCCATTCCTCGGGATCGAGCCCGACCTCCTCCAGCACGGCCGGATGCACCATGCCGCAACCGGCAATCTCTAACCAATCCTTGCCCATCTTGCGGGTCAGTGAGTTGGCAAAATCGATTTCGAAACTCGGCTCCGTGTAGCTGAAGTAATGCGGCCGGAACCGAATCTGAGTCTTCGGCCCCATCAATTCACGGAAGACAAACTCCACCGTGCCCTTGAGATCACTCACCGTCACGCCCTTGTCCACGTACAACCCTTCCACTTGATGAAAGGTGGGATTATGCGTGGCGTCAGCCGTATCGCGCCGATACACGCGCCCCGGCACGATGATGCGCACGGGCGGCCTCTGTTCCTTCAACACACGAATCTGCACGCTGGAAGTATGCGTCCGCAGTAGCGGCCGGCCGGCCGTCTCCACATAAAATGTATCCTGCGCATCGCGCGCCGGGTGATCGGCCGGTGTGTTCAGGGCATCGAAGCAGTGATACTCATCCTCAATCTCTGGTCCATCCGCCACCACAAAGCCCAGCTTACGAAAGCTCTTGACGATATCCTCGGTCACCTGTGTGAGCGGATGGAGTTTTCCCAAACGGCGGCGACGACCAGGGGCGGTGAAATCCGTTGGTTCCGTAGGCGCGGCCGAAGCTAGCTCAATGCGATCCCGTGCGGCCTGCAGGGCAGCCTCGAGTTCGCCCTTGGCGGCGTTAATGGCTTTACCGGCCAGAGGACGCTCTTCCTTGGTGAGCGAGCCCATCTGTTTCATCAGGCCGGTGAACCGGCCTTGCGGGCCGAGCCAGGTGCCCTTGGCGCGATCCAAGGTGGCCTGATCCGTGGCGGCATTCAGTTCAGCAAGCGCCTCGGCTTTTAAGGGGTCAATTTCGTCGAGCAACGACATAGTATGCAAGGAATGTAGTGATTCAGGTTCGGCTCACAAACAAAAAACGGGCGACCGTGTGGCCGCCCGTCTTGGAAAAGGTTCAGCGTTATTTCGCCTTCGCCTCCAAGCCTCCTTGGGCGACCTTCACCAGTTCGGTAAAGGCGGACTCGTCTTGGGCGGCGATATCGGCGAGCACCTTGCGGTTGACCTCGACCTCGGCTCCCTTGAGGCCCTCGATAAATCGGCTGTAAGTAATGTCATTCGCGCGGCAAGCGGCATTGATGCGCACATTCCACAAGGCCCGGAATTCACGCTTCTTGTTGCGGCGATCGCGGTAGGCATATTGCCGACCGTGATCCAGCGCGTCCTTGGCGTACCGGTAGAGTTTACTGCGACGCAGCCAAAAGCCCTTGGCGGCTTTCAACCAGCGCTTGCGGCGTTTGCGTGAGGCGGGTCCGTTCGTAGATCGCATGGTATTATGTCCTTAGTGGCTGAAGGGAAGACTCTCGGTGATGCGGCGCATATCGTCCTTCTCGACATACGTGGCACTGCCCAGACGGCGGCGGCGCTTGGGGCTCTTGCTGCTCAGCAAGTGGCGTTTGCCTTGCCGGTTGCGCTTCACCTTGCCCGAGGCGGTCACCTTGAACCGCTTCGAAACCGCCTTGCGCGTCTTATTGACAACTTTCTTTGTAGGCATGGAAAATCCTTCGTTTTCTTCCGAAAAGGGCGCGAAGGATAGGAGGAAGGCTCCTGAGGTGCAAGTGATTTTTCAGAAAAAAACAGGATTCAAAGCTTAGGGAGAATTCCCGTATTTTGCGGGCATTTCCCGTTGATTCACTGGATTTCCATGAATGAAGGTCAATTGCCGCTTTATCTCACCATTTTGGCGATAATAGGTGACTTCCCCATGGAACCGCCCTTTTTCCTTCTGACCTTCGCTTTGTAACGCGCCATCGGGATAAAAGGCCCGAACCCAGCCATGTTGCTGGCCGGCCTTAAAATGACTCTCCACCCGCGCTGTGCCATCAGGATAATGCTGCACTGCCTTGCCATTGAAAGGTTTGTCAGACTTCAACTCGTACGCCACTCCGTCTCGATATTCCAACCGGTCCGTATCCACCACCTTCGGCCAACCTAGGGCGATTAGTAACAACACACAAACCGCCCCCACGGTCACCGGCGCATAAAATTTCCAAGTGCGCCGCTGCGTCGCCGCCGGTCGCCAAACCGGCAACCGGTTCCCGTGGCGTTCCAAGACCGACGCCAACGGCACCCAGCCGGACTCGCCCTGTTCCCAGGCCCAGTCGGTTGCCTCCAAGGCGCCCTCCTCCTTCAGCCGTTCCAGCTGATCAAATTCGAATGGCCCCCATTGTTGATCGTTCTTGGAAATGTACACTTGCACAGTTACCCCCTTGAGTTGAGACAGCCCAAATGAGCATGTCGATTAGAGTGAAATCAATTCAACCGTATTATACCCAATACAACCTGCCACACATTTCATAAAAGTCAACGTGAGCCCGCGGCCGCAACGGCCGCCAGTAATGCATCAACTGAAATCTCTTTTAACTCCTTACCTCCATCCAGAACCGTTACATGATCCTGCGGTGGCCGCCAAACATCGCGATTCGTTTCCCCCCAAAGCACCAAACAACGTACACCCAAGGCGGCCGCCAAATGAGTGATCCCCGAATCATGCCCTACAAACAATCGGCACTGACGCAATGCATGTGCGGTTTCCAAAAGTGATTTGCCAAAATGAATTTCACCCTGATCCCCTACCATGGATTCTATCCAACCGAGCCGATCCTGCTCGGCCTCTCCAGCTATTAATAAGATTCCACCACGCTCCATAACCAGCGAATGTTGTAAAAACTGTTCCCAACATGTCTCGGGCCAATTCTTAGCCCGACTGCCACTTCCAGGGTGGGCACCCAATGCGTATAATGAATCCGCCTGATTCGGCAGGGTCAAGCACGGTTCGAAATTCGCCCCCGCAATTCCCCAAGCCTTCAAAGGTTCGAGCAATTTTTTTGATATGGATTGATTCTCATTGTCAGGCGGAAGGCCCGGGCCCGAGATCCACTCTCCACGCCAAACTCGTTTTACATTATCCTCCCATACGCCGTCCGGGTCATGCAGATAGGATATAATTGCGTCAAATCCACTCAGCCACTCGACTGCCCTTTCATCCAATTCACCCGCCGGAACAAAAAAAGAAGCCCATTCCAAATCATCAACACACCTATAATGCTCAAAAACACCAGCATAATTACCCAATTCTCCGCGATCAGCCGACACCAACCCTCCCAACTCAGCATTCGGGAAAGCCTCACGCAAAGCTGCCCAAACCGGCAAGGTGACAATAAAATCCCCCACAGCTCCGCCGCGAACCACTAATATCCGACAAAACATCGTATTCACCGTCCACCGTTTGTCACTGGGCAAACCGTGCCTGTCTCGTAGCTTGAAGTGAAATTAACTCTCAACCTATTTTAAAATGAAAATTTGCACCTATTTTTTAGCGGCCGTACTTTGCGCGATCGTCGGCCACAACCTTAACGCCAACGATGATCGTGAAGGTAATAAACGTAAGCAACCACGTGGAAACCAAGCGAAACACGACAACCCCCATCAAGTAGATCGAGATCATCATCACGACCGAAATGGTAACCGCAAAAAAATCGAACAACACCACCACGAGGGCAAAGAGCTAGAACATTGGGTGCGCCAACAACAATACAAAGCCCATGAACTCCTTAAATCCGGCCGCAAAGACGAAGCTCATAAATTAATGCAGCAAGTTGAAGAGGCCATAGCCAAACATCAAAATGCCCGTGACCGCCCCCAACACGGCGAAAATAAAAACCGCAACGAACGCATCCACCACATACAACAAGCCATCCAACACCTAAAGGCCGCCGGACTAGACGATTGGGCTGAAGAACTAATGAAACACACACACGGCCGCCATCATGGTGATCGGGAACATCATGGTGATCGGGAACATCAATGAACTTCGAAATCATGTTCGCGAACTATCTCGTGCACTACAAGAAATCCAAAGACACATAGAAGAACGCCGAAAGCGATAAACCTAGATCACTAAAAACCTCAAGCCGCCCATTTAGGCGGCTTTTTTATTTAAAGGCGGTCACCCCTAGAACCAAAAGCAACACTCCAAGGGCGGAACGTGCAATACAGACTTTTTTAAACCGACCTTCATTAGCAGTCAGGTACTCAATCCAATCTCGCATACGCCACGGCGATGCCGTTAACCACATTCCCACAACGACCATCAGATAGGCCATCGTCACCAACACCAACCTCCAATCACTCTCATGCCATCTGGCTGTGTCGACTATCAGTTTAGCCAATAGAATCATAATAACCGCCGAACCACGCACAGCCAGAAAGTCTTTCAG
Organism: uncultured Verrucomicrobiales bacterium; assembly: GCA_913042895.1. Lineage (GTDB taxonomy): Bacteria > Verrucomicrobiota > Verrucomicrobiia > Limisphaerales > UBA1100 > UBA1100. The sequence continues at coordinate 10,258 of CAJWMQ010000055.1, read as the reverse complement.
ATAGATGCACGATCCAATTCCTGTAATTAAAATAAACACATTAAAATGCATTCGATAACGTTCAAAATCACTCATGCTTTCCCCTTTTAGAATCAGGAGAAACCAAACCATTGCTGAGAGAATCAAAAAATAGCCCACATTATCATTACGCGGAAATCCCTTCACAAACTCCAAAGCCTGCTCCCGTGCAGTAATTCCCCAGATGCCACCGCCCAAGGTAAGAGCGCCGAGAATCATTGACAGGGTGGCTAGTGAAATTTCAGGCATCAGTTGAGGTTAATAATAGCCGGGTTTCCGTACAGGGTTGTGGGAGAAGTGCTTTCGATTTCCACATCCATTACCTGCCCCACAAAGCGGTCACCGCCTTCGAAGACCACGATCCTGTTGCAGCGCGTCCGCCCTTCCAAGCGTGCGGCATTGCGGCGGCTCGGTCCTTCCACGAGTATCTCCATACGGCGACTAACGAATTCGTTGAATTTGCGCACGCGAATTTCGTCCACGGCCTCCAGCAGGCGCGCGTGGCGTTCCTCGATCAGCTCTTCAGGTAATTGATCCGGCATCTCCGCGGCAGGGGTATCGCGACGTCGGCTGTACTTGAAGAGGAACGCATTATCAAACTCCACCTCACGGCAGAGGCTCATGGTTTCCTCGAAATCCGCCTCCGTCTCGCCCGGGAACCCCACGATAATGTCCGTGCCCACTCCCATCTCCGGTGCGGCGGTGCGTAGTTTACCCACCAGTTCAAGAAAACGGTCGCGCGTGTAGCCGCGGTGCATCAGCTTGAGCATTCGATCGCTTCCGCTTTGCACCGGCAAATGCGCATTTTCCATGAGCTTGGGCAAACGCACGTAGGCATCCACCAAATCATCGCCGTACCCTTTAGGGTGCGGTGAGGTAAAGCGAATCCGCTCCAGACCCTCGATTTCATGAACGGCCTCAATCAATTGCACAAAGGCGCTCTTGCCGTCCTTCACTCCAATCTCGCGTTTGCCGTAGCTGTTAACGATTTGCCCCAGCAAGGTGACTTCCCTCACGCCGCTCTCCACTAACCCGCGACATTCGGCCACGATATCCTCAATGCTCCGGCAGCGCTCACGTCCGCGCGTGTACGGCACAATGCAAAAGGTGCAAAACTGGTTACAACCCTGCATGATGCTGACAAAAGCCGTCACCGCCTTCGATTCGCTTTGCGCGTTGAGCAAATGCTCGCGGATGGCGCCTTCACTACCCTTCTCTTCGTCTGTGTCCACCACCTTGTCGCGGCGTCCATTCAACAAATCCTCAAGATACTCGCCGGCACGATGAAATTTCTGCGTGCCCAGCACCAAATCCACATCCGGCAATTGATCCACCAGCTCGGCCCCACGGCTCTGTGCCATGCAGCCCATGAATCCCAGCACCGCGTCCGGATTATGTTTGCGCGTCTGGCCAATCAACGTCTCCATTTTGTTGATCGCCTTTTGCTCCGCCGCATCCCGCACGCTGCAGGTATTGAGCAAAATCACATCAGCCTGTGCTTCGTCCGAGGCCACCGCATAGCCCTTGGTCATGAGCTGCGCGGCAACTGCCTCGCTATCGCGCTCATTCATCTGGCATCCGTAAGTTTTAATGAAAACACTCGGCATTTCCGGAACGGCGGACCGTACGTCAGGGTCGGTAAAAATGAAAGGGCAAACACGGTCTCTGCTGTCATCAACCGGGCATTGCACCCCCGGCGCGCCTCTGCTAGAACCTCGCAGCCTTCAGGCAATATCATGGCCGACACCAAATCACTTTCTAAACGCCGCCAAGCCTACTGGCGGGACAACATCCGAATCATGGCCTGGCTGATGTCCGCCTGGTTCACCGTATCGTACGGCTGCGGCATCCTCCTCGTCGAGCCACTGAATAAAATCTCTCTTGGCGGGTACAAGCTCGGCTTTTGGATGGCCCAACAGGGCTCTATCTACGTGTTCGTAATCTTGATCTTTGTGTACGTTCGGCTAATGAATCAGCTGGATGAGAAGCACGGCTTCGCCGAAGACGAAGCCCCGCCCCTCACCTCTTCAGACATTGAACCCGACTCCAAGGAAGACGCCTAATGGACGTCAAGACCTGGACGTATCTAATCGTTGGCATCACCTTTGCCGCATACATCGGCATTGCCATCTGGAGCAAGGCCAAGTCCACCAAGGAATTTTACGTGGCCGGTGGCGGCGTGAGTCCTATCGCCAACGGCATGGCTACCGCAGCCGATTGGATGAGCGCCGCCTCCTTCATCTCCATGGCTGGCCTCATTGCCTTCAGTGGCTATGGCGGCTCTGTGTTTCTCATGGGCTGGACCGGCGGCTACGTCCTGCTCGCTCTGCTGCTCGCGCCGTACCTCCGCAAGTACGGCAAATTCACCGTGCCTGAATTCATCGGTGAACGGTTCTACTCCAAGACCGCCCGAGTGGTGGCCGTGGCCTGTCTCATCATCATTTCCGTCACGTACGTCATTGGCCAAATGAAAGGTGTTGGGGTTGCCTTTTCGCGCTTTCTGGAAACCGACTACAACACCGGCCTCTTTATTGGCATGGGCATCGTGTTTTTTTACGCCGTACTCGGCGGCATGAAAGGCATCACCTACACGCAGATCGTTCAGTACGTCGTCCTCATTTTCGCGTACACCGTGCCGGCAGTATTCATTTCACTCCAGCTCACCGGTAACCCCATCCCGCAACTGGGCCTCGGCGGCGAATTAGCCGATGGCACTCCGTTGCTAGCCAAATTAGACCAAGTCGTCAAAGACCTAGGCTTTGGCGAATACACCACCAGTGTGATGGGCAGCAAACTGAACATGTTCGCCTACACACTGTCGCTCATGATCGGCACGGCCGGACTGCCCCACGTGATTATTCGCTTCTTCACCGTGCCCAAAGTCAGCGACGCCCGCCTCTCCGCCGGCTGGGCGCTCGTATTCATTGCCATTCTTTACACCACGGCCCCCGCCGTCGCCGCTATGGCTAGATTGAATCTTTCTGAAACCATCCAACCCGGAAAAATCGGCAGCGCTGAGGGAAATCTCAAATACGAACAGCGCCCTGAATGGTTTCAGAACTGGGAAAAAACAGGCCTTCTTGGATTCGAAGATAAGAACGGCGACGACCGAATCCAATATTATAACGATCAAAACGAAGCCTTTGCCGCCAAGGCAGCCGAGTATGGCTGGAAAGGCAACGAGATGACTCAGGTGGACAAGGACATCATCGTGCTCGCCAACCCGGAAATCGCCAAGCTCCCCGGCTGGGTAATTGCCCTCGTCGTAGCGGGCGGACTGGCCGCAGCGCTCTCCACCGCCGCCGGCCTGTTATTGGCCATCTCCTCAGCCATTTCCCATGATCTCCTCAAAGGAATTCTGAAGCCGGAGATTTCTGAAAAGGACGAACTTAACGCCAGCCGCGTTGCGATGGTCGGTGCCATTATCCTCGCCGGTTACTTCGGCCTGAACCCACCGGATTTTGCTGCCGGTACCGTGGCCATTGCCTTCGGCCTCGCGGCCTCGTCCATTTTCCCCGTGCTCATGCTCGGTATTTTCTCCAAACGCATGAACCGCCAAGGCGCTGTTGCGGGAATGATTGCCGGCCTCAGCATTACCCTGATTTATGTGTTCCAGCACAAAGGCATCATGTTCATACCGGGCACTTCGTTTCTCGGAAGCATGGAGGAAAACTGGTTCTTCGGCATCACCCCCAACGCCTTTGGCGCCGTCGGCGCGATTGTAAATTTTGCGGTGGCCTTCGCCGTTTCCGGTAACACGGAAGCGCCGCCGGAAGAAGCCGTGGAACTGGTCGAGCGCATTCGCACGCCGGGCGATTAAGCCTGCCCAGCGCCGAGCACTTCCCTAATGGATTCGCGCAAGACGCGCACCATCCGACGCAACTGTGCATCCGTAGTACAATAAGGCGGCAAAAGCGGAATCACATTCCCAATCGGGCGCGTTAAGACGCCTCTTCTGGCCATCGCCTCGCACACACGAATACCGGCGCGATCCTTAAGCGCAAAGGCTCGCCGCGTTTTCCAGTCCGCCACCAACTCCACCCCAACAACCAATCCTTCCCGCCGCACATCTCCCACCGCGGCCAACGCCCACAAGGAATCCAGCTCGTGATCCAAAACTCGTTCCATTGTTTTACGCCTTTTTTTATTATTCGGTTGGAGCAGCAGGTTCCAGCTTGCTAGGGCTGCTGCTGATCCCAGCTGGTTCCCTGTATAACTATGTCCATGAAAAAAAGTTTTGAACTCCTCGTATTCACCTAAAAATGCGTCATATATCAGCTTGGTAGTTAATGTAGCCGCCATCGGCAAATAACCTCCAGTAAGCCCTTTCGCTAAGCACAAAAAATCCGGCCTCACACCTTCTTTTTGACCAGCAAAAATTTCCCCCGTCCGCCCAAAACCTGTCATTACTTCATCAGAAATTAACAATGCTCCACTCGCCCTTACGATTTCTGATACGCGCTTAAGCCACCCTTCAGGGTGCATTATCATACCTGCTGCCCCTTGAACACGCGGCTCGACTACCATTGCTGCGTATTTGTGCTTTGATAATTTAGCTTCAACCTTATTTACACACTCGTGATTGCATTTTGCATATAATCTGGCATCCCGTCGTTCCGGCTTCACCCGATTGAATGGACACCTGTAACAAGCTGGCGATGCCACTTTGTCAGTCTTAAACAGAAGACCGCTGAAAGTTTTGTGAAATAAATCAATATGTCCCAAACTGGTAGCTCCAATAGTATCTCCGTGATACGCCCCATCGAGAGATAGAAATCGCGGTGAATTCGAACGACCACTACGCCGCGTAAATTCATACGCCATCTTAAGTGCCACCTCCAAGGCGGTGGACCCATCATCCGAGTAAAAAACCTTCCGTAACGGCAAACCGGCTGCCTTCACTAATTTCTCCGCCAACAGAGAAGCGGGTTCATTGGCTAATCCCAAGGCGGATGTATGCGCCACCTGCTTCAACTGCCGCTCAATGGCCTGGTTCAGTTTGGGATGATTATGACCGTGCAGATTCGTCCAGATTGAGGAATTGCCATCGAGATACTTGTTACCCTGCGCATCCACCAGCATAGCCCCCTTTCCTCGCACCAAAACGATTGGCTCCGCGCGAACCCAATCCCGCATTTGCGTGAAAGGATGCCAGACATAACGCCGATCTAGTTGAGAAAGTTTATCCATTGGCAGTTCCGTTCGCTAATGCATCCAGCAGTGCATTCAGATGTTCCATTTGATGAGCCGCGCTGACCGTCACTCTCAAGCGCGCGGCTCCTCGAGCGACGGTGGGATAACGCACCGCAGGCACCCAAATCCCCGCTTCCCTCAAGCGCTCAGCCAGAGTCAAGGCCTCTCGTTCATCACCAATCATCAAAGGCAGAATAGCACTTCGCCCCACGGGCAGTTCCCAGCCCTGCTGAATCAGACCATTCTTCAAGATATCCACATTAGCCCAAAGGCGGGTGCGTAATACCTCTCCTTCATTCGACTGTAACAGTTCAACCCCGCGCTTGGCCGCCGCCAGTTGCGCGGGCACGGGAGCCGTGGAAAAAATAAAACTGCGGGCACGATTCACCAGCAGATCAATCAAGGCCTGCGATCCGCAGATGTAGCCGCCGGCCGCACCCAAAGCTTTCCCCAGTGTTCCCAGCTGCACCTCCACGTGTTCAGCCATACCTATTTCCTCCGCAATCCCTCGCCTACCTGCGCCGTACAAACCGGTCGCATGCGCTTCATCCAACATCAGCCAGGCTCCATAACGGTTTTTCAACTGCACCAAATCACGTAACGGCGCTTGATCGCCATCCATGGAAAATACGCTTTCAGAAATAACCAGCGTGTTTCCCTCCCTTTCATCAGCCCATTGCAGAATGGCCTCCAAATCGGACAAATCGTTGTGCTTGAAAACACGCAATTTCGCGCCGGACAATCGGGCCGCATCAACGAGACAGGCGTGTACCAGTTTATCGATGATTACTACATCGCCCTGTCCGACCAATGCCGGCACCGTACCCAGCGCTGCCGCGTAACCCGAGGAAAAACTGAGAGCCGCTTCGGTTTGCTTGAAGGCACCCAGTGCCGCCTCGAGTTCATGGGCGATCATTTGGGAGCCACTGATCAAACGAGCCGAACCGGCCCCAGCGCCCAAGGTCTCCACTCCGGCTTGCGCAGCCACCCTCAAAGACTCATGGGCCGCCAAGCCGAGGTAATCGTTGGAAGAAAAGTTGATCAGCTTACGATCACCCGAATGCACTTCAACCTGCTGCGGCGTTTCGATCCGGAGCAATGAACGCAACAAGCCAGCCTCGTCGATTGACTTCAGCTCGCCATTCAAAAACTGATCAAATGCGTCACTCATCTCTAGCCACCCATTCGCCGTTGATCATGACTGACGTCACCTCGCCCTGATGCGCCACAATCTGCTCCGCCACATCTCCCCTTTTTCCATTCCAAGGTAAGGTGATTAAATCCGCCATTTTACCCGACTCCAAAGTGCCTACCTGTTCTTTGAGCCCCAACGCTCGGGCGGCATTTTGGGTTACCATATCCACACAAGCATCAGCAGTCACTTGCGGGTGATGCTGAACGAACATTCGCATTTCCTCAAAAAGATCCAGTTCCGCATTGGTATCACGAACGGTCGCCAAACTGTCTGTCCCAAGGCATAAATTGATCTCCGAATTCCGGACCGCATCCAACGCAAATGCTTGATGGCCAAAATAGTCATGGCTCCGCGGACAATGCACCCAATGGGCGTCCGCCCTGGAAATCAACTGCTGATCGGATTCGTCTAAATAGTTTCCGTGCACCAAAACGAACCGTTCCCCGAGCAATCCGGCGCGTTGGACGTTGGCCAGCGGTGATTGGCCAGTGCAATCGTCCATGTTTCGGCCAACCCGAGCAAGCATGTCAAACATGGTCCCAGAACCCTCGCGAAACATTTGATTTTCCTCTGTCGATTCACCGACATGCATGGCCATCGGTACATCACGAAAACCCGCGCACGCCCCGAGCAATCCGCACTTTGTCGTGTAAGGCGCGTGCGGTGAGAGACCCGCACAGACTCGAGGCGGTGTATCTTCCCGAATCCACGTCTGGAGTTCTTTCAATTCCTGCTCAACATCGCCCTCAGGGTGGAACAAAATAATCTCGAGAAACGACACCATTCGCAACGGCGTTTGCAACCACAGATCGGGCAGCAAATCCCGACGGGTTTCAATATTACCGAGCGTGGTGATTCCATGATTAAGGCATTGTTGCGCACCGCGAAGCCATGATGCTTGGTGAGCCGCATCATCCACGTCCGCCTTGAGATCAACGATGGCTCGAATCCATTCCGTAAACGAAGAAGTCGGAGGAATGGCTCCGACAAAATCTGTGTAATTCAAATGACAATGAGCATTCACCAAACCGGGCATCAGAATCACTTCACCCAGATCTTCTGCCTCGGATTGGTTAGAACACTCACCCCACGGTCCGATTTCTAAAATACGCCCCCCCTCAAGCCGCACGAACCCGTCCTCAATGGACGGAGAAGATACAGGAAAAATTTGGCGCGCGCGCAAGAACATGCGCAAAAGTACCGATTTCCCTCTGGCGCGGTCAATGGCGCGCGCTGAAAAACTGGCTAGGCCGCGATGGCTCGCACCGACTGTTTGGCGCTGGCAGCCACCTTGTGGTTGCGGGCTTTAAACTTATTATGCCGCTTGCGCAACTGGGCTTGAATCTTCTTGGTCACCAGATCAATGGCCGCGTACAGATCGCTCTCCGCGTCGCGGGCAACCAGATTTTGCCCCGGCAAAGCCAGCTTCATGGTACAGGTGTACTGATTTTTCGGCACACCTTTGTGGTCACGCTCCAAATTGACAAATGCCTTCAGCGCGTGGGTTTCCTGGTGATCCAATTTTTCGATGCACAGGCGGACGTGTTCCTTCAGGCCATCAGTGAGAGTGACCTTGTGGGTAGACAGGACCAATTTCATACTACCGAAAGATAGCACAAAAGCCGCGAATCGCCAGCGGACGAGGAACAAAAGTCATCCACTTATTCACACCGCAGAAATCGCTATTCCCACGTTATTCACAGCCCACAAATTCCCGGTGGGCCGCGAACACTCCGCGCAGGTTGGCGGACATTTGATCCTGAATAGCCTGAATCTCCTGATAAACTGCAACATTGTTGCGTTGCGGCCGGGCGGTCTCCCGGGCGTTGAGTTTCACAAAACGATCGGAGAGATCGCTGATAGAGACTTTTTCACCGCGTTTTCGAGCCACACACCACATCGCCTGCAGTGCCGCGCCATAAGCTGCTCCTTCGCCGACAGCCAAGGTCACGACCTCGGCATTGAAGATATCCGCCATGATTTGGCGCCACAGCTTGGAATTCGCCCCGCCACCGGTTACTCGGATCTGTTTGGCCTTCACTCCCAAATCCGCCAATCGGCGCAAACCGTAGTTCATCCCCATCGTCACGCCTTCCATGGCGGATCGGGCAAAATGCCCCTGCCGATGCGTACGCGTATTAGCGCCAAGCCAAACTCCCGTGCCCTCCGGCACGTTGGGGGTTCGTTCTCCTTCAAGATATGGCAAGAGAATCAGCCCGTCGCTGCCGGCCCCAACCTTGGCGGCCGCCTTTTCATATTGCGCGTGCGATAACCCGTAATGTTCACGCACCATTTCCGTGGCCACGGTCACGTTCATGGTGCATAGAAGCGGTAGCCAGCGGTTGGTAGAATCACAAAAAGCCGCGATCTCCCCTTCGGGGTCAATCACAGGTTTGCTTGCACAGGCATAAATAGTGCCGCTCGTGCCAAAACTCGCCGTCACAATGCCTGGACGTGTATTGCCCGTGCCAATCGCGCCCATCATGTTATCGCCTCCGCCGGCACTGACCACGGTATCGGTGGAAAGCCCCAATGATTTAGCGGTCGCCGCGGACAATGTGCCGGCCGGTTGATCACTGGAAATCAATGGTGGCAACGCCTCCGCCAGCTTGGGGTCGATGGCCTTGATGGCGGCGCTCGACCATTTGCGATTGGCCACATCCAACAGGGCTGTGCCGCTGGCATCGCCGTATTCCATCACCGCATTGCCGGTGAACCAGTGGTTCAAATAATCATGCGGCAACAGTACTGTCGCAAGACGGCGGTAATTTTTGGGTTCATGCTTTTTGAGCCAGGCAATCTTTGGTGCCGTAAACCCGGGCAACATCGCGTTCCCCACGCGGCTAATGGTTTTCTTGAGCCCACCGAGTTTCTTGGTGATAGTCTCGCATTGTGCGCCAGTAGTGGTGTCGCACCACAATTTGGCCGGCCGAATGACTTCGCCGTTTTTATCCAACGGCACAAACCCGTGCTGCTGGCCGCTGACTCCAATGCCTTTCACTTCCGCAGCACTCGCCTTTGCTTCCTTGAGGGCGGCCTTGATCGCTGCTGCGGAGGCTTTCTTCCAGGTTTCCGGATGCTGCTCCTTGGCTCCGGCCGGCAGACCCTTGATCAGGCCGTAGCCGCGTTGGCCGCTGCCGAGCACCTTGCCATTTTTGGCATTCACCACCAAAGCCTTAGTGGACTGCGTGCCGCTGTCGATTCCAATATAAAGTTCGCGCATGTTAAACGAGTTGTTCGGCCACCTTCGCCAGCGGCCAGGTTGATTCTTCCCGGGTGCTCAAATTCTTGATCACCGCTTCTTCCGGCCCGGTTAAACGGACGGAAAACAGCGCACCCATTTCGAGAGCCCGCTTGAATTGTTTGTCGGATTTCTGGGGCACCACGGAATATTCCGCGTTTAGCCCGAAGTCACGGATCTGCTTCCCGAAAGCCTCTCGATCGCTGGCGTAGGAATTCATGTCATTCAGGCACCTCCTGGCGATTCCTACACTCATAGCAGCTAGACCGACCCTCTCGTGCTCCAAGTTCCTCATTAGGTGTATGTTCGATTCGCCCGGCCTACCGACTAGGTTCTCCGCTGGCACCACACAGTCCTCGAACACTAGTTCAGCAGTGGTGCTGGCCCTCATGCCAAGCTTGTCTACTATCTTCTGGCCTGCAGAATATCCCTCCATCCCTTTTTCGACGAGGAATGTGGTGATTTCGGCCCTACCCCTTTCATCGGTCCCAGTCCTAGCATAGAGCCAAACAACGTCAGCAGGCGTTCCATCATCATCTACAATGCCATTGGTTATCCACATCTTCCTGCCATTAATGATCCATGATCCGTCATCCGATCTCTCCGCGGAT
>CAJWMQ010000054.1 GCA_913042895.1 uncultured Verrucomicrobiales bacterium | reverse complement strand
AGTGGCGTGGATATCGGTGATAGTGGCGGGATTTTCGATAGTCTTGCACGGGCGCTCATCAGCAGTCTTGCCAAAAAGGAATCCGCGGCTGGCACCTCCGCCGAACATCAACACACTGCCGGCCGCGGTGAAGTGCCGGTGCATACCGTAGAATTTCAGCTCGTTAATGATATCGGGCTGTTTCACTTGCCCACGCACTTCCTTGTCCGGTTTGCCTTCCACGAGCATATCTCGGCTGAACTCGGTGGCCAGCACGATGAGCGTGCGATTGAGTAGACCGCGTTCCTCAAGGTCGAGAATCAACTGCGCGAGCGGTTGATCGATATCCTTCTTCAAGGCGGCCAAGCGGGTGTGACCGTTCTCGTGCGTGTCCCAGCGTTTGAACGGGCCGTAGTCGCTGGTGACTTCAATGAACCGTGCGCCCACCTCAGTCAGTCGCCGGGCGAGCAAACAGCCACGGCCGAATTTGCCGTCGCCATAGGGTGCGGCGTTTTTCTCCGGTTCCAGCGCGAGATCAAACGCCTTCGCTGCCGGGCTACTCAGCAGCGTAAACGCTTCGTCCATGGACTTGAGCAGCTGCGCGCGCTTGGCCGAGTCCCCTTGTTGGAAGTCCGGGCTGGCCTTGAGCAGGCGACGATAATTCTGATACCGCGCCTTGAACCGCACAGGGCTCATGCCGGCCGGCGGGCGCACGGCCTTGATGGCGTTGGCCGGATCATCAATGGTGAACGGCCCGTACTCAGTGCCGAGACAGCCGCCGGTTTGGAAGGCCTTGATCTCTTCGCTTTCGCCATTGGGCGTTTGACCGATGTCGATGAAAGCTGGGAGCGCCGGATGATTGCGCCCGCGCGCATGGGCGATCCAAGCGCCGAGGTGCGGCGCGGCGACGGTGAGCGGTGGCTCGTAGCCGGTGTGCCAGTGGTACTGATGCCTCGAGTGTAAAATGTGGCCAAGATCAGCACCGACCTGCGTACGGATCAGGGTGCCTCGATCCATCACCTTGGCCACTTGCTCGAAGCCCTGACAGACCTTGATGTGATCCACTGCCGTGTCTATCGCCGGAAACGTGCTTAACACCTGATCGCTTTTCAGTCCTTTTTCAAACGGTGTGTAGCGTTTGGGATCAAACGTTTCGGTCGACGCCATGCCGCCGGCCATCCAACATAGAATGACTGTATCCGCCGAGGTGTTAAGCTTCTCTTCTTCCTTGGCCCAAGCAGGTAATGCCGCCGCACCGAGTGCGGCGGTGGAGCCTGTTAAAAAATTGCGGCGATTGAGTTCCATCTTCATGTGAGTTTAGCGGATGAGTTGAAATTCGGGAAGCATCACGATGATCCAAAGTAGATCGGCGGTGCTTTCGGCGGTGGGTTTGTCGCCGAGCAGGTCCTGTGCGATCTCGCGTTCGGCTCGGTTCGGTAATCGGCCGAGGGCGGTTTGGTAGATGACGTTGGTCATGGTGACGGGGTTGGGTTCGTCCTGAATCCATTTGGTGGCGGCGGCTTTCAAGGTGTTGTCGAGCGTGGTGCCGTTGGTGAGTTCGAGCGCCTGCAACAGCGTGGGCAGGGTATCGCGGGTGGTGACGATCTGATCGCGATTGGGCCGGCCCAGAGCGAGCTGGAGCGGGTCGAGTCGCGACAGGACGGCGCGGACCTCGGTTAGTTCCGCGCCCACGACGGTGGGCGCGTCGAAGGCAGCACCGAGATTCCAGGGCGCGCGGCTAGCGGCACCGCTTATGGCGGCGTGTTTCCAGCCTTGGGTTTCGAAATTCGGAGTGTGCCAGTTGGCGTGCTTCTGTTTGGTGACGAGCCACGTGTCGTCGGAGAGCAGCCAGGTGTCTCCAAGCTTGGCGCGCAGAATAAAGCCCGCGGCGCCGGCGGCAATGTTGGTGGCCTGCACGGCGATCACATTGCGGCCCGGTCGCAGATGCTCTGCGATGTTGAACTTGGCCGGGGTCGCCCAATTCTTGCCTTCGATGACGCGCCGGCCGTTAACGAACAGGGTGAACTCGTTGTCGCAGGTGGCGATGGACGGGGCGGATTTGAGGGCTTCTTTCAAGGTGATGGTTTTGCGGAGGTAAATGGTTTCCAGCGGAGCAAAGGTGGCGGCGTTGCGTTGATCCCAAATCCAAACCGGCGCGGGCGGTTTACCCGTGGCCGGCGGGGTGGGCTTCGGTTTCGGTGCGTGCTCGGCGAGCACGCCGTTCACCGCACCGATTTGGCCGCCTTGTTTGCGGCCGTCCAAACGCTGGAAGGCCCGGCTGTTTTGCCATTGGCCGCTGAGGGCGGAGAGGGCGTCGACGAATTGCTCGGCCTGCAGGCGCTTGGGTACGGGGCCGCGGAAGACAAAGGCGCCTTCGCCGGCTTCGCGCGAAGGCAGTTGATAGGCGCGGCTGGTGCAAATGAGACGCAGGGTGTGCTTGAGATCGTGTTTATTGGCGGCAAGATCGCCGGCGAGCCAGTCGAGCAGATCGGCGTTCCACGCGGGCTGATCCAAATCATCGAGCGGTTCCACAAGGCCGCGCCCTAGCAACCGGGCCCAGAGGCGGTTGACGATCACGCGGCGCAGGCGGCCGTTCGGCTCGGCAGTGATCAGTGTGGCTAGCTGTTGCAGTCGCTGGGCAGTGGGCGCCTTGGCGTCGATGCGACCCAATTCAGGAAAGATGAAACGCATCTGCGCGGGCTTGCCGGTCGGCTTGTCGCAGCGGTGCAGTTCGAGGCTGTTATCGGCAAAGATCGCGGCGAGCGAGTAGGCGTCCTCCAGCTTCCAGTAATTTACAAAACTGTTATGGCACGAGGCACACTTCAGATTGGTGCCCATAAACACTTGCGCAACATTTTGTGCCGCCTGCATCTCGCGGCGTTGGCTGGCGTTCACGGCGCCGCGCCACTTGATGCCCTTCACAAACCCGGCCGCATCGCCTTGGCCGCCGACCAGTTCGCTGACGAATTGGTCGTACGGCTTGTTCGTGTAGAGCGCGCGGTACAGCCAGGCGGTGATCTGCGCGCGGCCGTTGTCGATGAAGCCGGGACCGAAGTAGGCGTTGCGGAGGTGATCGTTCCAAAAGCTCATCCAATGATCGGCGTAAGCGCGATTGTCCTCCAGCAAGCGATCCACAAGCGCGGCGCGTTTGTTGGGCGCAGGGTCGGCTACAAACTTTTTCAGTTCATCCACCGGCGGCAACAACCCCACGAGATCCAGCCACACGCGCCGGGCATAGGTGCGGTCATCCACCAGTGTTTCGGTGGGTACTTGAAGTTCCTTGAGATAATCAGCCAGCAAACGGTCGATGGGATTGCTTTTGCCAGCGGGCAACGTCACCGCCCGAGGCGCCAGCGGCGCACGCCGCCAGTTGGCAAAGTTGTATCCTTCGGTCCATGCAATGCCTTCGTCGATCCATGTTTTGATCAGGGCAATTTCCTCGACCGTTAACGGCTCGCCTTTGGAAGGCATACGTTCGTCCGGATCTTTGGAAGTGATGAGCTGATACAGCAGGCTGACCGCGCTGTCGCCGGGCTTGGCGCCATCGAGTAATGTGGTGCGGGTGTTGATGGAAAACCCGCCCTTGGCCTCGTGCCCTGAATGGCATCGGGAACATTTGTTCTTCAACAGCGGCTGGATGTCCTTTTGGAAATCCACCGCGTGCGAAGTCCACGCCGCTAGAACCCACATCATGGCTATCCCGATGCGCATGAGGAGAGGTTACTTTGACGGCGCCAGGCTGTCAGGTTTTTTACCTCAGAGGTACAGAGTGCCTTAGTTGTGGTTATTGAATTTCAGATTCGGACGAGATGGAACTCGTCCTTCCCTTAGCGAGCAAGGGTTTGAGGGCCCAGATGACGGCGACGAGGATGACGGAGCCGATGGTGGCCTGCCATTTGTATTGGACAGTGGAAATGAGCATCCAGATCGCTAGGGCCAGAAACAGGATAGGCGGCAAGGGATAGAGCGGCACGCGGAAGGGGCGTTCGGTAGCGGGCTCGCGTCGACGCAGGATGAGTACGCCGGCTACGGCCGCGCCCATGATCACTGTGGTGGGCATGCCGATGAGCACGAGGATGTTGTCGGCATTGCCATGCGAGCTGGCGGCACAGACAAAGGCGATGGTGCACAAGGCCTGGATCCCGAGCGCATGCACGGGGGCTTCGCGCGAGGTGGTCTGGGCGAGGGCGGCGGGGAGTTGGCCGTCCTTGGCCATGGCGGCGAGAATGCGTGAGCCGACCATTAAGATGGTGCTGGTGGTGGAGAGCAGCACGGCGATGATCATGCCATTGAACCATGTGCTCACGTTGCCGGTAAACAGAAGGCCCGCAGCGTGCAAGCCGATACTGTCGATACTGCCTTCCATCGTGGCGGCCGACTGCGCACGTAGAAAGACTAGGTTCAACAAAATGTACAGGCCGGTGACAAAAGCGGTGCCGGTGATAAGCGCCCGCGGCAGGTTGCGTTGTGGGTCTTTCAAATCGCCCGCAATCCACGTGGCGGTTTCCCATCCGAGATAAGCAAAGCTGGCGGAGATCATGGCGGAGGCGAATGGCGAGGAGAAGATGCCTTGGGCCTGAATGAGCAGATGCGGTTCGGCTCGCGCCGGGGAGCTGAAGCCAGCAATGATGAATGCGAGGATGACGCCTACCTTGAAAAGCGTAAACGTGTTGTTCATCCAGTTACCTTCGCGGAGGCCTACGCAGTGAAGAATGGTCAGCAGAACAATGACGGTGGACGCGGTTAAGACAATGGGAACATCCGGGAGAAAAAACTGAACGTAATGCCCTAGCAAAAGCGTGATGTATGCCAACGCGCCGACGAATGCGAGCAACCAACTGAGTACGCCGCTGAGGTAACCGGCTGTTTCACCGTAGAGATGGCGATTGTAGGCGTAGCAACCGCCGCTCTTGGGCAGCATCGCCCCGAGTTCTCCGAGGGAAAGTGCGCCAGTTAGGGCGAGTAGGCCGCAAGCCAGCCAAACAAGCAAGACGAGCCCGTCGCTACCCAATTCATGCGCAAATCCACCCGTGGCACCGAAGATGCCGGCCCCGATCATGGTGGCAACCACGGCGGCCGTGCCGGACCAAAACCCCAGCGGGCGATCGGAGGTGGGCGTACTCACTTCTCGTTGGCGAAGTAGATGATGGTGCCGATGACGGCAAGTGCGGCCAACACGGCGAGAGTGATTTTGATCCAACTCCACGGACGCTCGCCTTGAACCTCACCGGTGCGGGCGTTGACCAGAAACTGATAGATCTTGTCCTTGAAGCGGTACGCGCTGATCCAGACGGGTAGCAGGATGTATTTGAAGGTAATGTCCGAGTAGTAGGTGGTTTTGTGATGGATGCGTTGTTCGTCGCCGCCGATGTCCCAACGAATTGTTTCCTCGATCTCAGGCTCCATTTTGATTTTTGCAATATCGAATCCACCACGTAGATCAACCGTGTAACTTTCACTTTGAAACCCGCTCAGGAAAGCGTCCTCGTAAGGAGTGAGAGCCGGAAGATCCCATGGCTCAAGTTCATCAACATATTCGCGAGGAAGAGTGTCACTTGCCGGAACGAGAATGTCATCAAATTTGACCCGTACTCGCCCCGAAGCAGGGTACCATCGAATTCTTCGCTCCTGACGGGTTCTTCGGTTCCCATCACTATCCGTATAGCTGACCGAAACATAATAGGCCACACCTCGCTGCCCCATGTAATCTGTGGTGGTATCACTATCATAGGTCCAGTGTGGAAGATAGAGGCCCTTTAACTTTTGAATGTCTCGAGCAAAATGCTTTAGTTTATTTGGCGCAAACCAGAGACCATTAATCCATTCTCGAAAATGGCCAATACCTTCATCCCGGGTAACTGCAAAGGGCAGCAAGGCTTGGGGTTTTATTACATTAGCTTCTTTCGGTTGTTGAACAAATGGTGTGCCGCAAAAGGCACATTCGCCCGAGGTCTGATTGGATTCTAGGTGGTTCTCTGCACCGCAAGCATTGCAGGTGACTTGTGATACGGTAGTGGTGGTGGCGTTGGCTTCCAGCGAAGCCAATTGGCTCTCGAAATCGTGTTCTAACACTTCGCCCGTGGGCGTAGGGCAATCGACCTCGGCGCCGCAATAGGGGCACTCCATTTTGGCTGCGCCCGGGCTGTAAATGAGATCTCCCCCACAGCCCGAACAGGGAAACGTGGTAGGGCCGCCTTCTTTGCTCTGGGCGCTCTTGGCTTCGGGCGTTTCGGGGCCTTGCAGCCCAGGCAGCGTGCTGACTGGAGTCCAGTTTTCGCTGCCCCCGGTATGGGCTAGATCGGTTCCTTTCAGAGTGCCGTTCGCGAGCAGGTCACGGACTTCTTCCAGAGAGTAAGGCCCGAAGTTTTCTCCATCACGATTGATGGTGATTTGCATGTAAATTTAGACCAACGGTGGCGGTTCCTGGGAAGGCAAAGGAGGAGCGCCTCCGGCGCCGGGTAGAGGAGGGGGGCCAAACAAGCCAGACAGCTCGGGAACTTCGCCGGCTTTAGTCCAATTGGCCATGCCTTTGGCCCACACCAGCATTTCCGGCTTGAAGCTACCGTCATCGGCCATGGCTTTCAGGCGGCTCACGTCGTAGGGTCCGTACTGTTGATTGTCGATCCCCACTTTGTATTCGGTGGCTGCGGCAGGCGTGGCGCCGGGGAGGGGAGGGGCGGCTTGTTGTTGCTGTTGGGGCTGGGCGCCGGCGGTGAGGGCTCCTCCCATTTGGTTGGCCATCATCACGCCCATGGCCATTTCCATGCCGGCACCAGCGGCGCCGGTGCCGCCGGGGTTATTGGCCATGTCGCCCATGGCGCGGGTGGCGCGGAGGGCGGTGAGGTTTTGCACGGCCTGCGGGTTGCCTTGGGAAAGCTTGGTGGCGCTGAGTCGGCTCATTTCCATGAGCTCCTTGCGGACATCGTCCGGCATGGTGAGGCTGGCCACACGGAAGCGGGTGAGCTCCAAACCGAGGGTGGAGAGGTATTCCTGAATGGGCGCCTGCAGTTCCTCGGAGATGTCCTTCATCTGGCCGGTTAGCTTGCCGGGGTTCAGCTCCAGTTCGCCAAGGCGGTCGGCCACGTTCATGACGATCTCGTCGCGTAGATCGTTAGAAATATCGGCTACATCAAACTTGCCATCGGTGCCGACGATTTCCTCAAGGAACTTCTTGGGATCGCCAATCTGAATAACATAAGTGCCATTGGCTCGCAGGTCGAACATGCCGTAGCCCTCACACTCCACTGTGACTGGACCGCGTGTGCCCCATTTGAGGTCGGTGAACTTCGAGGTCTTCACGAAATAGACCTCGGCCTTGAATGGGCTTTCGAAGCCGTGTTTCCAGCCCATTAGGGAGGACAGGATCGGTAGGTTGGCGGTTGTTAGCTCGTAAGTGCCGGGCTCGAAGACATCGGCCACGCTGGTGCTGCCTTCATTAACGAATACGGCGGACTGGCCGGGGCGCACAACGAGCTTAGCGCCGTTTTTGATCTCGTTGTTGTGTCGTTCGAAGCGGTAGACCATCGTCTCCTGCCCGTCGTCCATCCACTCGATGATGTCGATTAATTGTCCTGATAACCAGCCCATGAGAATGCCTTTCGTTGCCTGTGGTATTTTGTGCCGTTGGGATTATTAGTATCGTGGAATTACCGTCCAGGCGCAACCTTGGAAGCAGAATCGACTCAAGTGGGGCCGGCATTGATAATATCAATTTCATTCATGGCCGGGTTTCGAGTAGAGTCTGCCCAGCGATGAATATTTGGGCCAACCGATTTTTTCTCAAGCTGATGCGCGGCGTGCTCCGCGTATGGTTCCGCTTCCGCGCCTTCAATGAGGAAGCCATGCAATGCGACGGCCCCGTGCTGTTGATCCCCAATCATTTGTCCTGGCTGGACTGGCTGTTCGTGGGCCTGTGTGTGGAGCCGGATTGGAAATTTGCCGCCTCCGAACTGCCCGCCCGCGCCAGCAAACTGCACGAGTGGGTGCTGAGCAATGAACGCATCATCCTGATTGGTGCCGACCCGGCCGCCAGTCTCAAGAAAATGGCTGCGCATCTGGAGGCCGGCGGCAAGCTGATCCTCTTTGCCGAAGGGCGCATGAGCCGGACGGGCAGTTTGCAGCGGCTCTTTGACGGCACCGGATTTCTGATCCAGAAAACCAAGGCCAAGGTGATCACCTGCCATCTGCGCGGCGCAGCACGAGTGCTGGCCAGTCCGCATGGCGGCTGGACGAAATGGTTTCCAAAGGTGAGCGCGCACTTTGATGATCCGGTGGAGGCGCCGGAGTTTGAAGGTAAACCGGCCATCCAACGTGCCAAGCTAAACCAATGGCTCCGTGATCGCATGATGCGGCAGCAGCTGGATGTAGAGATGGAGCACGGCGAACAGACGGTCCTTCGCGCCATTGCCGCCTTGGCCAAACAGATCCCGCACAAGGTCGTGCTGGAAGACCAGACCTTTAAGACACTGACCTATCAACGGCTTTTGGTGGGCACGGATGTGTTGGCCGCACAATGGGCGAAGCGACTGGGCCCCAACACTGAGCGCGTGGGGGTGCTGTTACCTAACGTTAACAGCATGGTGGTGACGCTCACCAGTCTTTGGGCCTCAAGCAAGGTGCCGGCGATCTTGAATTACACCTCCGGTGCCGCTGCTATGCTGCAATGCACGGAATTGGCTGGGGTGAAACAGGTGATCACGTCCCGGGCGTTTTTGGAGAAAGCCAAGCTGGAGATCGAGCCGTTTGAAGAGGCGGGCTTGGAGATCATTTATCTAGAGGACGTCGGTGAAAGTATTTCGCGCGCGAGCAAGCTGCTGGCGTTGTTGAACCAGAAACTCAATCCGCTGGCCAGACAGTACACGCCGTTTACCGACACCGCGGTGGTCCTCTTTACTAGTGGCTCGGAAGGCACCCCGAAGGGCGTGGAGCTAACGCACCGGAATCTATTGGCCAACGTGCGCCAGTGTATGGCGGTGATTGACCTGAAGGATAGTGACCGGTTTTTTACCTGCTTACCGCTCTTCCATAGCTTCGGTCTGACGGCCGGTGTGCTGCTGCCAATTCTGCGGGGCGGGTTTGTGTATTTATTCCCTTCACCGCTGATGTATCGGCAGATTCCGGGAGTGTTTTATGACCGCGACTGCACGGTTCTATTGGCGACCAACACCTTCCTGAACGGCTACGCGCGCTTCGGGCAGGCAGCGGATTTCGCGGAATTGCGTTATGTAATTTGCGGTGCGGAAAAAGTACAGGAAGCTACGCGCGAAGTTTGGGCAAAGAAATTCGGTGTCTCTCTTATGGAAGGCTACGGCGCCACAGAAACCGGGCCGGTGCTCAGTACTAGCAGCATTATCGAACACCGTGATGGCGCCGTCGGCCGATTGTTTCCCGGCGTGGATTATAAGTTGGAGACCATTGATGGTGTCGTAGAGGGCGGCAAGTTGCTAGTGAAGGGGCCAAATATCATGAAGGGATATTTGAATCCCGAGCCGAATGCTGAATTTCAGAAGCTAGAAGGCTGGTACGACACGGGCGATATCGTGACGGTGGATGAGGATCGGTATATTTTCATCAAAGGCCGCGCCAAGCGGTTTGCCAAGATCAGCGGTGAGATGGTGAGTTTGACGGCTGTGGAGGCGGCGTTGGCCGGGGCGTTCCCGCAACATGGCGAAGATTGCGCGGTGGCGGTGGTCGCCCGGCCGGATGCGGACAAGGGCGAACAACTCATCGCGGCCACCAACAAGGCCGAGCTATCCGTCGATGAAATCCGCGAGGCCATTGCCAAGACCGGCCTGCCTAACCTCGCCGTGCCACGCGAGATTAAAGTGCTGGATGAGATTCCAGTGTTAGGCTCGGGAAAAACGAATTATCCCGAGCTGAGTAAGTTGGTGGCAGGGTGATTTTCTTTTTCGCCACAGGGAACACAAATTAATCTTTCCGTGTGTCCTGCGCCTCAGGGGTAATTGAAATCTTCTCGAATCCTTCCCCGATGAAGGTGGTGTTTTGGATGCGGGCGAGTTTGGCATAGAGGCCGGCGTGCTCGAGGAGGGTGTCGTGTGTGCCTCGTTCGACGATGGCGCCTTGTTGCAGCACGAGAATTTGGTCGGCCTTACGAATGGTGCTGAGGCGGTGGGCGATCACGAAACTGGTGCGACCCTGCATCAGGCGCTCGAGAGCTTCCTGAATCAGGCGCTCGGTGGCGGTGTCGACACTGGCGGTGGCTTCATCGAGGATCAGAATCGGCGCATCGGTCAGCAGCGCGCGCGCGATGCTGACGCGTTGTTTCTCGCCAACACTGAGCTTCACGCCGCGTTCGCCCACGCGTGATTCGTAGCCTTCGTCCAGCGCACAAATGAACTCATGACAATTCGCGGCGCGCGCGGCCGCTTCAATGGTCACATCATCGGCATCGAGTTTGCCGTACTGGATATTTTCGCGAATGGTGCCATTGAAGAGGAAGGGTTCCTGGCTGACGACGGCGATGTGATGGCGCAGGGAAGTTAGGGATGTTTCCGCCACGGGTTGGCCATCAATGGTAACCTTGCCGCCCGTGTATTCGTAAAAGGCCGGCAACAGGCTCACCAGCGTGCTTTTGCCCGCGCCCGTGGGGCCGACGAGCGCGATCATTTGGCCCGGCTTGGCATGCAGGGAAATGTCCTTTAGCACGGGGCGGTCGGATTCGTACGCAAAAAAAACATCCTCGTAGATCACCTCACCGCGTACGGGCTGGGGTAATTCGGTCGTGCCGGATTCGTCGCGTTCGGCGTCATGGTCGAGAATATCGAACACACGTTCGCCGGCGGCACGAGCGCTTTGGAGCATTTGATTCAGGCCATGCAGGCGCGCCATCGGCTCGTAAAAGAGCATCAGATAAAACAGGAACCCAACCAGCTCGCCGGTGGTCATAGTGCCGGCCATCACGGCTTGGCCGCCGAACCACAGCACCAACACGGTGCCGAGCGCGGCAAAGAAGCTCATGGCTGGATTGTAATTGGCCCAGGCGCGCATGATGCCGAGGTTTCCCTGGCGCAGACCCTCGGCACGGCCGGCAAAGCGCGCGTCCTCGTGATCCTGCCGACCGTAGGCCTTGATTTGTCGGATGCCCTGGAGGTCGTCCATCAACAGTGCGTTCATGGCGCTGGAAGCTTCGCGCTGTTTGCGGTATCGGCGATGGGCGGTAAGCGTGTACCACAACGCGCCGGCTGCCAGAAACGGCAGAGGCGAGAGAGCCACCGCGGCCAGGGTGGGATTAGTGTAAAAGAGAATGCCGCTGATGCCGCCGATGCAGAGAATGGCCACAGTGCCCTGCTCGGTGCCATCGATGAGCACGCGTTCGACATTATTGATGTCTTCCACCACGCGGGTCATTAAATCGCCGCTGGCGCGTTTATCAAAATAACTCACCGGCAACCGTTGCAGCTTGGCGAACACATCGCGTCGCATGTCGTAGATGACGTTTTGCTCAAAATGATTGTTGATGCGGATGCGCAGGCTGTTGAACAGGTCGCGCAGCAAAAACGCCAAAGCCATGGCGCCGACGGCCCAGCCGAGCTTGGTGGTGCCGCCATCCCTCTCGATGATGCCGTCGATGATGTACTCCGTGAGCTTCGGGTAGGTGAGCGCGCAAAGGAGCGACAGCACGGCGCAACCCACAGTGGCCAGCGCGAGGCCCTTGTACGGTAGCAGGTAGGCCCACACGCGCCGGAGAACTTCGCCGGTGGTGCGTTTGCGCGATTTAAACGTGGGATCGTCGCTGATCAGCCCGTGGTCTGCCATGGGCGGGAAGAATACGGACGCGCGTCTTTGCGTCGAGCAAATGCGAGCTAAATCGGGACGCCGTTTTCGTCCCAGTGGCGGGCGTAGGCGCATTCGCCGTTGGTGATGAGGAACTCCTCGCGCTTGCGGCCGTTGTCGTGCCAGCGGGTCCAACGGCCTTCAGGGCGACCCTCGACAAAGAAGCCCTCGGCGTGCACTTGGCCGTCGAGATCCACGCCCTGGGCGCGGCCGGTGTAGGGTCGGGTTTCTTTTCGGAAATAGGACAGGCAATCGAAGAAATCGACCGAGGTGGGGTTTTCTAACGCATGGCCGTTGACGTCTCGCAGTTCAACATCCGCAAAACGTACCAGCCGCGTGCAGCGTGGTTTTGGTTTGTAGCCTCCTTGGTGGCGCACCGTCCCCTCCTGCGGAAAGGCTACGCGCCCGGTAGGGCAAGGCCACGATAACTTATCAACGGTTTAGTCTTCATCCGGCTTGGCGCAGCCTTTAGCCTGCGGCGTGGCCCGGGAGTATGTCATCCAACCTTACCGTCAATCGGTTCAGCTCCAGATTGATTATGAGGCGGAGCTGAACGACGCGCAACGCGCGGCGGTAACGGCGCTGCCTGGCCCGGCCCTGGTGATCGCTGGCGCAGGTTCGGGAAAGACGCGCACGCTCACCTATCGCGTGGCGTACCTTCTGGAACAGGGCGTGCCGGCCGATCGCATTTTGCTGCTCACCTTCACCAACAAAGCCGCCAAAGAAATGATGGGCCGCGTGACGGACCTGATAGGGCAGGACATGAGCGAACTGTGGGGCGGTACGTTTCACTCCATTGGTCATCGCGTATTGCGGCGGCATGCGGAGACGCTGGGCTTCAACCAATCGTTCACCATTCAGGACCGTGAAGACGCTAAAGGGTTGGTGAATGCCTGCATTGCCGAGGCGGAGATCGACGTGAAAGCCACGCGTTTCCCCAAGCCGGATGTGGTGGGCGACATCGGGTCGCTGGCGCTCAACAAACAGCAATCCGTGTGCGAGGTGATCGAGGAGCGCTACCCGTGGTTTGAACCGTTGGCTGCGCAGATCGAGGATGTGCTGACCCGCTACACCGCCCGCAAACAGGCGCAGGGCCTGATGGATTTCGATGATTTGCTGGTCCTTTGGCTGAAGCTGTTGAAGGAACATGAGGACGTGCGCGAGTTGTACCAAAAACGGTTTCAGTTTGTGCTCGTGGACGAGTATCAGGATACCAACCAACTGCAGGCCGAACTAATTGATCTATTGGGCGAGCGCTACAAAAACGTGATGGTGGTGGGAGACGATTCGCAGAGCATCTATTCATGGCGCGGAGCCAATTACGAGAACATCATCGAGTTTCCTAAGCGTTATCCCAAGGCACAGGTATACAAGATCGAGACCAATTACCGCAGCACCCCAGAGATTCTGCAGCTGGCCAATGCCGCGATCGCGGCGAATACACGGCAGTTTGCCAAGGAGCTAGCGGCTTCGCGTGGGTCGGGCGAAAAACCGGTGGTGGCCGTGTGCAGTGCGGCCGATGAACAGGCGGCCTTTGTGGCTCAACGCGCCCTGGAGCTGCGCGAGGAGGGCATTGAATTGAACGACATGGCCGTGCTGTATCGCTCGCACTTTCACGCATTGGAAATGCAGCTCGAACTCACGCGACGTAACATTCCGTTCTCGATCACCAGCGGTATCCGGTTCTTTGAGCAGGCGCATATTAAGGACGTTACCTCGTACCTGAAATGGCTGGCCAATCCGCGTGATGAACAGGCCTTCAAGCGTCTGGCGCTGATGTTGCCCGGCGTGGGCGGCAAGACTGCGATGAAGTTGTGGGATCAATTTCTTGCCGCACACACCGACACCACGCCCATGGCCGAAATACTCCAGCGCTGTGCGGCAGTACCCAAGAAAGCCAAGGTGCCTTGGGCGCAATTTTCTGCCACCGTATCCCAGCTAGAATCCGAACCGGTGGCCGGGGATGCGGGTAAAATGATCGAGCTGATTGTCGAGGCCGGCTACGACGCCTATGTGGAGGCCAATTACGACAAGGCGCCGCAACGGCTGGACGATATCGAACAGCTCGGCGTATTTGCCCGCCAATATGAAACGCTCGAGACATTTCTCGCCGAGCTTGCACTGCTCACCAACGTCGAGGCTGAACAGGATCGTGCCGAGGAGGATGACGAAAAGATTCGGCTCACAACAATTCACCAAGCCAAAGGGTTGGAGTTCAAGGTGGTGTTCGTGGTGATGCTGTGCGACGGCATGTTCCCTAGCAATCGTTCGCTGGATTCGCTGGATGGTGAGGAGGAAGAGCGCCGTTTGTTTTATGTGGCCATCACCCGCGCGCAGGATGAGCTGTATCTTTCCTATCCGGTGATCCGCACCGTTGCCGGTGGTGGCAGCGATGACATGATCCAGCAACCATCCCGCTTCCTCAACGAACTTCCGGGCGATCTCGTCGACGAATGGAAGCTCAGTAATTTTGATCCGTACCGACAGGATCCTTTCTAGGAAATGATTCTTAATCCCTCGGGCAATTCCAAATCCGGCGCTACCAACAGAGCGGTGGCCCAGGCGTCGCTGACGGTGGCACTGTGGCACACCACCGCGGCCACGCGCGCGGCTTGGGTTGGGCGCCCTGTGCGGGGGTCGATCACGTGACCTTGCTCCACGCCGTATTCATCGATAAATGATTTGCCGCCGATGCCGGAGACGGATAGGGATTCGTTTTGGAGATCCAAGATGCTCAAGGGCGGTTGATCGGTATCGGGATGTTCCACGGCAATTCGCCAAGGCGCACCATCGACCTGTACGCCGCGGGCGCACACCGTGCTGGTGCCGCCATGGATCAGAAAATTTTCAAATTCGTTTTCCTGCAACAAGGCTGCTGCCTGCTCCAGAGCGTAGCCTTTGCCCACCGAGCCCAGATCTAGCATGGCGCCTTCGGTGGCGAGTTGCACGGAGGTCTGTTCTGGACTAAGCCGGAGCTGCGGCCAGCCACAATGAGCCCGGGCCTCGGCGAGATCTGTTTCGGAAGGGGCGCCGCCGGTGTCATTCATGAAACGCCAGCAACGCATCAGCGGCGCGAGAGTGATGTCGAAGGCGCCACGGGTTTGTTCGCCAAGCGCGATGCACTGCTCCAGTAGCGCAAAGACTTCCGGAGAAACGGGTACGGGTTCTTGGGCACCGTGGGTGTTGATATGGGCGATTTCGCTGGTGGGTTGATAGAGGCTGAGCATGCCTTCTAGTCTGGTGATTTCCGCCAGAGCCTCTTCGGCCGCCGCGCGCAGAGTGGCTTCGGCCGCGCCGTGCAGAGCCACCTCAAACCGAGTGGCCATGGCTTCGGTGGCGACTGTGACGGTTTCGGGCATGGGATAAAAAAAGGCTCCACGGTTGCCCGTGGAGCCTGTGAAAGGGTTGGCTTAGCCGCCGATTTCCTTGATTGGACCGTACGGGCCGTGGTCGATCTTGGCTTCCTCTTCGTAATCGTAGGCCTTGATCTCGCGGCCGGAACCATCGGTGATTTTGCGGGTCTTCGGATCGAAGTGGGCCATCGTGCCGCGGCGGTCGGCCACCTCAGCGAGGGAGATCACCGCCTGTACCTTCATAGCGAGGTCGATGCCGGCCACGGGCTCTTCGCCGCTGCGGATGCAGTCCAGCCAGTTCTTGTGGTGCTGCGGGGTGGTGTTGCCGCTGGGCTCTAGGTTGGTGTAGCTCTCCGGATCAAACTCCTCGGCGAACGGCCGCTCGGGCTTGTACTCGAGGCTGCTGCCGTTGGTGCTGAGATACATGGTGCCGTACTGGCCACGAATGGTCTCGTTGAGGCCCTGCTCATTTACGGACGAGCTGGTAACGATCAACGTCATGCCACTCGGGAACTCAGCGAGCACCTGGGTGTTGTCGCTCACGTCGCGGTCCGGGGTGATCTTGCGGGTGCCGAGGCACACGACGCGGCTCGGGAACTCGGCATTGCCGGTGGCACGCATCAGCGGGAATAAGCGGTGCGGCACGAGGTCGCCCAACAGGCCCGCGCAGTAGGGGAGATATTTGCGCCAGCGGAAGTAGTGATCGGGGTTGAATCCCATTTGCTTCATGTCTTCACGTAGCCAGCCGATCTTGCCGCCCTCGGTGGTCCACTGTATATCGCCCTTGGTGGCCCAATCCTGCAAACGGTAGTTCCATTCGCCCTTTGGGTTGTTGCGCATGTAGGAACCCTGCGCGAGCACGAGCGGTCCCATTTTGCCTTGGGCGATCAGCTCGGCGGCTCTGGCAAAGTTGCCACAACTGGTGATCTGGGAGCCGACCTGTACCTTACGCTTGGTGCGTTTCACGGCGTCATAAAACTCAAACGCCTCGCCGAGGTACCGGGTCATCGGCTTCTCGACGTATACGTCCTTTCCGCTCTCCATGGCTTCCACACAAATGCGGGTGTGCCAGTGGTCGACCGTGGAGCAGACTACCGCGTCAATGTCCTTGCGCTCAATCACCTTACGGTAATCGGTGTAAGCCTCGACCTTGTCGTCGGAATTTTTGGAAACGAAATTCTTGGCATTGTTCGCGCGGTGGGTGGACACGTCACACACGGCCGCCTGCGCGATGTTGTTGGCCTCGGCGTTTTGGCGCATTTGCCGCACGTGCGCGCCGAAACCTCGTCCGCCCACACCTACGTAGCCGACCACGATCTTATCATTGGCACCCTTTACATTGGCCGAGGGTGCTTGGCCAGCACCGTACACGGGCACCTTGAGGGCAGCGACGGCGGCAGCTGCTGTGCCGGATTTTTTCAGGAATTGCCGACGGTTATCGCCGGACGTGGATTGCTTTTTCTTGCTCATAAAAAACCTTTGGTTTGAGTTGCTCAAACGGGGAAAAAGAGCATAGCTCTCCGTAGGCAAGGGTCAACCCCAATCCTGTGAATGGGATTTGGTTGCGAGGCCGGTTTTTCAGCTGAGAATGCGCCGATGTTCGCCGCCGACCACGCCCTGGCCCCGCTGGATTGGGCAGTGATCGCGGGTTATCTGGCCGGCATCATTGCCTTGGGGGTCTGGCTCGGTCGCGGCCAGAAATCCACGCGTGACTACTTTCTCGGCGGACGCGATCTGCCGTGGTGGGGTGTGGCTCTCTCCATCGTGGCCACCGAGACTAGCGCGCTTACCTTTATCGGCGTGCCGGCTATGCTCTTTGCCCAGGGCGGCAATCTCGGCTTTATCCAAATCGTCTTTGGCTACGCCATCGGTAGGCTGGTCTTGGCCGTGGTAATGGTGCCGTACTATTTCAAAAACGAAATCTACTCGCCTTTCGCGCTCATCGGCAATGCCTTCGGTTCGGGCGCTCACAAAACGGCGGCGGGCTTTTTCCTTATTGCCGGCACACTGGCCGCCGGCGTGCGGGTGTTTGTGACGTGCATTCCCTTGCAACTGATGCTGGGCTGGGATGTGACCTCGGCGATCTTCCTCTTTGTCGGCTTGTCATTAGTTTACACCGCCATCGGAGGGCTCAAGGCCGTGGTGTGGACCGATGCCGTCCAGTTTGTGCTATTCGTGGTTGGCGGGTTGTTCGCATTATTTTACATCCCCACCCTCATCGATGGCGGCTGGATGGCGGCGATTGATACCGCGCGCGAAGGGGGCAAACTGGCGTGGTTGAATACAGATTTTGCGCTGGGCGGCTCGTTCAATATTTGGATGGGCATATTCGGCGCGACCATCTTTGTGTTGTTCACCCATGGCATCGATCAACTTGTGGCCCAGCGCGTGCTCGCCTGCCGCTCCATTGCCGA
>CAJWMQ010000053.1 GCA_913042895.1 uncultured Verrucomicrobiales bacterium | reverse complement strand
TTTTTCTTCCTTAGAATGTCCGTAATTTGTTTAAGCATCCTAGCAGATGCACCCCAAATCAAATTTTTTTCAAATGTGTATGTGTACATTTCTTGAATGGAATTATGTTCTGGATCTAAATCATTCTCTAAAGTTTCTAAAAATGGGATAAGTGGAATTTGTAGGAATGAATCCACCTCCGAGTTTGGTTCAAGATGAGTAATATCATTTAGAATACATACAAAGGGAAGAATCTTAAATCCAGAATTAAGTGTGGTCACTTGTTCTAGTTGTCCTGTAACATCTTTTCTTGATATTTTAAGTCCTGTTTCTTCTCTTGTTTCACGTAATGCAGTTTCCAGTAAATCATTATCGCCCTCTGATAATTTCCCACCAGGAAAAGAAATTTCTCCACCATGTTGTGCCATTGTATCTGGTTTTTTTGTCATTAGAACTTCTGGTTTTTCACCGTAAATTATTATTAAAACGGCAGCAAGTTTTTCTCTCTCATCATTAACAATTTTTGGATAAATCTCATTTGTTAATGCATCTTTAACCTTCTTGTGAATCACAGTTTTGTATAAAACAAGTTTGATAAGGAGTTTGTCCTTTTTGAAAAACTGCAGTCCCATTCGGGAAAACTGTTTACTCAAGTGCGTGGACAGCTCCATCGGGAAATGCTTCTGCTTGCGCCATTGATCCTTAAGAAATTCGGCGAGCGTGCGCGGATTGGCCATCGTCTTGGCGTTTTCGCCGGAGACCTCGCACACCTCCACCTCTTCCACGGCATCCTTTAGGTGTTGTTCCCGAAAATGCGACTCCACCTCATCGCGTTTGGCAAAGGCCTGCTCGGCCTCGGCCTTGCGGGTGACATATTCAGTCTTCCACTTGGCCTGTTCCAGCCACGCGTTAATGGCCTCCTCCTCCTTCACGATACGAATACGGCTTTTGAATTTCTCAAACGGCATCCGCGCCAGGCGCTCGGCATGGAAGGATACCAACCGGTTCTGGTAATCGTGATGATTCGGCGCACCGAGGTATTCATCGGTCACACCGCACTGGGCCACGAAGGTGAAGTTGCCCTTGGGCCCTTCGGTCTCTGTCTTGCGCGTTTCGTAAAATTCATCGAAGTGCTCGCCCAAGGTGTGCCGCACGGCCTGATCCTCGTTGAGCCACGCAGTGCCATCGAGTTTGCAGGCGAACAGGCGCTGGGTCACTTCGCCGCCCGGCTTTTTCTGCACGCGCAACCGGATGGTGTAACGCGCCGGGCGCTCAAGCACGAGCAGCGCAATTTGAAAGAGCGGATAGGAACGGCCGGTGAGCTTGATCTCCTTGGCGATGGATTCCACGCCATCGGCGTCCGGCACAAAATCCACCTTCAGATCCAACTGCGGCGCCTGTTGGCGTTTAAATTTTCTACCACGCGAATCGCGGCCCCGCTTGTCCCGCGGCCCCCGGCGATCGTCATCACGTGGTCCGCTTTGATCGCGCCCGCCTTTGCCCTGTGCCCGTCGATCACCGCGAGGTCGCCGGTCATCCCGGCCTCGACCACGGTCATCCCGATCGCGTCGCGGGCCCTTGCGACCGCCACCGCGTTGTGGCCGGTCTTCGCCTGAGTGATTAGCATACTTATTCTTCCCCACATCGTCCTGCGCCCAGTCGGGCAGGAACTGCAGGTCCAACGACAATTCGTTGTCGGGTTGATCACTCATAGACAGCACTTGGATTGCAAGTGGGGTTCGAGTAATTTGCGTTGTTTACGATGGGAAAGCAAGCGTGCGCTGTCGCATTTTTGTCTGTTAACAACCGACACACTTCATCCGCTTGCACCCAATGCGTGCCCTCGGCTAAGTTGAGCCGTGCCCCAAAACGAGTTTGTACACCTGCATGTCCACAGCGAGTTTTCTATGCTCGATGGCGCCTGCCGTCTGGACAAGCTGGTCAACCGAGCGGTGGAGCTGAACTTCCCCTCGCTGGCCATCACCGATCATGGCGTGATGCATGGCGCGGTGGATTTTTATCAGCAGGCCAAGCGCAAGGATCTCAAGCCGATCATCGGCTGCGAAATGTACATCGCGCCCGGCAGCCGGTTTGACCGCAAGGCCAACAGCCGGACGGGCAAAGACGGCTACAACCATCTCCTGTTGCTGGCCGAAAATGAAATCGGCTACCAAAACCTCGTGCGCCTTACCACGGCCGCGCATCTCGAGGGATTTTATTACAAGCCCCGAATCGATAAGGAACTGCTGGAGGCGCATCACGAGGGCATCATCGCCTTCAGCGGCTGTCTGGCCAGCGAGATCCCTCAGGCGATCATGCGAGATGATCCCGATAAGGCCCGCGCCGCAATCGACTGGTTTAAGCAGCTCTTCGGTAAGGAACGATTTTTTCTCGAGTTGCAGAACCATGGCCTTAACGAACAAGCCAAGGTAAACGCCCAACTCATTCCGTGGGCCAAAGAATTTGACCTCAATCTCGTCGCCACCAACGATGTGCATTATATCGAGCGCGATCATTCCCATGCGCACGACGCGCTGATCTGTATTGGCACCCAAACCCACCTCAGCGATCCGAATCGCATGAATTATGCTCCGGAACAATTTTACCTGCGCAGCGCCGATGAAATGGCTGCGCTCTTTTCCGAGGTCCCCGAGGCCGTGCGCAATACCATGGCTGTGGCCGAGCAATGCAACGTGGAGATCGAGCTGGGTAAACTGCATTATCCAGTGTTTGAACCACCTGAAGGTTTCACCGGCGAAGGGTATTTGCGGCATCTGATGACTGACGGTCTTGAGAAACGCTACGGCATCAAGGCGAAGGACAAGGGTGGCGCATACGAGATTCGTTCGATCCGCGATGCTTCCACCCTGCCCACGCTGCAGACCACCGACGATACGGACAAGACCGACCCCAAAGACCCCGCAGTAGCCGCCGCGCTGCAGGATGTGCTCGATCGCATTGAGGTGGAGATGGGCGTGATCAAGAAGACCGGCTTCGTCGATTACTTCCTGATTGTTGGCGACTTTGTCCAGCACGGCCGCAAACAGGGCATTGCCTGTGTGGCCCGTGGTTCGGCGGCCGGTTCGCTGGTCACCTATTTGCTGGAAATTTCCAATGTCGACCCGCTGCGCTACGGTCTGCTGTTCGAACGTTTTCTAAATCCCGAACGCGTTAACCCTCCCGACATCGACATCGATTTTGCCGATGACCAACGTCAGACGGTCATCGAATATTGTCGGGAAAAATATGGGCGCGATTGCGTTGCCCAGACCATCACCTTCGGTACGATGGGCTCGAAGTCCGTCATCCGCGATGTCGGCCGCGTCATGGGCCTCAGCTACGGTGAGGTGGATCGACTGGCCAAGATGATCCCGGATGAACTGAAGATCACGCTGGAAAAATCGCTCGAACAATCCACCGAACTCAAACAGGCCTACGATAACGAGGAAGTCACACGCGAGCTGATTGATACCGCCTTTGTGCTGGAGGATCTCACACGCAATTCCTCCATCCACGCCGCGGCAGTGGTGATCGGCGCCGAGCCGTTGGTTAACGTGCTCCCGCTCAAGGCGGACGCCGACGGCATCATCACCACCCAGTACCCCATGAACCCCGTGGGCGATCTGGGCTTGTTGAAGATGGATTTTCTCGGCTTGAAAACGCTGACGGTCATCCGCAACTCCTGCGAGATGATCCAGGCCACCAAGGGCGAGACCATCGATGTGGATCTTCTCCCACTCGATGATCAGAAGACTTACGATCTGCTCAACGAAGGCCGCACCGTCGGGGTGTTCCAGCTGGAATCCGGCGGCATGCGCAATCTGTGCCGCGAATTCCAACTCGCTTCCGTGGAGCACATTACCGCGCTGGTAGCGCTCTATCGGCCCGGCCCGATGGATCTCATCCCGGATTTCATCAAGCGCCGCCACGGCAAGGTGGAAATCAAATACGAGCATCCGTTACTCGAAGAGATTTCCGAAGAAACCTACGGCATTCTCATTTATCAAGAGCAGGTAATGCAGGCCACGCAGTTGCTGGCTGGTTACTCGCTCGGTAGTGCGGATTTGCTACGGCGCGCCATGGGCAAAAAGAAGCTCGAGGAAATGGCCAAGCAGCGAAAAAGTTTTGTGGCCGGCTGTAAGGACACCCACAATATCCCCGAGGCTCAGGCCAACAAGATTTTCGATTTGCTGGAGAAATTCGCTGGCTATGGATTCAACAAATCCCACGCCGCCGCCTATGCCGTGGTGGCCTATCAAACGGCCTATCTCAAGGCACATTATCCGGTAGAATTTCTTTCCGCCTTGTGTACCAACGACATGGGCGACACCAGCAAGCTCACCGTCTTGGTCAACGAAGCCAAAGCGATGGGCATCGACGTCCTGCCGCCGGATATCAACGAATCGCAAGTGCAATTTGCCCCCGCGCGAGACGGCACCGTGATCCGCTACGGTCTCGCCGCCATCAAGGGCGTAGGCGAAGCCGCAGTGGAAGCCATGCTCGCCGCGCGCGAAGATAGCGGCGCGTTCAGTTCCCTGCCTGATCTCTGCAATCGTGTCGATCTCCGTGCAGTCAACCGCAAGGTACTCGAAGCCCTAATCAAGGCCGGGGCCTGCGACAGCTTCGGCCAAAGCCGCGCCAGCCTAACCGCACAGATTGACCGTTCCCTTACTCGTGCCGCCAGTGCGGCTGCGGACCGCGCACGCGGTCAAGAAACGCTGTTCGGCATGCTGGAAACCAATGATCCTGAGGAAGAGGAAATCCCCGCCGGCCTGCGTAACCTGCCCGAGTGGCCCGATACCGAAAAGCTCGCCTACGAGAAGGAGCTGCTAGGGTTTTACGTGAGCGGCCACCCGCTCGAGCCCTTGCTCCCCGTCATAGACAGCTACTGCACCCATCAGGTGGGCGAACTCAAGGAACTACCCGGCCGCACCATCGTGCGCGTGGCCGGTCTGGTTAGTGAAGTGCGCCGGGGCATTTCCCGAAAGACCGACAAACCCTATTGCATCGCCACGGTCGAAGATCTAGAAACGGAATTTGGAGTGCTTTGCGTAAATGAGAATTACGACAAATTCAATCACCTGATTGAGGTTAACAAACCCCTGATGTTCATTGGTGAAGTCAATAACACAGAGGACGTTCCTAAGATTTTCCCGCAGGAAATCTTCCCTATCGACGAGGCCCCCAAACGTTTCACCAAACAGGTGCATCTACGCCTCAAGGTCGAGTCCATGCAACCAGCCTCCATGGACGGCGTACGCGAGTTAGCCGAGGCCCATCCTGGCTCCATCCCGCTCCTCCTCTGCCTGCGCCAACCCAGCGGTGAATCCGTATTTGTGGAGGCCAACGATAATTTTAACGTCGCCCCTAGCCGTGATTTCCAATCCGCCGCCAACGAACGTTTCGGTGCCGACACCTACTACGCCAAGGTCGACATGGCGCTCCCCGAACCCAAACGCCGCTTCAAGCGCCGCGAATCCAACAGCGACGACGAATAAAAAAGGCGGCCCGAAGGCCGCCTTTGTGTTTGTTGATAATTTAATTATCCGCGATCTTCTCCGGTATCGCCTTCTCCGGTATCGCCTTCTCCGGTATCGCCTTCTCCGGCATCGCCTTCATCTAGATCGACTACCTTATATCCGCCTTGATTTTTGAAGTGAACGTGCAGAGCGATGTAGCAAATGAGCATAAATATAGGGAAGACCGTGATGCTCGCCAAAGCAGACTGCTTACCTTTTTTGATGATCTCCTTAATTTCCTTCACTTCTGCAGTGTCTTCAGTCGGAGCTTCTTCAGCAGGCTCGGCTTCCTTGCTGGCCTCTTCTGCTCCGCCTTCAACCGGTTCCTCTGTGCCGTCAATCGCCCCGTCCGTGGGAGATTCGGTTGAGGTATCAGGCTCTTCACCGGCCTCGCCGTCAGCCGGCTGAGGGGCGGCTTCCTCATCAAGGATCAACGCACCTGAAACCGGCAACACCATGAGGGCGGCGAGTTGCTTAAGATTCGCCGGCCGCTCAAGCAGCGACGTCTCCGTGTTTTCACCATCCTCAGTGTTTTCGTTGTTATTCTCGCCATCGGTGCTTTCGCCGTTTTCTTCGTTGTTCGACTCCGCCTCACCATTGGATTCGGATTCTTCTGCAGGACTATTCAGTGCATTCACTTTATCCATGTCCACCGCAGTGTACTCACCCAGAAAGTAAGTCGACGTTTTCGTGATCTTATCAACCACCTCTGGTTTCTCCTCCTTTAGCGCAGAAATGGTGGCATCCTCTGTCATCTTTCCGATGAGCGGCTGACCGACGATTCCAACACTTAACATGCCAATACCCGCAATTGCGTTAAGCGTTAAAGCCCCGCCTTTTGGACACTGCTCGGATACAATCCCGAGCATCGTGGGCCAAAAGAATGTCTTACCCAACCCGTATAGTGTGGCGAAGATAAAGATGGCCGCAACTCCCGCAGCGGATGACAGCATGAACAACCCGACAATTGCCAGTGCTGCTGATGCGATCAGAAGCCCAATAGGTGTTAACTTTTCTACAATTGGCCCAGCAAAAAAGAACCGTAACACCATCATTATCGCTGATGTGTAAATCAATACCCAAAGCGGACTCCAGTTTGCTGCTTTCATTGGCTCCTCCATTATGCCCGTAATCGCGCCATCAGTTCCCAACTCCGTGATTGCGAGAGGCATCATGATGATGCAAAGGAAAATAAGCAATGGGCGCCCCAAGGACTTACAGTATGCCCCATAAGCAACAATTGATGCGGCGATAAGCCCATAAACTAATCCGTCGCTCCATGCCAGGGCATTGCCTACTTCCCTGAAAATTAAGAAACTAGCGATGGCAGCGCCTATTACTCCGAACTCTGCCAACATTTCCCGATAACTTACACCTGAAGCCACCCGCTCATTCTGAGGGAATTCACGTCCCATTAGCATGACTAGGAAGACGATTGCTGGCCCCGCAATTAGGTACACCAATATACGCCAATCCTCAGCAGCCTGCGTACCTAAGGCAATCGTTAATAAGCCACCAATCACCAGACCACCGGGCCAACCTGCGTGCAAAATATTGAGCCACTTGGTTTTTTCCTTTTTATACATCGTGGCAACAACCGGATTGATAAAGGCTTCAACAGTACCATTTCCTAACCCGAGAATAATTGAACCTGTTTTTAGCGTCCCAAATGCACTTTTTTGAGCCGCAATCAATTCATCTCCGCTTAACCCCTGCACCATTCCATAAGCTTTAAGCGCGAAAATGGAGTAAATTACATAACAAACAAAACTGAAGATCATGGCCACTTTATATCCTATCCGATCGATGATCAGACTGAAGATAATGATGCTTATTGCAAACGGCCAAATACCTGCCCCGAAAAGTTCACCGGCCTGCACTGAATCAAACCCGAAATCCTTCGGCCAAAAATCTGGAGTATTAACGAGAAACGCCCGCGTGATAAACGCAAACGCGGTGGTAATTAGCGCGATAAAACAACCCCAGAACAGGATTGGATCGCCTTCTTTGTTGTTGGTACTAGTGCTCATTGGCCAGTGAATATAGATTTACCGTATCGGTCTTTGCATTGGGAACAACGCCGTTTCTCAATTTAACGGCAACTGCACACCCTCCTTGAGACGGTGGCATTAATTTAATTCATTGTGAATGTCAATGCTATTCGCTGCTTAAATAGGACTTATCATAGGACTTATTTTACATTTTTCGAACGAGTTGCAGCTA
The DNA here is from genome assembly GCA_913042895.1 of uncultured Verrucomicrobiales bacterium. Classification (GTDB taxonomy): domain Bacteria; phylum Verrucomicrobiota; class Verrucomicrobiia; order Limisphaerales; family UBA1100; genus UBA1100. The sequence goes on along the minus strand of CAJWMQ010000053.1, from coordinate 10,127 downwards.
GAGAAGCCGAGACTGTTAAACTTCTACGATTTGATTTTGCACCTGATGGTCAATTATTTATGGAGACGATTTGCAGTGTACCAAGCCACACGATTAACGATGTTTGCACCGGCATAAGATCGCAGTTTATCATTGAGGTTGAATTGATAAACTTTCTCCGCGGTCAACGGCAGCGTGAGATGCGCCACCTTCCGGTCCTTGGACAGTTTCACTGAGGTGGGCACGAGTTTCTTTTGCTGACTCTTGGGTGAGCCGTACTGAGGCCGGTACTGGTACTCGTACTCCAACAGATTATAATTGGCCGGGTCGGCGCCGGTCTCGGCATCCACAGGCAACGTGAAATGCACATCAAAACCGGTCTTGGTGAGACTGATATGATGAATGGCCATGGGCGTGGTGCTGCCATCCCAGCGAACGCGCTCGAGGCCAAACTGCTTGCCGCCCACCGACCCCCAGCCGCGGCCGGTTTGGCCGACCCAGAAACTGCCGTCCGGACCGAACACACCGCGAATGCAGCCGGTTTGCAGAGGCGAAATGAAGTTCACCACCATACCTTGAAATTCGCCGTCCACTTTCTCCAAATGAATGCGCATGAGGTTGGAGCGGGTTTGGTCTCCAAGAATGATCTGACCGGCGAAGGGCCCGAACTTGCCCTGCGTGGTATCGAACACCGGTTCCCCGGGGGAATTGGCCAGCTCACCGTGCGGGATAAACACCGACGGTCGCGTGCGCAGCTTGCGGTATTCCTCGATGGAGATTTTGTTCAGGTCTTTGCCAATGTATTTCGGGTGATCGTAGTACGAGGAAGGATGACCATGGAACCGGTCTTTCACCACGTGATGCAGAGTGGAGGTCTCATTCCAGTCGCCCTGGTTATCCGTGTAAAAGATGTCGTCCTGCCCATTGATACCAATACCGGCAGGCGAACGCATGCCCATGGAGTATGGCACGAACTTACCCTGCGGCGTGATCTGAAACGACCAGCCGCGGTACTTGGCCGCGCGGCCCATCTTGGAATCATGCACGCGCGCCTTGTCCCACTTGTCGCTGCCGGCCCAACCCGGCCAGCTGAGGGAGGTGTTCAAGGTGCCGTAGAAGTTCCCCTTGGAATCGCGCACGGGCCCAAAGGTGTACTCGTGATAATTATCGGTGAGCCCCCAACCGGCGTTCACGGTCTGGTACAGGTCAGCCTTGCCGTCCTTGTTGGTGTCCACCAAACGCGTCAGCTCGGGGCGTTGCATCACGTAGACGTCGCCCTTTTTCCGATCAATCCATAGGCCCAGACTCTCGTGCAGGCCGTCGGCGTACAGTTCCCATTGACCGTCCTGTGTGTTGAATTTCCACACCTCCCCTTCGCGGGTGCAAATCAACAGGGTGTTGTTATCCATGAACGCCATACCGCCCACGCCCAAGGTGATTTCCTTGGGAATGTTGACGGTCTCCACAATGTACCCGGCGGGCAGATTGCGGGGTTGGGCTGTCGCAACAGATGCGAGGGCCAGTGTGGCAAAGAGAATTTGAATCGGTTTCATGCTAGTTCTTGGGCAACAGGGTTACGGTAAATTCGCCGGCTTCCTTGGCGGACAAGGTCAGCGCGGTTTTGTCGGCATTCCATTTTCCGGCACTGGCTTCCGCCAGCACCTGTTCGGGGTTCAGCTTAAATGTCACCGTGCCCTTAGCATCGGCCACCTTGAAGGTGTATTGCAAGCCGCGCTTCAGGATGCCGCCGGCCAGTCCGGCGTGCAGCGTGATCAGCTGGCTCACGCGAACATCGCCCACGCGGTAAAACAACTCAGGCGAACCCAACCGGCTGTAGCCTTCAAAGACCGGCTTGCCATTACCCACCTGCAACGCGCCCTGCGCGCCAACCTCAAAGCGTTGGCCAAGAATCTTGCAGTGCCGGCCGCCGCGCCCCTTGCGGTCCGGTCCCACGTCGAGAAACGCGCCGGTCCAGCCGTACTGCACCGCGCAAGTTTCTGCATCAAAGAGATAATTTACCCCACCCGGCAATCCCACGCAGATAGAACGTGCCGGTGAGTTGTGCACAAAGGCACGCTGCAACAACGGCTTGTTGGTCACCAGCAACGGCCATTGCGCCCGGACCTGTGGGCGTGCCTTGTTCAGACGATTCAACGCGCCTTTGGGATTCTTCGAAACGGCCAGTGTACCGACCATGGTGAAGGCGTGCCCGGGCAATGTGCAGACATACGGGTAATCACCCTCCTCTTTCGGTGCCACAAAATACACTTCCACCGTCTTGCCGGGCATGGCGATCTGGCTGCTGGCGACAATGGCTGGATCGTCCGGCACAAAATGTTTTACCATGCTTTGTGCCCCGAGCTGCAAGGCCTTGCCGGATACCCGGTCGCGTTCGCCCGTACCGCCCTTCACAAGCACCCAGTTATGTAGCATCTCGCAGGTGTTCTTAAGCGTGATTTTCACCTTAGAACCGGGCGCGACTGCGAGAGCTTCCTGATCGAAGCGCATCTGACCGTGTTTGGTGCCGAGGGTGATTTCGGTGTCCGGCGTCCCAAAGCCCGCCGGCGGTTTCGCCACTGCCAAACCGGCAGTGAACAGCAGTGAAAAAAGAAATGCGGATCTCATAAATTGTTTGTGAGGACCCGATTCAACCGCCAAGCGGCTCGGCACGCAAAGTTTTTCAGCAAAAACTTGAGGCCGACCATGTCCGCCGATTTACGGAACAGTGTTTTGGGTGCCCTGCAGCTCGTTTAGCGCGCGATTGGCCACGCGAACGATGTATTTGTTCGGCTGTTTCAAGAGGGCCTGTTTTAGGGCGGGAATGGCCGGGCGCGCCTGCTCGTCCATTTCATCCAGCACAATCGCCGCCGCCAACCGGCCCCACTGATGTTTGCTCTTCAGCTCCGCCTCCAGGGTCGGCAACGCCTGCCCGGGAAAGCCCAGCTTGCCTAAGGCCCGCGCCGCGGCAATACGCACGCTCGGCGAAGAATCTTTTAGCGCCTCAATCATCTTCGGCTTTGCGGAAGCGACCGGCTTGCCGATGTTGCCCACGCCGGTGGCACCCCAGTAGCGCACGGCCGCATCCGGATGGCGCATGGCCTGCAGCAGCTCCGGCAGGGCATTGAAGCCGGACGACGCCAGCGCCGCCACGCGGCCAAGCTCGGCGTTCAATTTGTTTTTGCCCTGCAAAATTTGGTAGCGCGCCCCAACGGTTTTTTCACGAATCTCAATCTCGGCTTCCGGCAGGAGTCCCAGATCGCCGGTGTCTCGTACCCATTGCAGATGAACTTCACGCATTCGCTTCAGCCGCGCAGCGTGTTCCGGTTGACCGGCGAGATTTCGAATCTCATGCGGATCCGTCTCCAGGTCATACAATTCCTCTGCCGGTTTGACCGACGCCATAAACAACGCTGCCGCCGCGGGCATTTTACCAGCGGCCTGAACGCGCCGGATCTCCATCATGGTGGCGCCCTTCTCCGGCGTGTTCATGTATTGGTAATACGTCTTCAACGGTTCGTAATTGCGGATGTACCGATAGCGCGGCCCGCGCACACTGCGGATGATGTCGTACCGCTCATCCATCCGATCGCGCGCGCCGTACACAAAATCGCGCGGAGCATCATGAATGAACGACCGGCCCTGCACATGCTTGGGCACCGTCAGTCCGGCCAGCCTCAGCACGGTTGGTCCGAAATCAATGGAACTTACCATCCGCCCGCTGACCGCCGGTTTGCCGTCAGGCACGCGCACGATCAACGGCACGCGCGTTCCAGAATCGTACAGCCAACGCTTGGCCCTCGGCAGCCCCACGCCGTGGTCACTCCAAAAAAAGATAATCGTGTTGTCGTACACGCCGCCCTCTTTCAATTGCGCAATCAATCGACCGACCCAGGCATCCATCGCGGTAATCAACTCGTAGTTTCGTTTCCAATCCTCGCGCACCACGGGGGTATCCGGATAATACGGCGGCAACGGAAGTTTCCCGGCGTCCTGCCGGTGTTTCTCGGGCAGCTCTTGAGTCACCGATTTGTATTTTCCCTCGCTGGCAATCCCACTTTCGTGGCAGCCGGTGAAATTGAACACCGCAAAAAACGGCTGCCCCTTTTTGCGGCCACGCCAATGGGCTTTACCGCTGGACTGATCCCAAGTGTCTTTGGGAGCGCTGAACTGATAATCCGTTTTGGAATTGTTCGTGCAGTAATAGCCCGCCTCGCGCAGGTATTGCGTGAACGGCCGAATTTTTTTCGGTAACTGCGCCCGGCAACGCATATGGTGCGTACCCAGCGTGGTTTGATACATACCGGTGATGATTCCCGAGCGACACGGCGCACATACTCCCGCCGTAGTAAACGCATGGGTGTACCGCGTCCCTTCCTTAGCCAGCTGGTCCAAATGCGGCGTATTCGCATTAGCATCACCGTAGCATCCCAGATGTGGACTGATATCCTCCGCCGATAGCCAAAGAATATTGGGCCTATCCGCAGCCTGTAAGAGGCCTGTGGCGAACATGAGGGACGTGAAAAGCGATTTCATAAGTTTACCAATCATCCGTGCGGAACGGTGTCGCGGGAAGGTTGTGTTGGTTGACGAGATTAACCATGGGATTATCCGCCCAGCCATAGCGTAGGGCTACGGGCTTGGCGACGGCTTTGCTGGTGACTTCCACAGAGTTATCCTCCGTCACCACGGCCGTGGCCGGATGAAATACCTTGTCTGCGCCAGCCAGCACAAAACCGGTGACCGCATCACCAGCCTTGGCTTTCAGCCCGGCCGCGTAACGTAACTGCACACGCACAGTGGCGCCTACAATCTTGTGATTCGCATACATCGGCCCGGTGGTAGGCACGTCCTCCTGATTGTAAAACTCAGCCAACGCCCAATTGGCCAAGCGCCGGCCGACGTCCTGCTTATTCTTCGGATGAATGTCTCTGGCTTCGCCGATGTCGATGGTGGTGGCCATGCCGGTATTGGGCAGCGCGAGGGTCTTAGCCATGCTTTCGCGTGTGTGCGCCCAAATACTCGGCGCGTTCGGATCGGGATTCACCGCCTTAAAATTGGGCAGCTGCGCCCAGAGAAACGGGAAATCGCCCTGGCCCCAGCGCCGCCGCCAGTCGTTGATCATCATGGGCAGTTGAATCGAGTAGACCTTGGCAAAGCTGATCTGGCGCGAGTTGCGCTCGCCCTGATACCAGATCGCGCCGCGGATGCCGTAGGGAATGTGCGGATTCACCATGCCGTTGAAGAGGTTGCCCGGCTTGTTTTGATTGGGCTTGGGTTTGTCCCTCCACGGCTGATGCACCATCAGCAGGCGTTTGTCGTTTTGCTGTGCTTCCCAGCTCGTCCACGCTTCGATCGAGGTGCCGCCCCACGAGGAATGGATGATGCCCACCGGCACCTTTAACTGCTCGTGCAGCGCGCGCGCAAAGAAGTACGCCGTACCGGAAAAGTTTCCGACTGTTTCCGGCGAACAAATCCACCACTTGCCGGCGCACCCTGTCTGCGGCTGAAGCTGCGCCGAGCGGCCGGTGATAAACATGCGGATGTGCGGAAATTTGGCCGCAGTCTGTTCCTTCTCAAAATCACGACAGCGCGAAACGGTCATGGCCATGTTCGATTGGCCGGAGGCAAACCACACCTCCCCCACCAGCACGCCCTTGATCAGGAGAATGTTTTCGCCGGTCACCTTCAGCCCACCGGCCACGGTGGTATCATTGATGGCATCCAACCGCACGCGCCAGCGGCCGTCTTCACCGGCAACGGTGCGCTTGGTTTGGCCGGCAAATTCCACGGTCACCTTTTCGCCCGGCTTGGCCGTGCCCCACACCGGTGCCACAGCACCCCGTTGCAGCACCATGTAATCCGAAAATGCCGGCGCCAGCGTCACCTCCGCCTGCGCCGTCCACGCGCACAGGCCCAACAAACCAATCCATTTTTTCATGTTATTTCCCAAACTTCCATTCCGGCCCCTCGGCCTGTACTTCGCGATATTTCCTGACCAACTGCACGCTCAATTCCTTCAAGCGCGCCGGCTCCGTCTCGGCGAGATTCTTTTTCTGATCACGGTCGCGTTTCAAATTGTAGAGCTCAAAATGTTTTAGCTCCATGGTCTTCACCAATTTCTGGTCCGATTCGCGAAAGAACCCGCCGCCGCGTTGATCTGTCTGACCCCAACTACCAAGCACCATCCAGTCACCCGCGCGCATCGCTGCCTTGGGCGCCCCGAGCGCGTTATAGTAATGCCAGTACAAGGGCGTCACGCGACGTATCGGTTTGCCTGTGAACACCTCCACAAAACTTGTGCCATCAACCGCCCGATCCGGAGTGCGCTCAATGCCCGCTAACGCGGTGAGCGTAGGCAGCACGTCCAGCCCGCACACCGGCTCATCGCTCTCGCTGCCGGGCTGAATGCGACCGGGAAACCGCAGAATCCCCGGCACCCGAATACCCCCTTCGTACAGCCACAACTTCATGCCGCGCAACGGTCCCGGACTGCCGAACGAACGCGCTGCACCGCCGTAACGCCGCAGGGTTTCCGGGCCGTTGTCCGAGGTAAAAAATACCAGGGTGTTGTCCGCCAGCTTCAACTCATCCAAGGCCGCCATCAGTTTGCCGACAGCGGCGTCCATGTTTTCCACATTGGCAAAATACTCCGCCTCCAGTTTGTTCCGGGCCACTTCCGAATAGCCCGCGGTCATCTTGTCCGGCGACGCCACTGGCTCGTGCGGCTCATGAAAACAGGTGAAGAGAAAAAACGGCTTCTGCTTGTCGCGCCCGTTGCGTAGCCAGTCCACGCCTTCATCGACCACCAACTGGCAGGCGTAGCCTTCCATCGGTCCCACCGATTTGCCGTTACGCACAAAGTTACGCGGATTCTTGTGCGACGGCGCCGCGTTGTTTTGCGTGGCGAACCAGTGGTTAAACCCGTGGTCGCCCGGCTGCGGTTGGGCGGGCGAATTAAACTTCCCATTGCAATGCCACTTGCCGACGTGCGCGGTGTCGTAGCCTGAGTCCCTAAGCATTCCGGCGACCGTCACCTCATCCTTCCGCAGATGCATCACGTGATTGCCCGGAATCCAGTTGTACACGCCGGACCGATTCGGCGTGCGGCCAGTCAGCATCCCCGCGCGCGAAGGCGAACACACCGGCGCGGCTGCATAACAACTGGTTAACCGCATGCCTTGCTTCGCAAGCTTGTCCAGATGCGGCGTCTTGATGTGCGGATGCCCATAACAGGCTAGATCCCCGTAGCCGAGATCATCGCAAAGGATCACCACGAAATTGGGTCGACTTTCCTTAGAATCTTTTGCCGACAGAACAGCCGACCACACAAACGCCATCAACAGGCAAAGCAAACGGTGCATGGGCAAAGAATGCGGCAAGGTCTTCAAAAGGCAAGATCAGTTGCCACCTCCGAACACATCTCGTGCTGCCGACGAGGCAGCGGCAGCACACTGAAGCCGCATCCGGGAAGTCGGTTTGATTTACACATCGCACACCATCGCCGCATGCCGCAGAGCAGCCACGGGATCGTCCCAAGTGGGAATAAATTCCTGTGCCACAAACAGATCATAGCCGGTCGCCGCAATCGCCCGCATCACGGCGGGATAATTGATCTCCTGAGTGTCGTCCAACTCCGCCCGCCCCGGATTACCCGCAGTATGGTAATGCCCGATCACATCCTTGTACTGGCGGATGCGGCGAATCACATCGCCGTTCATAATCTGCACATGATATACATCAAAGAGCAGTTTCATATTCGGCGAATCCACCTGACGAATCAGCTCTACACAGTGGTCCACATCTTCACCGAAATATCCAGGGTGCCCTTTCATCGGATGACTGTCATCACGCGTGTTAAGATGTTCGAGGACAAGATTGATTTTCTTTTTCTCCGCATATGGCATCACCGCCTTCCAAGCCTCCACACAATTACGCGCGCCGGCGGCATCGGTAAGCCCTTTCTCACGCATGCCCGTGAAAGTGATCACGCTCTTGGTGCCGATCTCCGCGGCCAGATCAATGCCGAGCTTGAGTTTCTCCACCACGAACGCCTTGTTAGCCGCCACGCATGGCCCCTTCTTAAAGCCGTGCCCGCCGCTCACCAGTGAAATCTTCAGCCCCAGCTTCCGTACCGCCGGATAATCCTTGGCCGAAATCCCCTCAATCGCCTCGATCCCGATGGCTCGACAATGCTTTGCCAATTCCAGCGCTGGCATCGGCTTAAAGCACCAGCCCATCACCGATTGGCGAATGCGGCCCCCGGTAATCTTAAAATCCGACTTCAGCTCGGCTCGCGGCACATGGGCGGAAATTGTTGTGGGAGTAGCTGTTGAAGCTATGCCCAGGGCACCAGCCTTGAGGGCATCTCGTCGGTTCAAGTTCATACGTTCATTGTGGGTTTTCCACCGGCGAGAGCAAGTCCAACCGGTTTCCTCTTGAAAGATTTGAATATCGCCGCACTCTCGGCACGTCGGATACAAAATTCAAACTAAGAAACTAATGAAGAAAGTAATGATGATTCTGGCTGCGGGGACGATGCTCACCGCGGGTGTAGGCTGCCAAACCAACACTGGGAAAGGCGCCGGTATTGGAGCCGCTGTAGGCGGCATTCTGGGCGGCGTGATCGGCCATCAATCCGGGCGTGGACTAGAGGGCGCCGCCGTGGGTGCCGCTGCCGGCGGAGCCGTCGGGGCTGCGGCAGGTGCTGCCAAGGACAAGAAGGAAAACGCCAACCCTTGATACTCAATTCCAAAAAAACAAGTAATTTTTAAATCAGATGGACAAACTTGCAATATCGATACAGGGGCTTTCACCGAAAAAGGAATCCTTGCAGACTCTAAACCTTTTGATGGTCTAACTTCCGAAGCTGCATTTGATGCAATCGCATCGTGGCTACAAGAACACAAAAAAGGTGGTAAAAAAATAAACTATCGTTTACGAGATTGGGGTATCTCACGACAGAGGTACTGGGGTTGTCCCATTCCAATAATAAAAACTGATGATGGAAATTTAAAAATAGAAGAAAATCTTCCAATCAAGTTACCAGAAAATGTAACCGTTGATGGATCCGGCTCACCTCTTGAAAAAATGCCAGAGTTTTTTGATTTAGGTCATGGCAATAAGAGAGAAACTGATACATTTGATACCTTTGTAGAATCAAGTTGGTACTATGCTCGCTATTGTTGCCCAGATTCTACAAAAAAAATGTTAGATGATAGAGCAAAGTATTGGCTTCCTGTAGACCAGTATGTAGGTGGGATAGAGCATGCTATTTTACATTTACTATATGCTCGTTTCTTTAATAAATTAATGAGGGATGAAGGTCTCATAAATAATGATGAGCCATTTACTAGACTTCTTACTCAAGGAATGGTCATAGCAGAAACGTTTTATAGAGATAATTCGGATGGATCTAGGGAATGGTTTAGTCCTTCAGATGTAATTATCGAAAAAAATAGCAAAGGGGAAATAACGAATTCAATTTTAAGAAAAGATAAGAAAAAAGTAATCTCTGGTGGCTATGAAAAAATGTCAAAGTCAAAAAATAATGGCATAGATCCGCAATCTCTTATAGATAAATATGGCGCAGATACTGTGCGTCTTTATACTATTTTTACCGCTCCACCTGATCAATCACTTGAGTGGTCTGATGAAGGCGTAGAAGGCGCATATAGATTTTTAAAAAGACTATGGAACCTGTCTTATCGACTCCAAGAAAAATCAACCGGAAAAGGCGCAGGCGAAGATCTGAATTCAAAAAGGCGAGAAGTCCATCAACAGCTTAAAAAAGCTTTATTTGATTATGAGAGACAACATTATAATACAGTCGTCTCCTCCTCTATGAGCATCGTAAATATATTGAATAAAATGGGATCATCTTATGAGGAGAAATTAATAATTAACGAGGGTATAAGTATTGTATTGCGTTTATTAGCCCCCATTGCGCCTCATATCACGCATCAACTTTGGTTAGACTTAGATTTTGGTAGCGACATTCAATTTTCTGATTGGCCAGAAGTTGATGAGAGCGCTTTAATACAGAAATCACAAAAATTTATTCTTCAAGTTAATGGTAAAGTCCGAAGCCAAATAAATATGCCAATTGATGCCACAAAAGAAGAAATAGAAAAAAATGCGATAAGTGATGA
>CAJWMQ010000052.1 GCA_913042895.1 uncultured Verrucomicrobiales bacterium | reverse complement strand
GTAAGGCGATGAATGTGTCGCGACGGATTTTGATTCCTGTGCTGGAGAAGCTCGATCGCGACGGCCTCACAGCCCGCCGTGGCGATGTCCGCGTCCTGCGACGCGAAGAAGATTAAACTGGCAGCATCAACCGCTTCATTTTTTCGTTGCGGGATAATTCAGTTTCAACAAAGCCGCTTCCAGCAGTTTGCGGTCTATGGCGGCGCGGTTGTTTAGATTTTTGAGGGGCTGTTTTTCCATGGGGTCGGCTTGGATATCGAAGTATCGGCCGTCGTTGTACAGTTTGTATTGTTTGGTGCGAACCCACGCCTTGCCGCCGCGATGTTCGGCAAAGGCGAATGACCGCGCCTCGCGCCGCCGGGTGTGTAGGAGCGCAGAGGTGAAGCTCACGCCATCATGCGGCTGGGTCGGCTTAGCACGGGCCAATGTAGCGAGCGTAGGTAGCCAGTCGCTGAAATCCACCAGCTCATGCCCACGACTGCCAGCCTGAATATTCCCGGGCCAACTGGCGATTAAGGGCACGTTGGTGCCGATGTCCAGTAAGGTGCCCTTGCCGCCGGGCACACGTTGGCCGTTGCGGATGGAGTACACCTGTTCGTATTCGTATTTGCGCCCTTCAATGTGGCGCAGCTTGGAGCGTTGAGCCGTACCGTTATCGCCAGTGAACAGAATCACGGTATCATCGCGCAGGCCGAGTTTATCAATCTTCTTCACCAGCTTGCCGACCATGTCGTCCATGCTCTCGATCATTTCGCCGTAATCCATCCAGCGATCCTTGCCGGGCACATAGGGCACCTGCACCGGAATGTCGTCGGTCACATCATGCGCCAGGGCCATAGAATAAAAGGCGAAGAACGGTGTGTCCGCCTTCGCGCTCTTGGCCATGAAGTCGCCAAGGAAATCAACGTATAAATCCGGCCCGTACTTGCCCTCCGTGTCAGTACGCAACCGGCCGTCCTCGTAGATATACGGCTCATGAAAACGTGCGCCTTCGTGCCAGCCGAACACGCTCCATTGATCGAATCCCATTCGGGCCGGTTGTTGCAGATCGTTTTTCATTAGGCACAACTGCCACTTGCCGGCCACGGCCGTAGCATAGCCCGCGCGCTTGAGCACCTGCGCCAGCGTGTGTTTCTCCTCGCTCTTGGGAAACGATCCCCAACGCGATTTCAACCGGAAGGGATATTTGCCGGTCAGCAACGTCGTGCGCGTAGGATGGCACACCGGCATGGCGAAGCAGTAGTCAAATCGCATGCCGCTCTTAGCCAACGCATCGATGTGCGGTGTCTTCCAGCGTTCGCCGCCGTAGGCCCCGATCGGTTCGCAGCCAACGTCGTCGGCCATGATCAAGACAATGTTCGGGCGCGCCCAAACGTTTAGCGTCGTCAGACCGAGGATCGCCAGTGTCAGGATGGTTTTCATTGCAGTTTCTCCGGTATTCCCTGGATGATTTTGTCGTTCGGGAAAATGGCTTTCACCTCGACCAACACCGCGCGCCGTTCCTCCTCAATCGACGTGTAGCTCACCGTCTCGCCGTTCAGGTACAGCGCCCATTTGTTGCAGATGAAACAGATCGCCACCTGCACCTCGTCTTTGCCGGACTGGAACCGCAGCAGAATGCCCGGATCGAAATGAAACTTCTCGTCATGGCGCGTGACCGGATCAGCATCGGCCAACAGCAACCGCCGCAACCGCGCGGAGGGTTTGCCGGCCAGGGCCTTACCCGGCGCGTCGATGGCATAGTCAGCAAACGTCCCGTTCTGGCCGTCCGGATCCAGCCGCCAAGTCCGGATGCTTTTGGCCTTTTGAACCGTCCGCGCAAATGCCTGCATGCGCGGCCGCGACCGTTCACTTTCCTTCTGGCTCGCGAGCATGGCTTCGAATTCCTTCACCACACCCGGCGCATCGTTCCAGCGATTTTCCATTTCGCCTAGGTCATTGCTCAGATTGTACAATTGCCCCTTCGGATCGCCGGGTTTCGGCTTGGCTAAATGCACTTTCGTAAAGCCGCCGGAGCTGAGTGTGTTCATGTACTTCCAGCCACCCCGACGCGCGCCAAGCACTTTACGTGAACTCAAGGTCACCATCTCAAACCGCCCTTCCTTGCGGTGGCCGGTGAGAATGGGCAGCAGATTTTCACTGTCCTCGCCTTCATCATCTGCCAGCTCACGGCCGGCAATCGCGCCGAAGGTCGCCAGCAAATCGGTTTGGCAAACCAACGCATCACTCACTGTGCCGGCCTTCACGGAATGCGGCCAGCGCACGATGAACGGCATGCGATGGCCAGCTTCCCAGGCGTCGCCTTTCATCCCGCGTAACGGTGTGGTAGCGCTATGACCGAATCGTTTGGTATCAGAATCGTACCACACCGGCCCGTTGTCGCTGGTAAATAACACCAGCGTGTCGCGCGCCAGACCGTTGTCATCCAGCGCCTTCAGGATTTGGCCCACGGTGTCATCCACCATCGCCACGAAATCCGTGTACATGTTGTTGGTGCGTTTTTGAAATGGTTTCGTCGGCAGCCACGGCGTATGCGGCGCGGGCAAGGCGACGTACAGGAAAAACGGATTGGCCTGGTCGCGGCGCGAGCGCAGGTAATCCACCGACTGTTCCGTGAATCGCGGCAACACCTCCACGTGTTTGAAGTCCGGCGAAATGGGCCCACCGCGCCAGAACTCGCCCTGGATCGGGCTCCATCCTTCCGTGTTGCGCGGACCGATCTGCTGGTTCGGCACCATCACCGCTTTGCGACCACTGATGTAGTAGTACGGCACGATGTCCAGCGAATGCGACATGCCGTAGTAAAAATCAAACCCGCGATCCAACGGCCCGCCGACCAGCGGTTTGGTGTAGTCATAGTCCGGACCGCCATCAAACCCGAGATGCCATTTGCCGACCATTGCCGTGGAATAGCCTTGCTCGCGCAGCGCAGATCCCACCGTCGTACGCCCCTCCTCGATCACTGCCTTCCGGCGCCAATCCATATCCGCCCGATGCGGATAGCGACCAGTCAATATCCCGTACCGTGTAGGCACACACCATGAGGCAGGCGAATGCGCGTCAGTAAACCGCATGCCTTCGCGCGCCAGCCGGTCAATATGCGGTGTGGGGCTCTTGGATTTTGGATTGTAACAGGTGGCGTCGCCATAACCCATGTCATCGGCGAGGATGACCACAAAATTTGGCGACCTATCCTTCGCGTCCAAAATCAACGCCGCCAACAGGAAACCCAACAGAAACCAGAGGTGCATGCCCGATTGAACCACCACCCGATGGGTGGAGCAAGTTTACCTTACCCTCCCCTAGGATAAAGCTACGGGAAACCTAATTATGCTCCAACAAAGCCTTCGCAGCCGTGGCAATCTTGGCCCTACTGTCTTCGCAGGTGCCGTGCAGGAGCGGGAGGATTGGACCAGTGTTGGCGATACCGGCCTCGGCCACGGCGGTGTGCAGCACGCGAATGGGATTAATGCCGTTGCGAAGATCCTCGAGCGGCTCAAACGTCTGACGAATGTTCTCGGCAATATCGAGATCGCTGACCTTGAGGGCCTGCAGCATTTTCATGGAAAGACTGGGGGCCACACAGACACAGCCGCTGGTGAAACTGTTCACGCCGAAGCCGTTCACATGCGCGATGGCCGGTTGCTCGCCAATGCCGCTGACGATGAATTGCGGATCCACGCAATCGACAAGCTTACGCAAATAATTATCCTGCATCGGGTCCTCGCGCACGATGGCGTATTTTATCCAATTCACGACACCATCATCAACCAACGCCTGCGCGTCTTCCGGCTCCAGATAGCCTTCAAACTTGATGTAGAGCACGATCGGTTTGCCGTAGGCCTCGGCGAATTTGCGGATGCCCGTGGCGCAGCCTTTGGACGTAGCGATGTCGCGCGCGGGCAACACCATCACGGTGGGGAAATCAAAATCCCGCAGCACCGCCGCTTGATCCATTGAGGTGCCATACGCGGGACCGACCGACGGCACCACTGTGGTGTCCGCTCCGGCCTGTTCCTGCAACATCGCCAGCGTGTCGGCGTACTCAGCCAGCGCAATGTGATAGAAAACCGCGTTGCCGCCGTAGAGCAGCGTGCGAATGCCGCCGGCCTCGAGGTGGCGCATGATCTTGGCATTCTCGGTGGCGCAAACATTGAGGTCCACATCACGCGCCAAAGGCGGCACGGCAATTACGGAATTTGAAAGTGTCTCGGGAGTGATGGTGGCGGTGTTCATGCTAGTGAATCGGCGGCTCAGGGGTGGCTGGGCCGTGTTGGAGAAAATCAAAATCACAACCCTCGTGGGCTTGCGTGACGTGGTTGATGTAGAGCTGGCCGTAGCCACGTGCGTATTTTGGCTCGGGCTTTTGCCACGCGGCTCGGCGGACTTCCAAGTCCTCATCGCTCACGTGCAAATGGATTTTGCGCTCGGTCACATTCAGCTCAATCTCATCGCCCGTTTGCACAAACGCCAGAGGACCGCCCACGTGGCTCTCCGGCGAGAGATGCAGCACGCACATGCCATAGCTGGTGCCGCTCATGCGGGCGTCGGAGAGGCGCACCATATCGCGCACGCCCTGCTTCAACAGTTTGTCCGGAATCGGCAACATCCCCCACTCGGGAAAGCCGGGACCACCTTCAGGGCCGGCATTACGTAGCACGAGCACGGTATCCGCCGTGACGTCCAGTTCGGGATCGTTCAGTTTAGCTTTGAGATCAGGATAATCATCAAACACCAACGCCGGCCCGCGATGGTTGAAAAGATCCTGCGTGGCAGCGGAGGGTTTCACCACACAACCGTGCGGGGCGAGATTGCCGCGCAACACAAACGTGCCGCCCTCAGCCTGCACGGGATTTTCCGCTGTGCGAATCACATCGTCATCAATCAACTCCGCATCAGCAACATTCTCAGCGATAGAACGGCCGGTGATGGTCGGGCACTCGCCATGCAGCTTGTCGCCGAGCTGCGCCATCAACGCGCGCAGACCGCCCGCGTTGTAAAAGTCCTCCATCAAATAATCATTCCCGTTGGGCCGCACATTAGCGAGCACGGGTGTGGTGCGGCTGATACGGTCGAAATCCTCCAGCGAAATATCAAAGCCCGCGCGGCCAGCCATGGCGATTACATGCACGATGGCATTGGTGGATCCGCCCACGGCCATGTCCACTGTGATGGCGTTTTCAAACGACTCGCGTGAGAGCACATCGGAAGGCTTGAGATTGGCCCAGGCCAAATCAACGGCGCGGCGGCCGCAGGCGGTGGACATCCGCATGTGTTCGCTGACCATCGCCGGAATGCTCGAGGCGCCCGGCAGGCAAAACCCCAACGCCTCGGCAATGGCACCCATCGTCGAGGCCGTGCCCATCGTCATGCAATGGCCCGGCGAACGGCCGATGGCGTTTTCGAATTTCGTCCAGTCCTCGTCGCATAGATTGCCCGCACGCCGCTCGGCCCAGAATCCCCATACCGAACTGCCACTACCGAGCGCCTCCTTGCCCCAGCGCGCAGTGGACATCGGACCACAGGGCAGATAAATGATCGGGATGTCCGCTGAGATTGCGCCCATTAGCAGCGCCGGCGTGGTCTTGTCGCAGCCGCCCATGAGCACCGCGGCGTCAATCGGATGACAGCGCAGCACCTCTTCCGCCTCCATCGCAAGGAGATTGCGATACAGCATCGTGGTCGGCTTCATCAACATTTCACCGAGCGACATCACCGGCACTTCCACCGGAAATCCGCCCGTCTGCCAGACGCCCTGCTTCACTTTCTCGGCACGTTCACGCAAGTGGGAATGACAGGTGTTCAGATCGCTCCAAGTGTTGAGAATGCCGATGATCGGTTTGTCACGATAATCTTCATCCGCCCAGCCCATACCCTTGAGCCTCGAGCGATGCCCAAATGACCTTAAGTCATCCGGCGCAAACCAACGCGCACTACGCAAGCCGGCGGGATCCCTGTTTTCTTGAGTCGACTCGCTCATGATGGACGCGGGTTTGTAGCGAAAAAACTTCCTTTGCGCGAGGCAATTGATGTTTGAGCTGGCAAGGCCAACAGCCTTACCTGACCATTTGTCCATGAGCCTGATTGTTGAGGAACCCAAGCTGTTGCTGGACACCCGCTCGCCGCTGGGCGAAGGCCCGCTCTGGGATGCGGGCCGCAAGGTGCTTTGGTGGGTGGATATTCTGGAATGCCTTGTCCAATGCTACAACCCCGCCGATGGATCGAATCGCAAGTGGGACATAGGCCAAATGCCTGGGACCCTCGTATTGGCCCAAGACGGACGCTTGGTCTTGGCCGCGGAAAAAGGGTTTCTCTATTTTGATCCGGAAACCGGCGCAACCGAAACCATCATTGATCCGGAATCGGACCGACCGGAGCATCGTTTCAACGACGGCAAATGCGACCCGGCCGGCCGCCTCTGGGCGGGCACCATGCCGATTTGTGAGGAGGGTAATTCCGGCGCGATGTATTGCCTGCACGCCGACGGACACGCCGAGCGGATGGCCACGGACTACGCTATCCCCAACGGCATTCTCTGGAATACGGATGCCACCACGATGTATCACATCGATAGCCCTACCCGCCGAATCGATGCATGGGATTTTGATCACGCCAGCGGCACCATCGGCAATCGGCGGCCTTTGTATCATGTTACGCAGGAAGGCGCCTTTCCGGACGGCATGGCGATGGATGGCGAAGGCAAAATCTGGTTGGCGCTCTGGGGCGGATGGGGGGTGGTACGGCTTGATCCGGAGACCGGTGAGGAGTTGGTCCGGCTGGATCTGCCCGTGAGTCAGGTGTCTGCTTGCGCGTTTGGTGGGCCGAATCTAGATGAGCTGTACATCACCAGCGCCCGCAAAAACCTCAGTAAAGAGGCTCTGGAAAAACAGCCGCACGCCGGCAGTTTATTTAAAGCCCGACTGGGTGTGACAGGAACCGAATTCACCCGATTTGCCGGCTGAAGCCCCGTTGCCCTCGAGAAAAAGGATCGCCAATTGCGGACGATTCGCCTAAACGAACCGAGTTCCATGGCGTTTATTCACGACGACTTTTTGTTGGGCAACGATCCCGCGCAACGGCTGTACCACGAGTACGCCAAGAGCGAGCCGATCCTCGATTACCACAATCACCTGCCGCCGGCCGAGGTGGCCGACAATCGGCGTTTTACCAATCTCGGCGAGATGTGGCTGGAGGGCGATCACTACAAATGGCGGGCCATGCGCGCCAATGGCGAACCTGAAGCCGTTATCACCGGCGATGCCGATCCCAAGGAAAAATTCCTCGCCTGGGCCCGTACCATCCCGCACACGCTTGGCAACCCGCTTTATCACTGGACGCATCTGGAACTTGCGCGCTACTTCGGCATCACAGAACTGCTCAGCCCCGATACGGCTGAATCGATTTGGGAACAGACCACCGAACGCCTGAGCGATTCGGCGTTATCCGTGCACGGCATTTTGGAACAATTCGATGTGCGCGGCCTTTGCACCACAGATGATCCCGTGGATCCGCTGGACCAGCATGAAGCCATTGCCGCGCTCGACATCCGTACCAGGGTGTACCCGACCTTTCGGCCGGATAAATCCTGGGGCGTCGACAATCCCGAAGCGTTCAACGGCTGGGCCGATAAACTGGCCACGGCCGCCGGCGTGACCACCGACACCCTGCCCGGCTTCCTTGCTGCGCTGGAAAAACGCGTGAACGATTTTCACGCCATCGGTTCGCGCCTGAGCGATCACAGTTTCCCCTACTGCTTTGATGTGTTCCCCAGCAACCCCGAAGCCACGCGCATCTTCGACAAAGCCCGCATTGGTCGCGCCGCCACGCCGGAGGAGCAACGTCAATTCGGCGCCCACGTGATGGTGCATCTAGGCCGGCTCTACACCGCCAAAGGCTGGGCCATGCAGCTTCACATCGGCCCGCAACGCAACAACAACACCCGCCTCTTCAACACCATCGGCCCCGACATCGGCTGCGATTCCATCGGCGACTGCCCGCAGGCCGCCGCGCTCGGCGCGTTCCTCGACCGCCTCGAACAGGATGGCGCCCTGCCCAAGACCATTCTCTACAACAACAACCCAATGGATAACTTCACGTTTGCCACCATGATCGGAAACTTCCAAGGCGGCACCCCGGGCAAGCTGCAATTCGGCAGCGGCTGGTGGCACGCCGATCAACAGGAAGGCATGGAATGGCAGATGAAAGCGCTGGCCAACACTGGCCTGCTCTCGCGCTTCGTGGGGATGCTCACCGATTCGCGGTCGTTCCTCAGTTTCCCGCGTCACGAATATTTCCGACGCACCCTGTGCAACCTCATCGGCGGCTGGCAACGCGACGGCATCGTGCCTGATGATGACGAATTCGTGGGCGGGATGATCCAACGAATCTGTTACCAAAACGCCGCCGACTACCTCGAGCTGGCACTGGAGAATTAATCTTCGATTCGCAGGATGCGGTTGTGCCCCGTGTCCACGACGTAGAGTTTGCCTTTTTCCCACGTGACGCCGTGGGGATAATCCAACTTCACCTTGCCGTGGCCCAGTACGGTGGAGACTTCGCCGGTCTTGGGATCGTACTTTCGAATCAAGTCATTGGCCTCATCGGCGATGTACACATTGTCCGCATCATCCACGCAAATGTGCTTAGGTGCACCGAGCGTAGCCTGTTTGCCCGGACCATCCTGTTTGCCGCGTTTGCCCGTGCCGGCGACTGTGTAGATTTTCCCATTCGGCCGTACAACTCTCAGAGCATGACCACCGCGTTCGAGCACGTAGACATTGCCTCTCGAATCCGGTGCCACCGCGCGTGGATCCATCAACGGTGCCTTGGTGGCCTGCGTCCCATCATTGGGCACGCCGCGTTTACCGTTGCCAGCAATCGTTTTCACCTTGCCGGATTTAAAATCCGCCACGCGAATCCGGCGGTTTTGGATATCCGCTATGTAAATCTGATCATGCGCCGCGTTCATCGTGATGCACATGGTAAACGTGAACGCCGCCTTCCGCAGCGGCCCGCCATCACCACCAAAGCCCCTTTTACCGGTGCCCACCACCGTGCTGACAATCCCGCGCGTGTCGATTTTGCGGACACAAAAATTCCACGAATCGGAAATATACACATCGCCCGCTGGCGTCACGGCCACGTTGTGCATGCCGTTGAAGGTGGCCGCCTTAGCCGGGCCTCCGTCTCCCTTGTAGCTCTTGCTGCCGTCCCCAGCGATGGTGGTAAAAATATTTTCCGGCGTTAGCTTGTGCACGCGACCGCCGGCCAGTTCCACGATGAACATGTTGCCTTGCGCATCAAAATCCACACCAAAAGGCTGCTTCAGAGGATTAGGCCGCGTGGTCACCGGCCCGCCTTCGCCGGGATTCCAGCTTCCGTAAATCAACGTCACCTTCGGCTCAGCCGCCAGCACGCCCAGCGCGGTCATCAACAAAAAAACCAACTGCTTCATGACGGCAGTCTTTCAAGACCGAAGCCGTTTGGCAATCCGCGGTTGTACCGTGTGGCCGGCGCGGCTATCGTCCCGCCCATGAGTTTATCCGGACAAAACGCATTGGTGGTAGGCGGCGGCACAGGCATGGGCGAGGCGATTGCCCTCGGGCTCGCCGCTGAAGGCGCAACCGTGGCCGTCGCCGGCCGTCGCCAAGAAAAGTTGGACGCCGTCACTGCCCAGGCCGGAGGAATTCTCACCCACACCGTGGATGTAGGCGATCGCCCCAGCGTGCAAGCCTTGTTCGACTGGGCTGCCGAAACCTTTGGCGGCCGGCTTGACCTGTTGGTGAACTGCGCCGGCGTGAATGTGCCCAAGCGATCCATGAGTGAGCTGTCGCCCGAGGATTGGGACAAGGTTCTGAACATCAATGCCACCGGCGCCTTCAATTGTATGCACTACGGCCTGCCGCTGATGCGACCGCACAAAAACGGCCTGGTGATCAACATCTCCTCCACCAGCGGTAAGCGCGCCGCACCGCTTGGCGGAGTGTCCTACAACGCCAGTAAATTTGCCATGGCAGCGCTAGGCACCAGCGCCAGCGAGGATGAACGCGAGAACGGCATTCGCGTGACAACTATTTTCCCCGGCGAAGTCAATACACCCATTCTTGACGACCGCCCCGTGCCGCCGAGCGCCGAGCATCGCGCGAAGATTCTTACCGCCAAAGACATCGGCGACATCACCGTGGCCATTGCCAAGCTGCCTCCGCTCGCCCACGTGCCCGAGCTCGTCATTAAGCCCATCGGCCAGTCGTTCATCTAGCAGTCGATTCAGCTTTGGCGTCATTCTCAAACGCTCAAGGAAATCTGTCCCACTAGAAAGCATAGCTGTTTTCCGAAAAAGCCTGTATTACAAAGGTCAATTCTACTATTTTCCTCCCCGACGGCCCAAAGGGCGCGTTTTCTTAGATGCGACCCATTGGGCAAATCAAAGACGAAGCGGAAGCCAAGCGGTTTGGAGATTTCCTGTATGCCAACGAAATCCACTGTGATGTCGATGAGGATGAGGATTGCTGGACCATCTGGATCCATGATGACGACCAAATCGCCAAGGCGGAATCCGAACTCGCCGAATTTCTAAAGACCCCGGGCCACCCCCGCTACACGCAGGCCAGTGCCCGCGCGGAGAAAATTCGGCAGGACCAGGCCAAGGAGGAGGAACGCGCCGCCCGCCGCCAGGTGGATGTGCGGACCGAGGTCTTTGGCGGTGTGCAAGACACCCCGTATCTGTCCTATTGCCTGATTGGCATTTGCCTGATGGTCCAGTTGCTCCAGATGACCGATCGCAATGTGGATTTCCTCCGCATGTCCACCATCGACATCACTAACGAAGCAAAAGCTTCAATGAATCAGGCGCAGGAAACGGAGTACCGTCTGCGCAACGTATTCCTGCCTGAAATCACCGGTAAAAAAATTGCTCTTCAGGATGGAGAACAAGTCGCACAACGTGGCCAGATTTGGCGGATAGTTACCCCAATCTTTCTGCACTTCGGCCTACTGCACATCATCTTCAACATGTACTGGCTATATTTTTTGGGAGGCGGACTAGAAGGTAAACTGGGACTGAGACGTACGCTAGGCTTCATTCTATTAGCCGCCGTAGTGTCCAATCTTGGCCAATACCTCCTAAGCGGCCCAGCCTTCGGAGGCATGTCCGGCGTGAACTACGCCCTCTTTGGATACATATGGATTCGCGGCAACAACGATCCCCGATTCGGCCTGCAACTTGATCAAGGAACGATCACCATGTTGCTGATCTGGTTTGTGGTTTGTTTCACTGGCCTCGTCGGCAATATTGCCAACGCCGCCCACACTCTAGGCCTGATCGTCGGAGTCATTGCCGGCTGGCTGGCCGCCCAGCGCGCTCTACGTTAAGAAACTCCCTCCAACATTATTTCATTTCACCGGCACTGTTTCATCCGGCAACGGTTTCCCACGGCCATACAAGTGCCGTTCCAAAAATGTGCGTACTTGTCCGGCATCCAAAGGACGCGGGGCACTATGCCCGCCGGCCTGTACAGTGATGAGGGTACTTTCCACGCCCGCCTTTTTCAGGGCGGCATGATAAATCTGTGATTGATGAAACGGAACCAGTGGGTCATCCGTGCCGTGCACATGAAGATGCGGGGCATCATCCGGAGTCACATGCATTAGCGGCGAGGCCTGGCGGGTCTTGGCTTTAACCGTTTGAATAGGCGCACCAATGAGCTGGCTCTCGGGCGATTCCTTCGCGTCATGATTAATTCGACTAGGTTTACTGCTCATCAGTAACAACGCGCTGGGCCCGTAATAATTCACCACCGCCTGCACGCGGCTGGATTGATCCAGATGTTTACCTAATTTACCTTCCAGCACTTCAACCTCACCGCTCACCCCTAACATACTCACCAAATGCCCGCCAGCGGAGGAACCCCAAACGGCGATACGTTTGGGATCAATACCATATTCCTTAGCATGTGCGCGGAGCCAGCGTATTGCCGCTTTGCAGTCATGTATTTGTAAGGGCCACTGAGCTTCTCCGCTGAGTCGATACCCTATTGTAGCACCGACGTACCGACCTGTCGTCACTACCGGAGCTACACGATTGATTCCGCTGCGTTTATCACCATTGCGCCAACCGCCGCCGTGGATCCAGACCACCAGAGGTAATGGCTCGTTTCCGATCCGTTTTTTTGGCAGCACCAAATCGAGTCGTTGTCGGGGATTATCCGTATCGGCATAGGGCAAATCGCGCAGCACTTTGACGCCTTGAGGCGCACGCGGCGCTGGGCGGCGGGTGAGGAAGGCCTTGTGTTCGGCTGGGGAAATGGCTCCATCCTCGTTGGTATCCACCTTCCGGAAATTCGGCTTCGCATTCGGTGGCAGTTCGCTGAGAACCAGTTTACCGTCCTCATTTCGATCCCAGAGTTTGAACAACGCCTCAGGCGTGCGCTCCTGTGCCGAGGCCAAAAACGCTCCCACCGCCAACAATGATATGAAAAAAAACTGATTCATTTATTTTGCAGCCACCCGTGTTTCACTAGGAACGCATCCATCTTGGCCACGGTATCAGCATAATGATCGCCGGGGCGGCCTTGGTTAAAAAATCCGTGCGTGGCATCCTTGTACAAGTGGAGCTCACTGGGGCTACCGGCGGCTTTCATGCGGCGATCGTATTCCTCGCCGGTGGCCACGGGAATGAGATCGTCTTTGGTGCCGAGAAATACAATCGTGGGCGGCGCACCTTTGCGGATGTTGTGCATTGGGGAAATCGCCTTCCACCGCGGCTGCACGCGACTGTGGCCATAGCCTTTGGGGCCATTATCATAAACGGGATTAAATAACACCAACGCATCGGGTTGACTGCTAATCTTGGTGTCTTCACCCGGCTCCTCCAGCTCAGGGCAAGTCCCAGTGGCCGCAGCCACATGTCCGCCTGCCGAACCGCCACCGGCCGCCACGCGTTTGGGGTCAACGCCCAGCTTGGCGGCGTTTGCCCGAACGAAACGCACGGCGGATTTTCCGTCCGCCACGCATTCGAAAGGAGAAGTTTTATTGCGGCTTTTCACGCGGTACTCGGCCGTGATCGCCACCATGCCACGCCGAGCAAGATACTGGCAATGCGGCTCAAACTGCTTCGGCGTGCCGCCATTCCAGCCGCCGCCAAAGAAAAATACAATAGCCGGCCGTGCATCGGTGGTCTTGTGCCCTTCCGGGTTGAACACGTGCAGGAAGAGCTTGGTCCCACTGGCTTCCTTGTACTGAACGGCCTTTGCGCCTTCAAGTTTGACCAGTTGTGCGGACGCAGTAAACGCCAGTGCGATGAGAGTGATGAATGTTGTTTTCATTTATTGGATTTCTTACCTCCCGGCTTGGGCAAAACATAAGCACGGGCGGCCCAGGCCTGCCAGAGCGCTTTTAGTTCCTGCGCCTTATCTTCACGTTGATTGAAGAGGTTCACCGTCTCGGTCCGATCGGTGCGCAGATTGTAGAGCTCCCATTCCTGCTTTCGGAAACGGGTGTTGGCCACGAGCTTCCAATCACCCGAGCGCACGGCGCGATTACCGACATGTTCCCAATACAGCGCGGTTCGGTCGAGTGGTTTACCTTCAAAAGTCGGCAACAGGCTGCGGCCTTCCAATGGAAGAATTTCCTGACCGCGAAAGCGGGCGGGATATTCCGCCCCGGCCAATTGTACGGCGGTGGCCATGATATCAATCACGTGCGTCGGTTCATGCCGCAGCTTGCCGTGAGCCTCTTTTTCAATACCCTCGGGCCAGTGAACGATGAGTGGCGAAGCGATGCCACCTTCGTGATTGTCTTTCTTAAAAAACTGGAACGGCGTGTTGCTGGCGTTGGCCCAGCAGAGGCCGTAGCTGGCAAAGGAACTGTCAGTGCCCAGCCTGCCGCCCTTTTTGCGCTCGAATCCGTAAAGGCCGGATTCATCGCAGCCCCCGTTATCGGCCAGAAAAAGGACCATCGTGTTATCGGTTTGATCCAGATCCGCCACAGCTTTGAGGATGTGGCCGATCGCCTGGTCCATGCTGTCGATCATCGCGGCATAAATCGCCATGCGCTCGTCCATCTCCTTTTGTTTGGCCTTGTCGAGTGTTTCCCAGGCCGGCGCGCGTTCGTGTCGGGTACTAATCGGCCAGCGTTGATCGACCAACCCCATCTTCAACTGACGCGCATGGCGCTCGGCGCGGATGGCATCCCAGCCTTTGAGATATTTACCGCGATACTTTTTGATGTCCTTTTCCAGGGCGTGCAACGGCCAGTGCGGCGCGGTGAACGGCACGTACAGGAAGAACGGTTCATCATTTTCATCAGCACCATGTTCACGAATGAACTGTGCGCCGTGCTCGCCAATGGCGGTCGTGTAGTAAAAATCCTCGGGAAAATCCGTGATCGGCGCGTTATTCAGAGTCAGGGTCTGTGGTGTGTAGAAACTGCCGGCGCCAGCGATGGTGCCGAAGAAGCGATCAAACCCACGCTGCCGAGGCCAGTTGTGTTTGGAGCCGGTGACTAGTTTATTTTTATCCTCCGTGAGATGCCATTTGCCGGACATGAACGTCGCATATCCAGCCTGCTTCAACACCTCAGCAATGGTCACACAATTACGGTTGATGTGACCCTGATAACCACGCAACGGAGTCGGCCGGGTCATCGCGCCCATACCCGTTTGATGTGCATACAGACCGGTCATCAACGACGCCCGCGTGGGGCAACAGCGGGCGGTATTATAAAACTGCGTGTACCGCAGGCCATCCTCCGCCAACTGATCAAGATTGGGCGTCTGAATCTCGCCACCGTAACAACCGATATCAGAAAAACCCATATCATCGGCCATGATCAAAATAATGTTGGGCCGCAACGCCTTGTCGCCGGCCATCGCTAGGGAAGCCCAACACAAGAAAACGGTGAGGAAGCGCGTCATCCGGTTATTGAACCACTCCGATCGGGCGGACGCAACGTCCTTCCCAGGAAGCGGCAATTAACATTGACCCCTCTTGAGACGCGGGACATCCTCCAAGTACCACATGAAACATCCATACGCATTCACATTGCTTTTGGGTATCGGCCTGCTGTTTGGCGCGGGCTGCCAATCCAATAAGGAAACCCTGCTCATGGGCGACTTTTTCACCGGCAACCTGGTGAGCTATAAGAACGGCAAAATGGACATCATCGCCTCGGGATTCCGCGGCGCCGACGCCATCGAGCAGGACGGCGACATGCTCTACGTCTCCAGCTGGCCGCTCGGTAAGGTGTGGTCCTACAACCTAGCCACCAAGGAAAAGAGAGAACTGAAGGGCGATTTCACCACGGCGGCAGATTTCTACCTCGACCGAACCGACAAGCAGCTCGTAGTGCCGGACATGCTCGAGAGCAAAATCCATTTCCTCAAACTCAACGACGACGGCACGGCTACCATGTCCAAGACACTCGATGCCCCGTCCAAGCCCGAGAGCGTGTGCCGCGGATTTGACGGCAAACTCTACGTCACCATGATCAACGGCGACGACCCCGGTGATGGCGGTATCAACGTGATCGACGGCGACGAGGTGAAGGGATTTTGCCGCGGTATGAACTCGCCCAAGGGAATTGCCTTTGTAGGCGGTTATCTGGTGACTGCCGACGAAACCACCATGTGGAAAGTGGACGCCGAAGGCAACGCCACCAAGATTGCCGAGGTAGCGGATTTCCCGCCGTCCATTGAATTTCTCAATGACGTAGCTGCCAGCAAGGACGGCAACAGTGTGTATGTCACCGACATGAGCAAGCCCAGCTGGATGTTCAACCCCGAGGGCGAACGCCAGCTCTGGCCGCTGGACAGTAATCAGGCCGTAGCGCCCAAAACCGGTTGCGTCTATAAGGTCACCCTCGACGGCCAAGTCACTCTGGCAGTACCGCCGGGTGATGACCGCATGCCCGGACCGAACGGTGTGTCCGTGGCGCCCTAATTGATTGTGCCCACCCCTCTCCGCATTGCTGTTCTCGGCATTGACCATCCGCATGGGATGGGTTGGCGGGAATCGCTGCGTCAAGTGTTTGATGCGGTAGAAATCACCGCCTTAGTGCCGGCTTTTGACAAAGGCACCACCAGCCTCGAACAACGTTATACGGACCTTCCGCGATTTGAGACCGTAGAGGCGTTAATTCGCGACGGCGGCGATCTATTCGATGGCGCCCTCGTTTGCCTCCCCAATAACACCGGCCCGAAAGCCGTTATTCAACTAGCTCAGGCCGGCAAACATGTCCTTCTGGAAAAACCCGGAGCCGCCAACGCCGCCGACGCCCAGCGCATGGCGGAGGCCGTGCGTAAGGCCGGCGTGGCGTTTCAAGCCGGTTACATGTGGCGCTACGAGGAAGGCGCCAACCGGCTGCGCGACATGGTAGCCGATGGCAGCTTCGGCAAGTTGATTAGCCTAGAAATGACATGGACCACAAGCAACGTGTTCCGCCGCGATCCCGGTCATTATCTGTTTGATCCCAAAGACAGCGGCCCGGTGGGATTTTTCAATTGGCTTGGCTGCCATCATCTTGATTTGTTGAGTTATGTCACCGAGCAATCGGTCACCGGCGTCACCGCGCGAGTGGGAAATTTTGGCGATACTCCAATCGATATGGAAGATGGCGGCAGCGCGATTCTGGATCTATCGGGCGGCGGATTGGCCACCTTCACCGGAGGCTACTGGCATCCGCGCTGGTTGAACGATATCCAATGGAACCTGCGTGGCACGCAGCGCTGGGTGCATTGGGACCCGAGCCGGACCGGCACCGGCGGCGTATTGGAAATCCACGGACCCCAACCGCAATTCATGGCCATGGAGGAAACTTTCGAGCTACCTCCGGACGACACACCCGGCTACGGCGGCAAGGCGATGATTGCCCTGTTGCACGACTGGGTGCACTGCGCGCACGAAGGCGGAGATTGCCGCAACACGCCCGAGAGCATGGTCGCCGTGCTAGAAACCATCGACCGGATTTATGAATCCTCCCGCTCCGGACGGCGCGTGGAAGCGTAGCTAGTTGACCGGCTTCCTCAAAGACGCGCGTATCACATCGTGATGGCGGGCCATGTAATAGAAGCTCTGCTTGCTGCTGCGTTGCCCAAGGCAGAACTGAAACTCAATCCGATACCCGCCGCGCGGCCAATTGGGCCCCTGTAATTCCAGCGCGTTGATCACGGTGGAAATGGTTTCACCCGGCTTCAACACCACCGGTTGTGTGGGACGTAACAGCCCCACTGAACCCGGCGCGGTGTAGGCTTGGCCCTGACAGAGAATCACGAGGCTCTCCTTCCAGAGCACGCGTTTTCCTTCGCGGCGGAGAGCATCCACCGTCATCGGCTGATCAGTGGGATTGGACACGGTAATCTTGTATTCACCGTCGCCGTCTGGATTGGTCCACTTGATCGCCTTCTTGGGCTCCACTTTGACCGCATGAAATGTCGCATTACCGTTCACCAAAAAGGCCGGACGACCGGTGGTCGTGCAGAAATGCTTGACCCCAGCCTTCGCACCCTTCGGCCATGCCCGATCCTTTTGCTTGGCCCAGGGTGAAAGCGTCTTACCGTTTTCCTGTCGCCAACCCAACGGTAATTCACACGCCAACTGGATAGTCGCCAGCTTCTTTGCGTCCGCCAACTCCAATCCTTCGACACGGTTCCCGCCTCGCACATTACTCAAGGCCACCACGACCTTGCCTTCTGGAAAATTCGGCTTGGCCTGTTGACGCGCCGAATGATTCGCCTTCAGCACGGTGCCGGGTTTTATTGAACCGCGCAGTACCTGATCAACCTTGAGAGTGAGCATGTGATTATAAATCGGCGGAAAAGATCGAGCGGTGGGCCCCTGTTTAATGTCCGTAATGGTGGCGGTGAGAACGATTTGTTTCTCGCCCCACTTAACAGGCTCCGGCTTAGCAGGTTGACCGACAGGCCCACGACCGGGCAAACGAATTGGACCCCGACCTGGTAAAGGACGGGCCTGAACAGCCGGTTTAACGGCGGGGGGTTTT
>CAJWMQ010000051.1 GCA_913042895.1 uncultured Verrucomicrobiales bacterium | reverse complement strand
GCGCTACCGCCGAGCCGATGGAGGGATACACGATGGTTCCACTAACCGGCCGACCAGTGTGCATTTCGTTGGTGGCAGCCGCATGTTCATCCACGGCCCCATGATGCACTGATCGCAACAACGCGAAATGCTCCATCACCTTCGCGCAGTTACTGAGATGCTCGCATACCAGCAAGCCGGGCACCGAGGTATCGATGGAATCATAGTAGGAGCCCGGTTTTTTAAGCTTAGGATCGCCTTTGATTTTCGGATCCCAGGTATCCACATGACACGCACCGCCACCGAGCCAGATGTGGATGCAGTGCTCTACTTTGCCCGGCGCAAAATCCGGCCGCGGTGCAGAATGCAACACTGATGGCATTGCGGCCGCGGCGGCTGTTCCGGCGAGAAATTGTCGACGATTGATCATGGCACAAAAATAAATTCCGGCGAATTCACCAGCGCGTACACCACATCTTCCAGTCGCTCACGCCATTCAGGCCGCAATCGATTGGTCGGCGGATCGCCCGCCAGCACGTGTTTCTCCAGTTCCACCTTGATCCGGTTGGCTTCCTCTGAGAGATGATTATTCCAGGAAACATCCAGCACCTTTTCCTGACGAATCAATTGTGGCGCGTTCTTTACAACGCGATTAGCATAAGTAACGCAAAGATATTGATCCATGGTGATGAGCTCTTCCTCTGATGGAGCGCGTCCCAGCACACGTCGATAAATCAAACGCACCATCTCCCGGCAATCCACCGTTCGCAACGCTAATTCCGTGAAGGCACTGTCATCGGACAACTGCGCGATGCGTCGCCCCACAATGCCGTTCGCCAGTGCCGAGGGTTGCAGGACATTGGGCTCATGGTCCCGACGTGTCAGCGCATCCTGCCTTGTATCACGCCAGCCGAAGGTTTGCAGTACATCCACCACCGATTGCGCCTTAGGGATGGCGAGTGACGGTCGATCGCGCTCATTTGAAAGCGATGTAAATTGCCAAGCGCGGCGTGGCGTTCCGAGATTCAGGAACGTCGCGACCGTGCCCCGCCCATTGATATCCAAAGTGAGCGGCTCCACGTCCATCTCCTTCCCTGCCACGGCGAAAAGCGAATCCACCACCTGCTCAGCCGAGAGACGTCGACGGGCCGGACCGGCATATACCCGTTCCTCAGCTCCCCCTGCTGCAGTAAACGCCGGATCCACCTGCCTTTGATAGACGTGCGAATTCATAATCAACCGCGCCACATGTTTCAGGTCGTAGCCACTCACAAGGAACTCGCGAGCGAGCCATTTCAACAACTGTGGATGAGATGCCACGGCATTCTCCCAGTCATCCGCCGGCTCCACCAATCCCCAACCCAGATAGCGCTGCCAGACACGATTCACGATCACTTCCGCAAATCGTTCCCGATGACCATGCGTAATCATGGCCGCCAGTTGCGCCCGTGAATCGTTAGAGATCGGCCCACTTAGTTCATTAACTTTAAACGGCCAATCGGGCTTCACCGCCGTCCCTGGAACCAAGCTCACCTCCACGCGCGATTTATGCCCGGGCACCACCGGCACACTGCTGGTCTTGGGTACGGCCACCGGCTTGCGGCTCAGCATGGCGGCAATACCGAACAGATCCTTTTGGTTGTAGGAATGAAACGGCGCGTCATGGCAGCGCGCGCATTTCATTTGCATCCCGAGAAACGCCTGCCCTACGACCTGCGCCTTGGCCGCCATTGGCACATCATTCTGCGTGGCTACTCCAAAACCACGTGGGCCGCCGTAGTATTGACTGCCCTCCATCATGATCAGCTCCGTAACGAACCGATCCATCGGTTTATTGTCCTGCAAGGACTCGTGGATCCAGAAACGAAACGGGCCGGTGTTGTTCAGCTTCGGTTTCAGAATGTTTGGATTCTCCGCCAACACATCCTGCCAGTAACTCGTCCAGTGATCCGCCCAAGCGAGCTCATTGCCCAAAAGGCGATCAATCGCCTTGGAGCGCCGGGTTGGGCTTTGATCTTCCATGAGTTGGTTCTGAGATGATTCACTTGGACCTATGCCATTGGCATCAAGCGAAGCCCGTCGCAAAAAGGCGTTATCATCCGTCAATGGCATGGGGTCACGCCCGGTCCGTTTCAGCTTGTCATTGATAAAATGATCAATGGAATTCTGGGCCGGAAAGCCCTCGATCGCTGCTGGGACAGTCACTTGAAGGCGTTTATTGGCCCATTCACGAACGATCTGGTGACGAGCCATATTTCGTTCATTTTCCTTTTGCCCAAGCACCGTCCTCCTTTTGCTGTTAAACAAACGTATCCGCTCTTGCGCGGCCGAATATTGCTGGCGCCAATTGGCATCCGTTAACTGCCAGGAGGCTCCGGGGGAGATGATCTGAAATGGTTTCCCATCGACCGAAACAGCAACGCACAATTCGCCTGTTTCAGGACGCCGCTTTCCCGCGCCACCAACAAAGGCCTCCAATAATAGATGCTGAATCCCACCTACGGAATCCACTTCCACCACCGTTTCCTGAGTGCCCGGCCGCAACAACCGCGTCACTGGTCCCAGATCAGCTGGCTCTGCAGAGACCTTACCGTGCGCACTTGTCCTGGTTAACGCTTTACTCAGGGTCGCCACCACTTTCCCATCAAGCCAAAGGCGTGACGTAGTACGGGAGCGTAATAATACGCGCACTTTGCCTTTCGGCATTTCCACCGAAGATTCCGCCCGCAGGAGAAACACGTCGGGCCGATCTTCGATGATGCCTCGGGCGTTGTATTTCTTCGGCAAGAACGGGATGGCAAAGGACGGCTCCCGAAAGCTCACCACAGGATCATTGGCGATCAGGTTCCAACCTTCACTTACACCTTCATACAAATCAACCCGCACATGGTCTCGCGGCGCTTTCTCCGGCTGCAAGGTGAAACGCGGCGCATCGAAGCGATACCGTTTCTTCATGCGCTCCGCGCTCACAGCATAGCGATAGAGAGCAACCTCATCAATACCGCCAATCAGCGTACTGCCGATCTGCCCGCCCAGCGCAGCACCAATCCATAATTCATCGTCATCCACCCAAGGCGCTTGATCAGTAGCGCCGCCTTTATCCCAAACACCCTGAACTGGTTCACCGTCGATATACCCACGAATCGTTTCGGGCTTGCCAAAGGTGTAGGAAATCGCCACGTGATGCCAACCGCCCAGTGTGAATCCGGATTTGGATACCCACCGATGCCAACTGTTGTCACCGGAATTTTTGGTGTCCCGAAATAAAAACGTAATGCCAGCTGAACCCCCGAGCTTAGCCAAACGCAGTGAGTAGTTTTGATTGTCAGCTTTCTGGCCGGGGTTGCCCGTACGCCCCTTGCCGATGACGTAGGAGTACGTGCCCATCGTTTGGGGATTCACCCACGCTTCCATGGTAATGGAATCGCCCTGAGAGAAATCGAGAATGCTCTCGGCACCGGGGTCCTTGATTCTCAAAAACTGCCCCGCGCCACTCAATTTGAGAGCGGCATTCTTAACGGCAAAATCGGGATACGCTTTGCCGCGCGGGCCATGTTCGGTAATCGATGCGTTACCGGCTAATACCCCTTTAAGACCGCCCACCTCCGGCTTGATTTCATTGCCCTCAAACTGACCAAAACGGAAATACAGGACCGGCTTATCGGCAAGCACCTGCTTGGAATAATCACCCGCCCAAAGCAGCGGCCCCCATACCGCACTCAGCAAAGCGATGAGGCACACTCCATTCATAGGTTAAGGCTGACACAATGACACAAAAAAACAAGGCCCGACTACTGCCAGGCCTTAGTGAAAACTGAGTTGTTTTTGTCGGTTTAGGCTTCGTCGCGAATGTGCAACCACGTGTGCACGTGGGGTTTACCTCGGAAGTACCAAAGCATGGATGGCCCTTCAACCTGCCACACGTCCCAGGTCTCGTCGTCGCCTATATTCTCCCCTTGGTAATAGGCGATATGGAGATTGTCGAAACCGGCCTTGTCGATCAGCTTCAAGGACTCGTCCCCATCTTTCTTGCGGAACGGCGCGAGCATGTCTTTCATCACTTCGCGCATGAGACCCTGCTGGTCCTTGCTCATGTCCGCCGTGCGCAAGCCGGGCAAACCTTCTTTTTTGCCGGTCAACTGAACCGTCTTGGCCCCTTTCTCTCCGCGTGAACGGCCGAGCAAAGCGGTCTTCCGCTGTTTGCCATCGAGCGCTTGGAACAACTCGTTCGGGCGTTTGGCCTGGAACCAGTAGGCATTACCCTTGTGATCAGCCTTTTCATTGAAACCATCCGCGGCGTGACCATAAAAAATTGGCCCGCCAAATGCAGCACCCTCAAGGGAATCGCCATCGCAACGCCGGGTCACATGCCGGCCGGTTAACACGAATTCGAATTTGCCCGTCCCTGGTTCACCAAAGATAGCAATTGCACTGTCCTCGAAGCCGCCGGGCGAATCTTCCTTCACCTGCTTGTAAACGACATCGCGATACTCGTCGCTGTGCAGGCCGTTGAAAATCTGTTTACAGAGATCAACCTGGTCATCCTCCATATCACCAACGGCGGACTTGGTGATATGCCAGTTGTTGTCAATGGCGTTCCGGAGAGGATGCTCCCACGGAAAACAAATCCCTTTGCGCTGCTTATCATTTAGGCTCTTGTATAGCTGCGTAACCAGCGTCTCCGGTTCGGCGGCCTCCTTTTTGGCGAACAATGTCGGAGCAGCAGCAACAGCCGCGGCACTTAGACCGGCTTTTTTGAAAAATTCACGACGAGAGGTCTCGGAGCAATCGAGCACCTCAATATGGGGTTGTGCACTCATGGTTAAAATCTTACTCCGACTGACGCTCGTGGCAATGCGATTTTATCAGCCAATCACATCTAGGGCGAGATTTTCGTTTGCGACGAGAGGCGAATGCCCTGAGCATCATGAATAAATAACGCTCGCCAGCAGGCCCTTTAAAACTAGCATTACACCAGTACAAACGAGCCAACTTTCATTATGCTGCGACCCTTCATAATCCTCGCCTTTTCAATCTGCACGCCAGTCTTTTCCCAAAATGATCCAGGTAAGCCGCCTCCGGCTAAATCAGTGCGCGATCTTACCGCCGAAGCCCGTAAATCATTGGTCACTGTCAGCCACAGCGGCCGCGGAAATACACACGAGGGAAGCGGCACGGGGTTTGCCATTAGTAAGGATCTCATTGCCACCTGCCTGCATGTCATCGGCGAAGCGCGCGCCATCAAGGCTCAGACTTGGGATGGAAAGGAGCTGACTGTGCTGGCTGTTCACGCATCTGACCGCAAACGCGATCTCGCGATCCTTAAGATTAAGGATGGCAACCTCACACCGCTTTCGCTCGGCGATTCCGCCAGTTTACTTCAGGGGGAGTCCGTCATTGCCCTAGGTAATCCCATGGGCCTAACTGGCAGCGTGGTGGAAGGCGTCCTCTCCGCCCGCCGTGATATGGAGTTGGGCGAAATGCTCCAGCTCGCCATCCCCGTGGAACCGGGAAACAGTGGTGGTCCCGTCCTTGACCTCCAAGGCCATGTCCACGGCATAATGACGATGAAATCCACCGTAACCGCCAACCTCGGCTTTGCCATGCCGGTGAATCTCCTGAAACCATTGATCACTAAGCCGAACCCTGTCCCAATGGATCGTTGGCTAACAATTGGCGCGCTGAACGGCAAGGAATGGGAACCCTTGATGGGCGCCCAATGGCGCCAACGCGCCGGGCGGATCACCGTGAAGGAGAGTGGCTCTGGGTTTGGCGGACGCTCCCTGTGCCTCTCCCACCTCAAGGCGCCAGCGTTGCCCTACGAACTGGAAGTGATGGTCAAACTGAATGATGAGGCTGGCGCAGCCGGACTGGTATTCAGCTCGGATGGCAAAGAGAAGCATTACGGGTTCTATCCCACCGGCGGCAAGTTGCGGCTTACCCGCTTTGATGGTCCCTCTGTGTTTACTTGGACAATTCTCAAGGACGCCGACAGTCCACATTACAAACCCGGCGAGTGGAACACACTCAAGGTCCGCCATGAACCCGGCACCATCCACTGCTTTGTCAACGATCAGAACGTCTTCATGGTCAAGGATGACGGTCTGAAAGAAGGCCGTGTGGGCCTGACGAAATTCCGGGAAACCGAAGCTGAATTCCGCAAGTTCCGTCACGGCGCCAAACTGACCAGCCTCACGCCTCCGGCCGAACTGCTTAATAAACTAGAACAGGAAATCTACACCCTGAAACCCTCTGATGATTTCTCCAAGGAGGACATCAATCGGCTCAAGCCACATGCCGGCATAAATCAAAACCTCCTACGCAAACGAGCCGAAATGCTCGAAACCCAAGCCCGCCAACTGCGTTGGCTGGCCGCCAAAGTCCATGAGCGCGCCACGCAGGAGGCCCTCACCAAAGAACTCGAACAAGATGAGCCGAAGATCGATCTTCTCCGAGCTGCCCTGTTAATTGCCCGACTAGACAACGGGGAAATCGAGATTGAGCATTACCTGAAAACTGTCGACGACATGGCCACCACCATTCAATCAGCCCTCAAACCCAAGGCCACTGAAAAGGACAAGCTCGAAGCGGTCGGCCGATATATGTTCGAGCAAAGCGGTTTCCATGGCAGCCGTGGCGATTACTACAATCGGGCCAACAGCTACCTAAACGAGGTGATCGACGACCGCGAAGGCATCCCCATTACGCTCGCTGTTTTGTACATGGAAATCGTCAATCGCCTTGGCATTCCGTTGCAAGGCCTCCCCCTGCCCGGCCATTTTGCCGTGGGTAAAATTGAGGATGGCAAACCAACTTCGATCATTGATGTTTATGATGGAGCCAAGGTGATCTCCCGTAAAGAGGCCGAGGAATTGGTGTTCAACACTTCGGGCGTCCGACTGCGTGACGAACATTTTCAACCTGCCACCAAGCAGGACATGATTGTGCGCATGCTGCGCAACTTGATCGGCATTAGTAATACCTCTGAAGAACCAGCTACAGTGGTCCGTTATCTGGACACGCTGCTTTTACTTGAGCCCAATTCCCCACAGGAGCGCCTCAACCGAGCGTTGATGCACATGAAGCAAAAGAAGAACGCCAAGGCCAAAGAAGACGTGCGGTGGCTACTGGAAAACGACCCGCCCGGCTTCAACCGCGAACGCCTGCTGGACTTGTTCCGCCGACTTTGATTATTTGCGCGCCTCGGGCGTGATGGTCAGCTCAACCTTCTTATCCTTGCGCTGCACCACCACCTTGGTTGCCTGACCGATCTTGATATCGTTGAGCGCGGCGGTGTAATCGTAAATATTATTGATCTTCTTGGCGCCCAGCTGAATGACGATGTCGCCGCCCTTGATGCCCGCTTTGGCGGCTGGCCCACCGGGCCGCACGTCATTAATTAACAACCCTTTCACCTCGGACGCATAATCGGGGATGACCCCCGTGTAAGCCTTCATGGAATTACGCGTGCCCGTGCCGCGATTCCCGCGCTCCACTTTCACGTAATCAGGACGCTCCATGTCCCCAACCAAATCCATCATCAGACGTCCGGTAAACTTAGTGATCCGTTCCAATCCCTCATAGTTCAGCGTGTCCGGATCATCGGTTGGTTTATGGTAATCCTTGTGCAAACCCGTAAAGAGTGCAATGGATGGCACACCTTTCGGATAAATGGAGGTGATGTCAGTGGGTTGATAGGGATCATTGTTCAACTTCAGGCTAAACCCGGCCGCCACATTGCGTTTCTCAACCATCTTCTTCCAGATACTAGATGAACCCATGCCCTGCATGATTAGCTGATTGTTTTTCATACGCCCCACCATGTCCAGATTGATGTAGGACACGACCTGTTTGAACGGAATTAATGGATTCTTTGCGTATTGGGCAGACCCAAGCAACCCGAGTTCTTCACCGGTCCACCAACAAAAGATCACACCGCGTTTGAATTTCTCCGGGTTATGCTTTCGCGCCTCTGCCATCCAGGCAGCCAGCTCAAGCAAGACCACCGTTCCGGAAGTGTTGTCGTCTGCTCCATTGTGAATCAGGCCAGGATCCCCACCCTTGGGCTGAAGTGAGCCGTCATTGTAACCAAGATGATCATAGTGTGCGCCGATCATCACATACTCCGGATTATCAGTTGGCACACCAGGCGGCAGCAAGGCGATCACATTGTTGTCCTCTCGTCGGACCTGCTTCACAGCGGTGGTGACCCGTAATTTAACACCGGGCAAATCAAAGCTAAACGGCTTGTGTGGGTTTTCCTTATCGAGCTCTGCCTGAACCTTAGCGAGGTCATCTTTGCCGCCAGCGGACAACAGGGCATTGGCCAGCTTATGCGTGCCGGAGAGCGCTACAACTCCCGTACTTGCAGCTCCCCGATCCAGATTCACAGGGATCAACTTGTTGGAATTGTTTGATCTCGGGCCAGCCACAATGATGACGCCCTTGGCACCCTGAGTGCCAGCTACCTTGGCCTTATACTGAAGAGCTGCACTGCGCATGAGTTTTTGGCGGCGTTCTTCAGAAACATCTTCAGGAACATATCGCAACATCAGCACGAATTTATTGGTACAGTTCAGCCCCGCGTAGGAGTCATAGCCCTCCCCAAGATCCCCTGCGACCGCCAGTCCGTATCCCCCGAAAACCACATCAGCTTCCACGGTATTATTTACCGAAAAAGAAAGCGGACTGAAATCCTTCCCTACTGCCAAGGACTTCTCGTTGCCATCCTTGTCAATAATCACCAGTTCATTTTTATCCTTTTCTACCTCGACGCCAAATTTGAACGACATTGGATTCAAGAATGTACCTTCTTTGTCTACGGGCTTTAGGCCGTGGACTTTCATCTGAGAAACAATGTAATCAGCCGCCTTCCGGATACCTGGGGAACTAGTAAGGCGTCCTTCAAATTCGTCCGAAGCAAGAAACTCCACCTGTGCCCTAATATCAGCCCCGGTGATTTCATGGCTTAACTTGACTTGATCTAGTTTCTTTTGAGCGAGCGGCAGATCAGGCTGGGGTACATCAATTTTCTTCGCCTTACCTAATGCGATCAACGCTGCCTCATGATCCCAACGACCGATAAAGAGTTGCGATTTACCAGTCTCCGTTCGATTGGAGGTCCACAACAACTGTTTGCCGTCTGGGGAAAACACCGGCAACCCATCAAAACCATCGGTAAAGGTAGCACGGACCGGTTCCCGCGTGCCTAGAACATCCACCAAATACACTTCGAAATTTGAAAATCCCAATTTATTGGAAGCAAAGGCCACATACTCGCCACTCGGATGATAATACGGCGCCCAAGACATCGCCTTGAAATCAGTCAGACATCGGACATCGCCACCGTCCAGATTCATCGTGTATATGTCGGCCGTGTCGCCCTTTTCAGAAAAGTGACGCCAAATGATCCGCTTTCCGTCCGGCGAGAAAAACGGCCCCCCGTCGTATCCTGACATAAAGGTCAGTCGCTTTTGACCCGTGCCATCCGCATTCATGATGTAGATCTCGCCAAAGTACGCGATGTCATACTTCAGCTTCACCTTTTCCTTGTCCGTGAAATTCTCGCGATTATACGCATCCCGAATGGAGCAAAACACAATCTTACTGCCGTCAGGTGAATACGCACCTTCAGCATCGTACCCGAGCGCATTGGTTAAACGTTTTAGCCTCTTACCTTCCGGGCCAGCACTGAATATATCCATGCGCTCATCGTAATCCCACGAGTAACGGCGAGTCTTCCCGGAGGCCCGAAAATCCAACTCGGCCTTTTGCTTATTTACTGACTCCGGATCCACATGCGTGCTGGCAAATAACATCTCGTCAGTGCCCGGCCGGAAAAAGGCGCACGTCGTCTTGCCCGTGCCGGGAGACACACGTAACACATCGCCGGTCTCCAGACTCATGGTATAAATCTGATAAAACGGATTCTCCTTCTCTCGTTCGCTTTGGAAGATGATGTTTTTACCGTCAGGCGAGAAATACCCTTCCCCGCTTCGGCGCCCCTCCAATGTTAATTGTCGCACGCGGGACAAATATTGGCCCTCGCCTTTGGCCTCCTCCGCGGAGGCAATATTGAACCAACCCAAGCCCAACAGGCCTGTCATAATGATGTGTGATTTCATGCTTTAAAAATGTGACGTCCGGCTACTTTTTGATCTTCAAAATCTTACCGTACATGTGTCCACCCACTTTGCCGTGTTTCCAAGTTCCGGCGTATTTACCGTCATCGATCACGATGTGAGCACTGAATGTTCCAAGCAATGGGATCTTGAGATTGTCCATTTCGATGACCGGCGTCTTGCCCGCCCACTTGATGGGCACCGGCACCGGCAAGGTCACGTCCTTGTTACCGTACTTGATGCGGGCAGTGAAAAACCACAGATCGCCTTCGCCGGCCTTCTTGACTTTCAGAATCGTGTACTCCTCCTCAGCCGGTTGACCGGGGCGCCCGTCAATGGTGAACACCCCCTTAAACACCGTGCCGGTCAACTGCGCTTCCAACTGCGCGTCCCGGTCTTTTTCATCCGCCTGCAGAATGCCCGTGAGCATCACACAGGCCACCATGGCGACCATGAATTTCATGCCTGCATCATCCGCACCCTGAGGCAAGGCGCAAGCCGAATCATTGTCACTTGGCAGGCCCAATCTCTGGCTATAGATTCCCCGAGTGACCCGATACGTCATCCTGCACCTCCTTGTCTTCAGCGCTCTTCCGGTGTTCGCCGGAGAACAATGGCCCCGATTCCGCGGCCCGCAAGGTCATGGCGTCAGCGCGGCGGCCATCCCCGTCAAATGGACTGATGCCCAGTTCAAGTGGAAAACCCCGCTGCCGGCCACCGGACACGGATCTCCCATTGTTTGGGGCGACAACGTCTTTCTCCTGTGCGCCGATGAAGAAACCGGTGCCCGCAGTGCAATCGCAGTTCACGCCCATTCCGGCAAGATCCTGTGGACGCTCGATTACCCCGCCCAACATCATCGGCACCACAAGGAAAATAGCTTTGCCTCCAGCACCCCCACAGCTGATTCCGATAGCGTGTATTTTGCCTGGGGCACCCCGATGAGCCTTAAGCTCACCGCCCTTTCCCACGCCGGAAAACAACTCTGGCAAAGCGACCTCGGCCCCGTCAAAGGCGGCCACGGCTTCGGCGCCTCCCCCATTGTGTACGGCGATCTAATTGTCCTGAACAACGATCAGGACGGCGACAGCTCCCTCATTGCCGTCCATAAGGCCACCGGCAAAATCGCCTGGCAAACCCCGCGCAAGAGCAAGCGCCTCACGTATAGTACCCCCACCCCTTACAAGACATCCGGCCGGGATGAGGAACTAATCTTCACCAACTGGACCCACGGCATCACTGGCATCGACCCCAAAACCGGCAAGGTGAAATGGGAAAATGTCGTGTTCAACCTTAGCTCACCCGAACGCGCCATCGGCTCCCCGATTGTTGCGGGCGATCTTGTCATTGGCACCTGCGGTTTCGTCACCAAACTCAAACACGTTGTCGCCCTCCGCCCGAAAGGCAATCAAATGGAAGAAGTCTGGCGCATTGAGAAGAGTGTGCCCCACATCCCCACGCCCCTGTTGCTCGGCGAAAATCTTTTCCTCTGGAACGACCAAGGTATTGTCTCCTGCGTAGAAGCTGCCACCGGCAAGGTTCACTGGAACGAACGCGCTGTCCGCAGCGGCCGATTTTTCGGCAGCCCAGTGGCCGCTGCCGGCAATATTTTCTGCATCGATTCAAACGGCAAAACCATCGTGATGCGCGGAGACGGAAAATTCGAAATCCTCGCCGTCAATGATCTTGATGAACGCTGCAACTCCACGCCTGCCATCGCAAATCAACGCATGTACATTCGCACCTACGGTCACTTGATTGCCGTGGGCCAATAATCCATCCACATGAACAGCCGACAATTTACCGCCACCAACACCTCCGGCACGGCCTTCGTTCAAAGACAATAAAAAAGGCTCCAGCAAAACTGCTGAAGCCAAATTTTGGTGGAGCCGAACAGAATCGAACTGATGACCCCCACAATGCCATTGTGGTGCTCTACCAACTGAGCTACGACCCCACGAGAGGGGGGGGGAGTATGCTGAGGAAGCTCCCGATCGTCAACCTTCTTTCGCGACACTGAGAAGCCTATTCTAGACCAAGTGCCTGACGACCTTCTTCGGAGATCATGCTTTGATGCCAGGGCGGATCCCAGACGATTTCTACATCGGCCTGTGACACTCCACCCAGCGCGAGAATCTTGTTTTGGGCATCCGCCGCAATGCTCGGGCCCATTCCGCAGCCCTGTGCGGTAAGCGTCATTTGCACTCGAACTTTCACCTCATTTTCATCAGGTAACACCGAGGTGTCATATACCAATCCCAAATCCACAATGTTCACAGGGATCTCTGGATCATACA
Source organism: uncultured Verrucomicrobiales bacterium (assembly GCA_913042895.1). Classification (GTDB taxonomy): domain Bacteria; phylum Verrucomicrobiota; class Verrucomicrobiia; order Limisphaerales; family UBA1100; genus UBA1100. Next base: position 5,880 of record CAJWMQ010000051.1, on the reverse strand, counting down.
CATTCTTCAATGCCTCATGCACCCGCTCAGCTGTTACTTCGCCTCCGGACTCGGTAAGCGTTTCTTCCACCTCTTTTCCGAGCGCATCCGCATCAGAGGGATTCACCCGATACAATCCGCTCCCGGCACGCACGGTGTAGGTGCCGCCGAGGCTATGGGTAATATCCACCGGCGTACCGGCCGACAAGGTCATGCGATCCCCGCCGGGAATCACCGTTACTTCACAATCACGCGTTAGCTCTATAGTTTCCATTAGGCAATAATTTCGGAGACCACATGGCCGTGCACATCGGTCAAACGAAAATCACGGCCGGCGTGGCGAAAGGTCAATTTCTCATGATCAAACCCCATCAGATGCAACAACGTCGCGTGCAGATCATGCACATGCATCGGGTTATCCTCGGCCTTAAATCCAAATTCATCCGTGGCGCCGTACGCCATCCCGCCGCGCACGCCGCCGCCGGCCAGCCACATGGAGAAGCCGTGGTGATTATGATCACGCCCATTCACCTTGCCGGCATTGGAGCCCGCCTTGGGTAACTCCACCACGGGGGTGCGGCCGAACTCCCAACCCCACATTACAATGGTATCCTCGAGCAGACCGCGCTCCTTGAGATCCGTCAACAAAGCTCCAATCGCCTGATCACATTCCTTGGCCAACTGTCGATGGCGAATCTCTAAATCATCATGATTATCCCAAGGCTGCGAGTTACCGTGCCACACCTGCACATAACGAACTCCACGCTCGACCAAACGGCGAGCGATCAAAATCTGTCGGGCCTGCGTGGTTTTGCCGTAGCGCTCACGTACATGCGCCGGTTCACGCGAAATATCAAAGGCATCAGTCGCCTCCATTTGCATGCGGTAAGCCAACTCAAAGGAATGAATACGCGCTTCCAGTTGCGATTCATTTTGGCGAGCCTTGGCATGGCGCTCATTGATCCGTCGCAGCAAATCCAGCTGACGCCGCTGCTGCTCTTGCGTCAGGCGCGGATTGCGGATGTGTGCGATCAAATCCTCAACCTTGGTTTTGCGCGTATCCACGTAGGTACCCTGGAATGATCCCGGAAGGAATCCGCACTGCCAATTTTGCGATTCCTGAATCGGATAACCGGGGCACATCGCGATGAAGCCGGGGAGATTTTGATTCTCCGTGCCCAAACCGTAGGTCAGCCACGAGCCCATACTGGGCCGTACCTGCAACGATTCGCCACAGTTCATCAACATCAACGACGGTTCGTGATTCGGCACATCCGCGCGCATCGAACGCAGCACACAAATCTCATCGGCGTGCTTGGCGGTGTGAGGAAAGATCTCACTGACCGACAATCCACTTTGACCGTACTGAGCGAACTTGAACGGACTGGGCAAGGCCGCACCGGTTTTACGTTCGGTCGGCAGATTGCGCATGGGCAGCATCTTGCCAGCGTACCGGGCCAGCTCCGGTTTGGGATCAAAAGTGTCCACATGAGACGGCCCGCCATTCATGAACAGGTGAATGATCCGCTTGGCACGCGGTCGGAAATGCGGTGGTCGAGGGGACAACGGATTGCCCGTCGTAACCTGCGCCATGGCGCCGAGCCCCAGCGCGCCCATCCCCATGCCCGAGCGCATGAGAAAATCGCGTCGGGTATATTCGAGATGCTTCATGGATGGCTCGTGATGCGCCACGCGCCCAGTATCGGAAACCGACCGCCAAAGTCGATCCTCAATGGCCGACAAAATAGCTGAGGTTCTCCAACTCAATAGCGAGGTTCACGTTATTGACCGTCACTTCATCCGGCACCTGCAACACGGTAGGGGCAAAATTCATGAACCCCGTCACGCCGGCTTCCACCAAATCATTGCTCACCTCCTGCGCCTCCTCGGGCGGCACACAGAGAATCGCCATGCGGACAAGGTTTTGCTCCACAAACTGACGCAATTCGGTCATAGAATAAACCGGTTGCGTGACACGCATGTCCTCTACCTGCACGGCCCGCACATCAAATGCGGCGACAATGTCAAAACCCTCTTTGGCAAATCCGCGGTATGACAGCAGCGCCCGCCCAAGGTTGCCAACGCCCACGAGTACAACCGGTTGCAGATGGGTCGTCCCGAGCAGATCGGAGATCATCTTGATCAATTGTTCCACATCATAACCCAACCCGCGCGTGCCAAATTGACCAAAATAAGTTAGGTCCTTACGCAATTGCGGCGACTTCACGCCCGCGGCCCCAGCCAGAGCCTCACTGGAAACCGTCTTGATCCCGTTCTCCAACAGCCTCTGCAGACAGCGTGAATAGATCGAGAGCCGATACACCGTTTTACGCGGAATATCGGCTTTCTCAATTTTGGCGCTTTTTTTAGCAGGCATCAGTCTGTTCAAGCGTAATAGGTTAAGTCTCTGCCTCCACCGTCGATGGGTCAAGATTTAAGGATTGCAGCCGACTTGTCGCCCGCAGAAACTGCCACATGCGCATATGCATCGCCCTGTTTATCTCCATCCTTGTGACCCAAGCCGCCCACTGGAATCAATTTCGCGGCCCCGAAGGCACTGGTCACACTAAGGCAAACCTTCCCCTAACATGGAGCGAAACGGAAAACGTCGCTTGGAAAACTGCTATCCCCGGACGCGGCTGGTCATCGCCCGTGCTCTGGGAAAACCAAATCTGGCTCACCACCGCCACCCCCGACGGCAAACAGCTCACCGTGCTGTGCCTCGACGCCCTGACCGGCAAGATCCTCCATCAGCAAAAACTGTTCGATGTCACCGATCCGCAGTTCGCTCACAAGTTCAACAGCTACGCCTCGCCCACGGCGGTTGTAGAGGCCGGCCGCGCCTATGTTTCATGGGGCTCACCGGGGACCGCCTGCATTGACACCAAAACATTTAAAGTGCTCTGGACGCGGCGCGATTTGGATTGTGACCATTTCCGCGGCGCTGGCTCCTCCCCGATTCTCTGGAATAATCTGTTGATTAATAACCACGACGGTGCGGATGTGCAATATGTATTCGCGCTCGACAAGCATACCGGCAAGACCGTGTGGAACACCCCGCGATCCGTTGATTTCCAGGATCTCGATCCCGAAGGAAAACCCAAGCGCGACGGCGATATGCGCAAAGGCTACAGCACGCCCCACATGGTCACTCTAAATGGCAAGCCCACCCTGCTCAGCTCCGGTGCCATGGCGCATTATGCCTACGATCCCACTGATGGCCGTGAATTGTGGCGTGCGGTGGAGCGCAAGCAACACAGTGCCAGCACGCGGCCGATTTTTGGTCATGGCCTCTGTTATTTTCCCACCGGTTTTGGAAAAGGCCAACTGCTGGCTATCGATCCGAACGGCAAAAAAGACATCACCGATACACACATAAAATGGCGCCTCACCCGCAGCGGCGTTCCCGAAAAGCCGTCACTTCTGTTAGTTGGAAATCACCTTTATATGGTGGATGACCAAGGCGGTCTGGCTACCTGCGTGGATGCGAAAACCGGAGAAGAAGTTTGGAGCGAACGATTGGGCGGCAATTATTCCGCCTCTCCGATTGTGGCCAACGGCCGGATTTATGCCTTTAGCGAGGAAGGAAAAGCCGTCGTGTTTGCTGCTTCCTCGAAAGGTTTCCAAAAGCTCGCCGAAAACAAATTGACCGACGGCTTCATGGCCAGCCCTGCCGTGCACGGAAATGCGTTGATCCTGCGCACCAAAACCCACCTGTACCGGATCGGGAAATAGCTAATCCACAAACCGGAATTCGTTACTCAAAAAGAGCACCTGCGCCAGCTCCAAAAAGGCCTGTTCCCGTTGCCCGGCCGGAACGGCATTGATGTATTTTAAGGCATCAACTAGCTCCTCTGTTTTCGGAGAGCGCTGAAAGATTTTTTGGTATAACAATTTCACCCGCGCCTGACCAAGCGGATGCGGTGCGGTGGCTTTGAGCATCTGCTCGGATTGCGAAACCATGAATGGGCTGTTCATCAGGAACAACGACTGTTGCGGCACAATGTTATCGTACCGCTTCGGACAATGCGCATCGGGATTGGCAAAATCAAAAGTCCGAAATAATGCCGGCAGGTTTTGTCGATCCACATATCCGTACACCGTGCGGCGTTTGGATCCCGGATGCGTGTGGATTTTCTCTGGCCTTCCGCCAACCTTCAAATCCAGATCGCCTGCCGCCTGCAGCACTGTATCGCGCAGCGCCTCAAACGAAACGCGTTGCCGGTTCATTTTCCACAGCAATCGGTTCGAGGGGTCGACCTTCACCAAGGCAGCTCGATTATCACTCGCCTGTTGGTAGGTCGCCGAGAGCATAATCCAGCGGTGCAATTTCTTAATCGACCATCCTTCCTGCACAAACCGATGCGCCAACCAATCCAATAGCTCCGGATGCGACGGCGGCTGGGCCCGCAGCCCAAAATCACTTGGCGTCATTACCAGGCCTTTCCCAAAATGATGAGCCCAGACACGATTCACCAACACGCGCGCGGTCAATGGATTAACAGGATGTACTATTGCCTGTGCTAACTCCAATCGACCGCTCCCCTTGGCAAAGGGTTTTCGGTCTGGCGCCAAGTGCTCGAGGAATTGCCTCGGCACCTCGGGACCGCGATTACCTGCCGTGCCGCGAATGTAAATATACGGATTCACCGGCTTCGGCTTATCCACCAACATATGCGCGCGCGGCGGAGCTCCGGGATGGTCGGCCGCCAGCTTGCTCAACTGCCCCTTCATCTCGTTCAGGCGATTCCGCACGCTGAACAACAGGCTGTTCGGATTTGAAGGTGAAAGATTTTCATCCACGTGAGTCGGGCCGTCCGGGCCATATAACACCAAACGAACCGCCTCCCACTGCGGCACCGGCAGTCCAATCGCTTTTGGGTTTGCCTTCAAGGCCGCTTCCCAGCGTTTTGTGACTTCAGCAAACACCTTGCGATATTGCTCAGGCAAGTCATCCGCGTCCGGATCGATTAGTGGGCTCCCATTTTTCTGCAGTCCATGCCACGCCGTAAACAGCGGATGACCGTTCTTTTCCCATTCCCTCAACATCCGCCGCCAGTTGCCGGCAACGATGTGATTTAACTTTCGCACCGTTAGAAGTTGATTCAACGAAGCGCCAGAGAGTTTTTTCTTATCAGCCTCTTTTACCGCAATCATGTAATCCACTGCACGCTCGCGAAGTTCACGTCGCTTTTGCACCAGTGTCCGGTTCCGGAAATTTTCAATGGCCTGCTCCTGTTTCGCCCTTGCCTCGAGATATGCCCCATGCTCCTTGGGCAGAGATCGTGCACCCAGCAGTGGCAACTCAGCCGGCTCCATACTGCTGTTGAACACGCCGTGGAGTGAGTAATAATCCGCCGTCGGAATCGGGTCGTATTTATGATCGTGACAACGCGCGCAGGACACGGTGAAACCCATCAGACCGCGAGTAACAACGTCGATCCGGTCATCAATAATCTCATCCTGCCGATCCAAAAAACGACGCCCCAAAACCAGAAACCCCATGGCCGCCAGAGGCCGTTTATCTTCACCCAATTCAAGGTGATCGGCAGCCAATTGTTGGATAACGAATTGGTCGAACGGCAAATCCTCATTAAAAGCGCGCACTACATAATCACGGTAGGTGTAGGCATAGGCATAGATTCGATCGCGACCGCCAAACCGGTAGCCCCGCGTATCCGAGTACCGCGCCACATCCAACCAATGCCGCGCCCAGCGTTCACCGTAATGTGGCGAAGCCAGCAGGCGGTCAATCAACTTGGACCAGGCATCCGGAGAATCGTCGGCCACGAATTGTTGCACTTCGGCATAAGTCGGCATCAATCCGGTTAAACTCATGGTAGCCCGCCGAATGAGCGTGCGGCGATCGGCACGTTTGGAGGGCTCCATGCCCGCCACAGC
>CAJWMQ010000050.1 GCA_913042895.1 uncultured Verrucomicrobiales bacterium | reverse complement strand
AAATTATTTATTTAATTTTCTCTATCAATTTCAAAACCTTATAGCATCTTTACCATATTTATAAGTGAATTTTTCTGGATCTTTTTGGGGAACGCCAAAACCGGATTGATAACAAACGGCCAGTTTGGATTGAAACCAGGGGTTACCTTTATCCGCTTCGGCCCTGATCTGAGGCATAATAGATTCCAAAAGGGCCAAACCCGCCGGTTCATCACGTACGATTTTTTGGGCGGTAAGCTGGAGCATGGCCAGTGTGTATTTACCCGTTAAATGATCCTGGGCCGCAGCCTTTTGTGCCCACTTCAATGCTTCGGATTCGTCTTTTTTGAAATACCACCCAATATGATGACAACGGGCAAGGAGTGCTTGGGCTGCCGCTTCCCCTGAATCGGCACGCATCAACAATTGTTCGGGATCAAACGGTGGTTTGATTTCCACTGTTTGCGGCAGGGGTAGCAGCGAGGAATCTGAAAGATTGCTCTCGACCCTGGTGACTTTGGCAAGGCCTTGATCGGAGCCAAGCTCCAATGTGTCTCCAGTATCCACCGGAATTTTGGGAAAGGTAAACTTGTATTGCGAGGTCAGTGTCTCGTTGATTTGGAGGGTTATGGTGACGCTCTTCTCTTCAATTGTATACTGAGCCTGCCCATTGAAATCGGCTGTGTTGGCTGAGCCGTCAGTCAGGAATTCCGTCCACGTCGGCTCTTCGGAATCGGGGAGAATATAATGGAGTTTTTTCCCGGGCAGAAATCGGGTTAAGGAAACCGGCAAACGTTCCCGCTCGGGAAGTAGAGGGAAGGAAACAAGGTCTGTGGTGTTCGAATTGGGCGGCGTTTCTTGAGCTGACGCTTGTGTCGGGGAGGTTTTCGGTTTTTGGGGGGGCTCCGCGAAGTTTGCTTCAGGATCTGGCCCTTTCTCTTTTTTGGTATAATATATAACGCCTGCAATACCCCCGCCCATTAACAGGGCGAACATGCCCACTATTGCCGCAATCATCCCCAAAGAATTCTGTTGGGGAGCCTGAGCTGGGGCATTGATCGTCTTTGGCGAGGAAGAAGGACTGATGGATGGGATCACCGCCTGAAGCGGGAGCCACTCCTGGGAATGTTCCGGGCGGCCGAAATCGTTTTGAGTGAGCAGGCCTTCGTTGATCCAGGCTTGAATCTGCTCATGAGAGTATGGCCCCGCCTCGGTTTCCCCGCGCTTGATAAAATAATTCATATCAAATTTTCCTAAAATAGGAATAATGGCAGATCCAATATCTGCCGCGCCGGGACCTTGTTTCTAGCAGAATATTCTGCAAAAGAAAGTGGATAATAGGATTATTGGAATGCCCAAGTCCTCAATTGCCAAACATAGACGATCCCCGTAGGATATTCCCACAGGCATGAGTGATCTCATTCGATCCATAATTGCGGGAATCTTGTTGGTGGCCTTGGGGTGTACGGATACGGAGTATCCCGTCAGTGTCCAGGCAAACTCTGATTCCCAGCAGACGGAGGAGTGCGAGATGTGCCGGACGCCGAGTAGTCGGGCGACGTTTTTGCAGGCGGCATTGGCGGAGGAAAAACGGGTGGCCAATGTGGAGCCGTTGACGGCGGAGGAGGTGACGGCGGCGTTGTCGGAGGAGATCATTGGGCCAGATCTCGCGCTGGAAGAGGTGCAGGTGTTCAATGAAACTCGTGTGCCGGATATGCCGCGGGTGCGCACGGCCGAGGAATGGCAGGCCGAGGCCTCAGCCATTCGCAAGCAGGTGCTCGATCGCGTGGTGTTTCGCGGCGGCGCGGCGGAATGGCGGGATACCCCGCTGCGGGTTGAATGGGGCAAGACGATTGAAGATCTGCCCGGATACCGGATTAAAAAACTGAAATTCGAGGCGGTGCCGGGATGGTGGATTCCGGCACTGCTGTACGAGCCACTGGAGTTGAAGGGGAAAGTGCCGGTGGTGCTGAATGTCAACGGACACGCGCGCACGGGCAAGGCGACGGATTACAAGCAGCTCCGCTGCATTAACCAGGCCAAGCGCGGCATGATCGCGCTTAATGTGGAATGGATTGGCATGGGGCAATTTGCGAACCGAATGGGGCATTACCAGATGGCGCAGCTTGATCTCTGCGGAGTGGCGGGCATCGCACCTTTTTACCTGAACATGAGCAAGGGACTTGATGTGCTGCTGGCGCATCCGAATGCCGACCCGGATCGCGTGGCGGTGGCCGGTCTGTCCGGTGGCGGTTGGCAAACGATCTTTATCAGCTCACTGGATGAACGGGTGAAGCTGGCCAATCCGGTGGCCGGCTATTCAAGCTTCAAGACGCGCGCTCGGCACGGCAAGGATTTGGGCGACTCGGAACAGACGCCCAATGATCTCGCGGTGTACGCGGATTACACGCACCTCACTGCTATGCTTGCTGATCGCGCGGCGTTGCTGACCAACAACGCGTACGATCGCTGCTGCTTCACGGCCGGCCACGCGTTGCCGCCGTTGATTGATGCGGCAGCACCGATTTTCAGCCTGCTGGATCGACGGGATTATTTGCGGACCCACATCAATCACAAACCCGGCTCGCACAACTTTGGCGTGGATAACCGCCAGCAATTGTACCGGTTCATGGGCGATGTGTTTTATCCCGGGAACACTTCGTTTGATGCGCGGGAAATTCCCAGTGAAGCGGAGGTGAAAAGCTACGATGATCTGGTTGTGCCGTTGCCGGAGGATAATCATTCCTTTAACTCCATCGCGCTCGGGTTGATGAAAGACCTGCCCAAGCCGCAAACAGGTAGTCCGGCCGAGCAGCGCAAACGGTTGCTTGAGATTATCCACGCGAAGGATTACACCGTAAACACCGCCAAGGAAGTCGGCGGCGAAGGCGGTGTGGTGCATTTTCAATTTGCCCTTGGTCGCGACTGGACGGTGCCGGCGACGGTGTTTACGCCGCCGGAGGCAAAGGCGACCACGCTGCTGATCGCTGATGAAGGGCGGGCGAAACAAACCGCTGCGGTCACCCAACTCATGGAGGACGGCAATCGGGTGGTGGCCTTGGATCCGTTTTTCTTTGGCGAATCCAAGATTAAGAGCCGCGATTTTCTTCATGTGATCCTGATGCACGCAGTGGGCGAGCGCGCCTTGGGCGTGCAGGCCGGCCAGATTGCGGCAATCGCCGACTGGGCGGCGGAGGCGTATGGAGAGCCGGTGGGACTGCAATCGGTCGGTCCGCGTCTCAGTGTGGCGGCGCGTTTGGCGGCGGTGCAAACCGAGGCGATCCAGACGGTTACCCTGCATGATCCCATGAAATCGCTTAAGGAAGTGCTCACCGAAAATCGCGGGGCGAATCATCTGCCGGAAATGATGTGCTTCGGTCTGTTGGAAGCCTTTGACCTCAAACAAATTGAGGCGTTGAAATTGAACCCCTAACGCCTGTCGCCCGTCAGAGTTTCATGAATCGCGCGTTGTTGTTGCTTACCCTCCTGTGGCTGGCGTGGCCTGCCGAAGCGGCCAAGCGTCTGCGTGATTTTGAAAAGGCGCCGCACAATTATTGGGAACACCCGCCGCGCGATCGCTTCACGCAGCTCAAGTCGGCACTCGAAGGTGGCCGCATCCCGCTGGATCGCGCCAGTGAAAAGGCCTTTGTCATTAGCCTGTTAAGGGCACTGGATATTTCGCCAGCCACGCAAACGCTGGTGTTTTCTACCACGAGCCTGCAGCTGCGGCGTATTTCCCCACGCAACCCGCGCGCGCTGTATTTTAATGAGGATATCTACGTCGGTTGGGTGCCGGGCGGTCAGCTGGAAATTGTATCGATCGATCCGAGGCTGGGCGGTATCTTTTATATCTTCGATATTCCGCGCGGATCCGCGCCGGTCAAGGTGGAGCGCAGTGCACGGTGTTTTAATTGCCATGCGGAATTTGAAATCGGCCGAGTGCCGGGGCTGTTGCTTAAGAGCGTGGTACCGGCCAATGGCGGAGGGAGTTTGGAATCGTTCCGAAACGACCGCACGGGCCATGCGATTCCCTTTAAGGACCGCTTCGGCGGTTGGCACCTGACCGGCCGGCACGGTATCGAGCAACATCAGGGCAATCTGGTGGGCGAATTTGTGGCCGGCACCATCAAGACGTATCCGAATCCGCCGGCCAAAAACTATCGCTCCGAAACCTACCCCGTGGCCACCAGCGATGTGTTGGCGCACTTACTGCAGGAACATCAGGTGGGATTTGTGAACCGCGCCATCAAGGCCACCTACGACACCCGCGCGGCCTTGGCCGCCGGCGAGGCGGAGGCTGTCATTCAGAAATATGGCGAGACACTGGCGCAGTACCTGTTGTTTACCGGGGAAACTCCGTTGCCCGCCGGAGGACTGGAGGGTGACACTGCCTTGAAACAATTCTTTCTGGCCCGCGCGCGCAAGACGCCGCAAGGCGCGTCGCTTCGCGAATTAGATTTGCGCACACGGATGTTCAAGCACCGCTGCAGCTACATGATTCACAGCGCGGCCTTTATTGGTTTGCCCACGCCATTGAAAACGGCGGTGTTAAACAATCTCCGAGCCGCCCTTACCACCGATCACGCCCTGGGTGCGCATCTTCCCTACGCCGAGAAGCAGGTGATCCATAGCATCCTCACCGCTACCTTCGCCCCGTACAAGGCATTGGAATAAGGGGCGGGACTCGTCACTTCTCTTGATTGCCTAATAAAAAAAGGCGCCCTAGGGCGCCTTTGAATTTGTTGAAGTGAGAGAAATTTTAGTTCTTTTCAACCTTCTTGCCGGCTTTGAGCCAGCCAGCGATGCCGGCGGAGAGGTGCTTCACGTTCTTGAAGCCAAGCTCTTCAGCGGCGGAGGCGCCACGCTTGTAGGCGGAACAACGGGAGTTGCCACAATAAGCCACTACCAGGGTGTCTTTGCCCACTTTGGAGAGCTGCTTCGACAGTGCGTCCTTGTTGCTGAAGGACACTGCGCCGGGAATGTGGCCACGCTTAGCGTAGGAATTAGCGCCGTTCACGTCGATGACGGCAACCTTACCGGATTTAATCGCTTTCTCGAGGTCAGCGATGGAGATGTCCGGGTATTCACCGGCCTGTACGTTCACCGCGAAGATCACGGCAATGAGTGCAATGAGGTTTTTCATAGTCTGATTTATAGTGTTTGGATTTTAATTCCCGGCAGGCCGAGGCCTTTGGGGTAGTCAGTGGACTTGCGCGAACCCTAGCGATTCAGGTTCATTTCGCAACCTTTTTTCCCTGTGCGCTAGTGCGGAGACTGTCATACTACGGCCATGGCGCATGACACCTTTTCCGTGGGGGATCGCACTGCCGTGATCGACAGCAACCCCACGAAGTAACTGCCTAACTCAACCCGCAGTTTTTCTTGGCCCGGTCAACCACTGTTGAAGCTAGTGCGCGTGCTTTCTCTGCACTTTCCCGTAATACCTGATCCACGTAGTCCAAATTATTCTCCAGCTCAGCACGCTTGGCGCGCGCCTCGGTAAAGTATTCCCAGTAATGTTCAAAGAGAGTTTTCTTTAAGTCCCCATAGCCCAGCCCGCCTTCGCGCAATTTATTTTCCGTTTTACTGGCTATTTCCTCAGTCGCAAAAAGTTTGAGCAGTTGGATGGCGATATTCTTTTCTGCATCTGGCTTGGGTTCCTCCGGTGGTCGGCTGTCCATGACTAGTCGCATCACTTTTTTGCGCAGCGGCTTTTCAGCTCCGAAAATCTCAATCGTATTATCGTAGCTCTTACTCATCTTCTGGCCGTCAGTGCCAGGCACCGCGGCCACCTCATCGCGGATGCGTGGTTCTGGTATTACAAAGGTTTCGCCATAAGTCTGATTGAATTTACCGGCGATATCGCGCGTGACCTCCACGTGTTGTTTCTGATCGCGGCCCACGGGTACGACGTTGCTGTCGTAGATCAAAATATCCGCCGCCATTAGCACAGGATAGGCAAACAGGCCGTGGTTGGGTTTGAGACCTTTGGCAAGCTTGTCCTTATAACTGTGGCAATTCTCCAGCATCGGCATGGGCGTGAGCGTGGTGAGCAGCCAGGTCAACTCGGTGACTTCGGGCACATCGCTCTGGCGGAAGAACACCGCCTTGGCCGGATCCAGCCCGCACGCGAGAAAATCCAGCGCCACATCCTGCGTATTCTGGCGGCGTTGATCTGCGTCATAGAGCGAGGTCATCGAGTGGTAATCAGCGATGAAATAATACGCCTCGCCTTCGTCTTGGAGTTCAATGGCCGGCTGCATCATGCCGAAGTAGTTGCCTACATGCAGCGCGCCGGAAGGTTGGATGCCGGAAAGAATCCGCATGGCGCGGAAAGTAGCAGGAGCAGGCGTCACGTTCAAGGAGCCTTGTCGTTTTGTTAGCAGGGCTGAAGAGTGCCGTTATGTATTTTCCAGCGTTGCAGAACTTTACTTAAATTATGGGGCCAGTTTTCTTCAGTACAGGTCATAAACACTTGGCCACGGCCAGTTCCACATTTTTCAAGCAGAGGTAGAAAACCTTGCCGCCGATGCTCGTCTAACTCGCCCATCACATCATCAATTAATAAAACAGGAGGGGCACCGTGTATCTCAGTGAGATGTTCGGCTTGAGCAATTTTGAGAGCGATAGCGATTGTTCGCTTTTGGCCTTCGCTGGCATAATCGGCGGCGGAACGATCGTGTAGGAGCAGGGCTATTTCATCTCGGTGTGGCCCGATGATGGTGGTGCCATATTTGCGTTCGCGTTCGCGAATACATTCGAGGTCGGCGGCAAAATCATTTTTCACACTGGGTACATATTCCACGCTCAATTCTTCTCCACCGGAAGCGATGCGCTGATGGGCGGCTTGGATGCGGGGCACTAGGGCGGGCATGAGGTCGTGCCGATGGGCGATGAGTTGGTTGCCCAATTGGATGACTTCAGCGGTGAAACTGTCGAGAGCGGCTTCATCAATCGGCTTGCGCTTGAGAAGCGCGTTGCGGGCACGCACGGCACGGGTGTAACGCTGGAGCAGGTGAAGGTAGCCGGGGACGGTTTGGGTGAGGAGAAAATCCAGAAATCGGCGGCGGCCTCGGCCGGCTCCTTTCACGAGAGCGAGGTCTTCCGTACAAAAGGCAACGGTCCGAAAAGTGCCAAGGTAATCGGTGAGGCGTTTGATTGGTTGCTGGTCGAGTGTGAGTCGGCGTTCGCGGGAGGACCAGTAGATACGGACATCATGCGTGCTTGTGCCGATGGCGCGGCCGCCTACGAACCATCCGGGTTGGCCATGACGCACCATGGCTGCGCTGCCTACGCCACGAAAGGAGCGCAGGGTGGCGAGCAAATGCAGTGCTTCCAGAATATTGGTTTTCCCTTGGGCATTGCGGCCGAGCAGGAGGTGGAATCCAGGTTCGAAGTCGGCATCCAGCCGGGTGTAGTTCCGGAAATCCCGCAATCGTAAATGCGCCAAATGCACGGCGGATGATGCCGCAGGGGGTTAAGCGAAGCAAGGGGCGAGCGCAAAAATGCTGGTGGTTCTCAGTGGAAATTGGTTGGATGAGAAAGATGCAATTCAATATTAGGTCATATCATCGGCGGGATTTGGAATCCTTGAAGGCCATCACGATGGAAGGGTTTGAAGGCGTTTCCCTGGATCATGCCACCGAACGGGTGCTGGAGGGAGAATTCGCGGGACATGACTGGCGCTGGCGCAAGGCGCGGCATGTAGACGAGGATGTGGCGATCTTCGCGGAGGGCGTATTTGTGGCTGAGGCCAATGGGCTGGTGGCCGGCTATATTTCCACCCGAATAGACCGGGATGCGGGCAAGGGGCGGATTCCAAATCTGGCCGTGGCGACGTGGGCGCGCCGCGAGGGGATCGGCCGGGCATTACTAGAGCACGCGCTGGCGTTTTTCAGGGAGGAGAAGCTGGAGTACGCGACAATAGAAACGATGGTCAGCAATCCGCTGGGACAATCGCTTTATCCCTCCTGCGGTTTTCAGGAGGTGGCGCGCCAGATTCACTTCGCGCAGCGGCTTTAATTATTTGATCCGCCGCATGCGGATGTTGCGGAGGACGCCGTAGGTCTGGAAGGTGGCGAATCCGAGCGGAGCAGAGAGTTCGATCTCACCAACACGCATGTTCACGACCTTATCCTTGATGGTCTCGTTGATAATCTGGGCTTCGCCCGGAAAATAGATGGTGTCACGCGCGGGAATGTTTTCATCCAGTTTTGGGTTGATCGCACGCAGGGCGGCTTCGGCCTGTTCGGCAGTGAGGGTTTGGCCGGCCTTGGCGGCGTCTTCCTGGTAGGCTTTGACTACGGTGGCCACGGTGGCGTTCAGCGGGATAAGATGTTCCTTCGGGGTCATCCACACGCTCAGGTTATCGGGCGTGACGCGCAGGCGGAATTTGTACCAGTGATCCTTGTTGAATCTGAGATACACGGTGGTGTTGTTCTCGGAGGCGTCCATGCTGTTGATGCTGGAGATACCGGTGACCGCGCCGCCCCAGCCGCCGGTGACCAGCGAGGCATGGGCATCGCCCACGGGAAAGGTGAGCAGCCCGAAGAAATCCGTACCGTTTAATTTCTTAGCCTCGTACTCGATCTCGTAGTTGGTCTTGGGCAGGACGGTTTTGTTTGTGTAGGTAACACCGGTGATGACGAGGCCGTTCTCGATGTGCAATTCGCCGTTTTGCACCTTCACATTGCCACGTCCGGCGTAATCGGTTTCTTCCCAGCCGGATAGATTCTTGCCATTAAATAGGCTCAGCCAGCCGTCATCGGGCTTGGGTAAGGCGGGAAGTTTGGCCAGTTCATTGGTGTTATTAATCCACAGGCCCAGCTCGTTGTATTCCTTGGCGGACTCGGCGCGGCTTTGGGCTTGGAAATCGGCGCAGCCGACCAGTAGAGAAATGGTCAGGGCGAGGAAAAGGGTGTGAAGCCGTGTAAAATCGCGCATAAGCGTAAACCTTACTGTCTTGGATGGACACGGGCAATCGCGGAGTCGCCCAGATTGGGCGATTGATTTAACAAAACTTATCTCTTGAACACCTTACCCTTGTGGTTAAAGAAAACTTACAATCCAGACTTGGGTTGGGTTTAAGATTATGTCATAGTCGAAGACATCCAACGTCAGGGGTTATGCCCCAGAGGCCGGCACTATTGCCGGCAGACGAGCCCAGTTTGTGTTATATTAACTAGGAGTTTTCCATGAAACCGTACAAAGCCAATACCCGAAACGACCTGCCTCGGATCGCCGAGGTCCTCGGTTTAAATGGGGAAGAAGTGAAGGATATGCAGGCCGTTTCGGCGGTGTTGCCCTTCAAGGTCAACAACTATGTATTAGAAAATCTTATCAACAAGGATAACCTGCCGAATGATCCGATTTACCAGCTTACGGTTCCGCAGCGAGGGATGCTGGCTGATGCCGATTTCCAGCGCATGCGCGATCTCGTGGACCGAGAGGCGCCACAAGCTGAGATCAAATTGGCGGCGAGAGAGATTCAAGCGAACCTGAACCCGCACCCTGCGGGGCAGCAGGAGCTGAACAAGCCAATGCTCGATGGCGAGGAGTTACCGGGCATGCAGCACAAGTACAATGAGACGGTATTGTTTTTCCCGGCGCAGGGCCAAACCTGTCACGCCTACTGTACATACTGCTTCCGTTGGGCGCAGTTTATCGGCGACAATGAGTTGAAGTTCTCGAACAGGGAACCGGAGCAACTGCGCCGATACGTGGAGGAGAACCCCCAAATCGACAGCGTGCTGATCACTGGCGGCGACCCGATGATCATGAAGACAAAGTTCCTGCGGCAATACATCGAGCCGCTGATGAATATCCCGCACCTGAACAGCATCCGGGTGGGTACTAAGGCGATTGCCTATTGGCCTTACCGCTTCACCGAGGGTGAGGATGCGGATGACTTGATGCGCCTCATAGGCGAGGTGCGTAAGGCGGGTAAAAACTTCGCGGTGATGGCTCATAGTAGTCATCCTGTGGAGTTTTCAACTGACGTCTCTGAGCAGGCGGTGAAGCGGTTGATCGATGCGGGTGCGGTGGTCCGTTGCCAGGCGCCGTTGATCAAGGGCGTGAATGATCATCCGGACATCTGGGCCGCTCTGTGGCGCAAGCAAGTGGCGCTTGGCGCCGTGCCGTACTACATGTTTGTAGAACGCGACACGGGCCCGAAGAATTACTTCGAGGTACCGCTGGCGCGGGCGTACGACATTTTCAGCCGCGCGTACAATCAAGTGAGCGGACTGGCGCGCACGGTGCGCGGTCCGAGCATGAGCTGCACGCCTGGTAAGGTCTGTGTGGATGGTGTGACCGAGATCCACGGGGAGAAAGTGTTCGTGATGAAGTTCATCCAAGGCCGCAATCCCTACTGGGCCAACAAGGTGTTCTTCGCCAAGTATAATCCCAAGGCCACATGGCTGGATGATTTGGAACCGACGCTTGGCGAGGAGCAGTTCTTCTTCGAGCAGGGCATGGACGAGTTCGTGGATAATTATCATCACGAACACGAGGATGCTCACGAGGTGAAGGAGAGTTTCTAGCGCTTGCTGGATAGGAAAATATGCTTTGGAGTGATGGCGATCGCTACAGCGGCAGGTCACCGGGCTGCGTATTGGCCATCCCTTCCTTGAAGCATTTTCGGCACACGGAAGTGTAGCGGTCGTTACCACCGATTTCTACCTGCTCCCCTTCACGTACAACATTGCCAACTTCATCGGTTCTCAACACCATGGTCGCCTTGCGGCCACAATGGCAGATAGTTTTGATCTCGATAAGCTTGTCTGCCCAAGCAAGGAGTTGTTGGCTGCCTTCGAATAGGTTTCCTTGAAAATCGGTGCGCAGGCCGTAAGCGAGCACGGGGACATCAAGCCGGTCGGCGACTTCGCCCAGTTGGTAAACCTGCGCACGGGTCAGAAACTGTGCCTCGTCGATGAGCACGCAATCGATGGCGCCGGCGGCGGCGGTGAGTTGATGGAGATCGTCGGCGGGCGTAAAGGAGCGTGCCTCAGTCTCGAGCCCAATGCGCGAGGCGATTCTTCCCGTGCCGGCGCGCGTGTCGAGTTGCGGTGTAAACAACAGTGGTGTGAGGCCGCGTTCGCGGTAGTTATGGGCCGACTGCAGCAGGGTGGTTGATTTCCCTGCGTTCATCGACGAGTAGTAAAAATAGAGTTTGGCCACGCTATTTTTCCAGCGCCTTCAAAATGACGCGCGCCACATCTTTGCCAAGTGCGATGTAGCCCTCTTTTTTGTAATGCACATTGGCCGGCAGCATCAGTTCCTCCATACGTTTTTTGCTCATCGTAAAGAGGTCGTGCGTGGGCACGTCGTGCTTTTTCATCACGCGCGCGGCGGCTTCATTATACTTCACGGAATCACCGACATACCGGCCTTTGGATCCGGAGGGAATGGGCGTGGTGTTGCGCCAGATCAAGGTTGCGCTGGTCTTTTTCAATCGCACCACGAGCTTCTCGAGATTCTTTTCGTAATCTGCTAGGGGCACTTGAGGTTTGCCGCCTTTTTCCCTGGGAAACAAATTCTCTCCGTTTGGGCCCATGTACTTGAGATCGTGCAAACCCCAGTTGAAATGGATTACATCCCACTTAGATTCGCCGATCCACGCATCGATACTCGCTAATCCGCGGGTGGTCGGGCCGCCATTTGTAGGGATGCGGTGTAGATTGGCTTTGCCTTTCAGAAACTCGCGGGTAGGTAGGGTATAGCCAATGGAAATCGAATCACCAATCAGCAGAACACGCGGGAGCTTGGGGTCATCAGTGACCGGCTCAAGAGGGCCTTTTTTCTTCTGGGCCTGCACCGGTAGTGAGAGGAGGAAGGCAGTAACATATAAAATGATTCGCATGCCGTTGAGGGTAACAGGCGAAACGGAAGCAGCAAGGGCGTTGTGGGGTGAAATTAATTCCCACCGTGCCGACGATTATATTTCACGCAGTCCTCATACTTGAGCGCGCCGCCAAAGATATCGAGGGCGCTACCGATAGTGAGGTGCACGCGGCCATGGCCGGCATGGCGGACGGTGTCCAAATCCGCCAATTGGTTAGCTCCTCCGGCGTAGGTGACGGGAATATCCGCGTGCGCGGCTAAGAGCTGGATCAAATTGTGATCAATGCCGGCCTGTTTACCTTCCACATCCACTGCGTGCACGAGGAATTCGGCACAACGGGGGGCGAGCTGGCGCAGGATGGTTTCGTCCACGGGCATTTCGGTGAAGGTTTGCCAACGATCGGTCACCACCCAGTACCGGCCACCACGCAGGCGACAGGAAAGATCCAGCACCAGCCGTTCGGCGCCGATGGCCTTGATCAGCGCGGACAGGCGTTCCTCATTCAGTCGCCCTTCGTGGAACACCCAGGAGGTGATGATTACGTGGGAAGCTCCGGCATCGAGCCAGCCGGCGGCGTTGTCGAGATTGACGCCGCCGCCGATTTGGAGTCCACCGGGATAAGCGGCGAGGGCTTCCCGCGCGGCGGTTTCATTGCCGGGCCCAAGCTGGATCACATGCCCGCCACGCAATGTATCACGTTGATACAATTCAGCGTACCAGGCAGCTGGGCGTTCGGAAACAAAGTTGGTGTCCGCGCCGGCCTCGCTAAGCGTGCCGCCGACAATTTGTTTCACGCGCCCTTCATGCAGATCAATGCAGGGACGAAACACGGCGGCACCATAGGGGAGGTAGGTTCGATGACCAATGTCAAAAGTCCTGAGACTGGGGAGATGAGGCTCGTTAATTGGCGCAGTATTGTGGCTCTGGGATTTCCTCACCGGCACTGAGACAGGCTTCCAGCCAAGCGTCACGAGTCTCTAGCACCTCTTCGAGCGCTTCCTGTGGGGAATCCCCCTGACCGACGCAATGTTTTAGGTCAGGCATCTCCGCGACGAAGCAGGATTCGGCGTCGTCCCAAAAGATGTTGATGTGGTAATGCGGGATGTTCATCGCCATAGCTGCCAAACTAATGCACGATGCGCGGTTCGTCAAATTCAGGGTGAATAGGATTTGTTTGCGCGACTGGTGAGTATCGGGAGAATACGAATAGGAGGTAGTAATGCGTATTTTAATTCTATTAATTCCAATGACGGCTCTGCTGAGCGGGGCTGGTTGTGCCAATACCAAACTGCTCGGCACCGCCGAAGTGGACACGCCGCAACAGGTGATGGTCCAAGCGGTGTTTAACCAGGTCGATCGCGAGCTGGCCAGTCCGCGAGTGATCGTGCTGGAGGGCGAGGAGACCCAGATCGAGATCGGACGAGAGGTCGCCGTACCCGGTCGCAAACAACCGTTGGACACGGGTATTGTACTGACCATTCGGCCGCATCTGGAGAACGGGCGCGTGCGGTTCACCGGCAATTGCCGGGTCATGACCGAGGTGATCGATAAGCACGATCGAGATATCCGAGTGGTGGCGTTCCAGACCCGCGAAGCCTTTTTCACGGGTACAGCGGGATCAGGGGAAATCAAGCGTGTTACAATTAACAGTAGCGTTGGCCAGACCCTGGAGATGCGCTTGAAATTTACCGTGATGGTCCAGACCGCCGCGAGGCATTGAGGCTGCGCCACGGGCTCGACACGTTGCCGAGACGGCCGCTATAAACGGGCGTCTTTTTTATGAAACGAAACGGATTATTGGCGGCGGGTAGCTGGATCGTGGATCAGGTGAAGATAGTGGATGTGTTTCCGCAACGCGAGACGCTGGCTAACATTCTCAGCCAGAGCGAAGGCACAGGCGGTTCGCCCTACAACGTGCTGATCAATCTTGCTAAGCTCGGCGCGAAATTTCCAATGAGTGCCGCCGGCCTCGTGGGCAATGACGGGCTCGGCCAATATATTCTCGATGACCTGAAGCGGCATAAGATTGATGCTTCGCAAATGCGCACCACCGACAAGGTACCCACCTCCTACACGGACGTGATGACCGAGGTGAAGACCGGCCGGCGCACCTTCTTTCATTGTCAGGGCGCCAATGCGTTGTGGGACGGCAAGGGGCTGGATTTCAAGAAATCGAACGCCAAGATTTTTCACGTGGGTTATCTGTTGTTGCTCGACGGCATTGATGCTGCCGATCCACGCTACGGCACACGCGGTGCGGCCCTTTGCGCCAAGGCCCAGCGCGCCGGGCTGAAGACGAGCATCGATTGCGTGAGCGAAGACAGCGACCGGTTTGCCCGCGTGGTGACGCCGATCCTGAAATACACGGACTACTGCATCCTTAACGAACTGGAAGCCGGCAAGACCACCGGCAACGTGATCCGTCGCAAGAACGGATCACTGGACACCACGGCCCTGCGCAAAGCCGCGAAGGCGTTGTTGAGTAAGGGCGTGAAAGAATTGGTGTGCGTGCATTTTCCCGAGGGCGGCTACGTGCTCACGGTGGAGGGCACGGAGTATTGGCAATCCTCCTTGAAGCTGCCGCAAAGCTACATCAAAGGCGCGGCCGGCGCGGGCGATGCCTTCTGCAGCGGCATGCTGATGGGCATCATTGAGGATTGGGATATGCAGCGCAGTCTGCTGACGGCCGTGTGCGCGGCGGCACAGAATCTCAGCAATCCGACCTGCACCGGCGGCATGAAAAGCCTGCGTACGGTGATGGGGTTGGCGAAGAAATATAAGCTGCGGCCGAAGTTGAAGTAGGCGCGAAAAAGGGACGAGGTGGAACTCGTCCCTCCCTTGATTGAATGGAGCGCGTTATTCGCCGGCGCGTTCGAGGTATTTTCGGTTCTTCACGTCGACCTTAATTTTCTCGCCGGTTTTGATGAAGAGCGGGGCCTGAATCACCACGCCGGTTTCTAGGGTGATGGTCTTCATTACGTTGCTGGCGGAATCGCCTTTCACTCCTTCCGGAGCGTCGGACACGGTGAGCACGACGTTGGCGGGCAATTCCACCATTGCGAGAGTGCCGCCCACGTAGGTGGCAGTGAGCGGTGTGTTTTCGGTCATGAAATCCTTCACCTCGGCCATAATCTCGGCGGAGACATTTTCCTGCTCGTAGGTATCGGGATCCACCAGCACATAATCGTCGCCATCCATGTAGCTGAACTCCAGCTTGCGGGTGGTCATGGGAACGATCTCCACGCTCTCGGAGGAGTTGAAGCGGTTGTCGGTAGATTTACCGGTGGACAGGTTGCGGAGTTTGGCTTGGATGTAGGCGGGGCCTTTGCCGGGCTTCACGTGGCCGGTTTCCATCACCACGCACACTGCGCCGTTAAATTTAATCGCGTTGCCGCGCCGAAGATCGTTTGCAATCGCCATAGTGTTTCAGGGGTTAAAGGGCAGGGAACCTATCGCAGCACGGGCCGATTGCAAGCCCGAAGGGCGGCGGTCAGGGCCGGTGGGGGTCGGGTTCCTCGAAGCGGATGACCGTTTCGCCGGCTTTGGCGAGGCCGAGCTTTTCGCGGGCATAACGTTCCACGGTCTCGGGGTCATTGCGCATGGCCTCGATAGCCAGTTTGCGGCGTTCGGCGGTTTGCTCCTCGGCGGCGACTTCCTGTTCCAGCCTAAGGATTTCCGCGCGCATGCGCTCGTTTTGTTTGATGAGAGGGAGATACCAAACGGCGACAGCGATTAACGCGGCAATGATGAGTAGAAACACCACTGCTTTCGTCAGCTTGTCCCAAATTCCGAGATCGACCCTCCTTTCGCTCATGCGAAAATCAACTTGTTAACCAAAACTGGTGAACAATTCAAGGTTATTCGCGGGCGGTGAATAGTGCCTCAGGCGCGCGGATGCGCGTCGTCGTAGGCCTGCTTGAGTCGGTCAGTGGTGAGGTGTGTGTAGACCTGGGTGGTGACGAGGTTTTCGTGCCCGAGCAGTTCCTGCACGCTACGCAGATCGGCACCACGGTCGAGCAAATGGGTGGCGAAGCTGTGGCGTAGCTTGTGCGGCGTGAGCTTGGGATCGAGCCCGGCGATTTCCAGATAATGTTTGAGGTTCATCTGGATCAGCCGCGGATAAAGCGGGCGGAGATCATTGGGGTTGGCGAGAAACACCGGCATCTCGCCGGTGGGCGGATGCTCGAGAGCCGCCCAGTAATGCGCAATAGCCTGCAGAGCGGGCTCACCGATGGGCAGCTGCCGTTCCTTTTTGCCTTTGCCATACACGCGCACGAGGCGCTGGGCGGTGTCCAGATCCATCACGCGCAGGCTGCATAATTCGCTGACGCGTAGGCCGCAGGAATAGATCACCTCCAGCACGGCGGTATCGCGCAGGTACGGCGCGGGATCAATACTGTCCGGCTCCTCGGCTTCCTTGCGGGCACTGGCCAGCTCTTGCAGGGGAGCCTCCAGCAGGGCGAGCGTTTGTTCGGGCGTGAGAAACTGCGGCAGGCGTTTTTCCTTCTTGGGCAGTACGATCTCCTTCACCGGCGAGGTATCGAGTTTGCCGCGGCGTATTAGATGTTTGTAAAAGGACCGTAGTGCGGAGAAACGCAGTTGGATAGCCGAGCGACTGTAATTACCCCGTCCGAGAGAGCGAAGGTATCCACGGAAATCGAGCTTATTGAGTTCCAGCCAGGCCGGCGGTTGATTGCGTTCGGTGGTGTACCAGTCGGTGAATTCGTCAAGGGCCTGACGGTAATTGCGTTGGGTGTACACCGATGTGCCCGCCTCGGTTTGCAGGTATTGCAGGAATGACAATACCAAGGCGTCTTGGGTTTCGATGATTTCGGTGGCCCTCCTCGGCACGTTTGTACGCTAGCAAAAAAACGGGAGGAAAGCGAGTCTAGGCCTTCTTGGCCGATTTTTTTTCGGCGGCTTTCTTCTTCGCCGGGCGCGGCGGGAATTCCCAGCCGAGCTTTCCAGTTTGCTTGTCCAGTAGCAGATGCGCGGAAAAGGGGCGGCCTTTCTTCGAGATGAAACCGGCGACGACGTCGGTCTTGCCTTCGATGAACAGCTTCATCGCCTGATCAGCGGGGATCTCTTTCTTGAGAATTTCTTTGGCGATGCGCGTGCCGTTTTTCTGTTTGGCCGGCGCCATGTCCGGACAAAGATAAGCGCGGTCGGTTTCATAGACCTTGGCCAGTGTACCGTCTTCCAGGGGTGCTTCGCAGAGCAATTGATCATCGGTGAGGTTGTCCGCCTCGGTCTCGCGTTCTTCGTCGCCTTCGAATACAAACTCCGGCTTCCAGCCGCCGCGAGCGCCTTCGACCATTTTTAGCTCGGCCACAAACGGCTGGCCGAACCGGTTTTTGAAATCTTCAAACGGCCCGATGCGGCCGTTGCCCAGCAGCGCCTGCACTTCCTCGGGCTGCAGCTTATGGCTGGCGATGTATTTGTTCAGCTTGAATTTACAGTCGGCTGATGTGCATTCGTAGTTGCCGTCGGTTTGCTTCAGCGTGGTGGCGCTGCAGCTGGGGCAAACGGCTTCGACATCCGGATAGCTACGGTTGGCCAACTCGGTCATCTTGTCCTTGGTGGCATTAACAATCGTCTCGGTGAGCGACTTGATCTCGTTCATGAACACCTCGCGGCTGAGCTCGCCGGTCTCCATTTGCTTGAGTTTGTACTCCCAATCGCCGGTCAACTCGGGCGAGCGCAGAGCGTCGATGCCGATGTCATCCAGCAAATCAATCAACGCGAGGCCTTTGTTGGACACCACCAAATCGCGCTTCTGCTGTTCATGCCGGAACACATACTTGTGCATGATCAGTCCCTCGATAATGGCCGCGCGGGTGGCTGGGGTGCCCAAGCCGCGTTCGCTCATGGCTTCGCGTAGTTCCTCGTCGTCCACGCGTTTGCCGGCTGTTTCCATGGCCGAAAGCAGCGTGGCCTCTGTGTACCGCGCGGGCGGACGAGTTTGTTCGCCCTTAAGATTCACCTCCAGCGCCTTGGCTTCCTCGTCGGTTTTGGCGGGCACAAGCTCATCCTTCTCCGCGGCGACTCCGGGCCGGCGGCCATACACCTCGAGATAACCGGGTGTGACCAGAATCTTGCCGGTGGTGAGAAATGAATCCTGCTCAATGCGCGTGATGCGGCGCGTGTTTTCGAACTCGGCTGACGGATAAAAGATCGCCACAAAACGACGCAGCACGAGGTCGTAAATCTTCTGCTCCTGCTCTTTCAGGCCCGCGCCGGGAATTTTGCCGGTGGGAATGATCGCGAAGTGATCGCTGATTTTGGCGTTGTTAAAAATGCGTTTGTTGGGCTTCACCCAATCCTGATCCAGCACCTTGCCGGCCGCGGTGATCACCTCGGGCGCCAGCGTGGCGCTAGGATTGGCTTTGGCAAATCCGCCGAGATTACCGCGCACGGTGCCGAGGTAATCCTCCGGCAGACATTTGGAATCGGTCCGTGGATAGGTCAGCAGCTTGTGCCGCTCGTAAAGGGCCTGCGCGATTGCCAGCGTGTTGCGCGCACTGAAACCAAACCTGCTGCTGGCTTCGCGTTGCAACGTGGTGAGATCATACAACTGCGGTGGTGCCTGTTTGCTGGGCTTCTTGGTCTCTTCCACGATGCCTGTTTGTCCGTTGCATCGTTCGACCACGGCGCTGGCTTCGTCCTCGGACCAAATCCGTTCTGCTCGCGCCTG
>CAJWMQ010000049.1 GCA_913042895.1 uncultured Verrucomicrobiales bacterium | reverse complement strand
CCCAATCTTGATTGTAGGGTAAAGCCTGAACGTGCCAGCCTCGCGCAGCCATGTCTTCAACCCCAATACCAATGGTGCTGTTGGTTTCGTAATAAAGTTTTTCGTTCTGTGTAAATTGGCCGGCGCCTTCCAAGCCATCGTGTTCGCCCCAGAAGATGGTGTTACGGGTAGTACCATTGAAATCAGCCCAGGCGGGTTGAGTGTGGATGGTGTTTAAACGTGGCCCGAGGAAGACCTCTTCAGAATCAATGGTACCGCCGCTATTGCTAACTCGCACTTTATATACACCCTCATGAGTAAGAAGGAACGTGCCGATAGTGTAGGTCGGGGAAGTAGCTCCATTAATGGGTGTGCCGTTGTGGTACCATTGATAGGATAATCCGGTGCCATTAGCTACCACACTTAATGTGTGTGAAGTGCCTCCAGTAATCATGGCATCGTTGGGCTGTGTGGAGATGGTGGGCGCATTGACCTGGTTAACATTCAAAACACTCTCACCACTATAAACCGTGCCGTAATTATTGGTGATCGCGACGCGATACTTGCCCGCATTCCCAGTGGTTAAGTCTGATAAAGTGAGGCTCGCGGCAGTTGCACCACTGATATTGATCCAGTTACCGTTGGCGTCTTGTTTCTGCCACTGATAGGTGAGGCTACTGCCGCTCGCGGTAACATTGAAGGTGACACTGCCTCCGGCGGTAGCGTTTTGGTCGGCCACTGGTTGGCTGGTAATTTGTGGGCTTAATAAATCGGTGACCTGCACATCAACATAAGCGTCGGCTCCGGAACCGCCTTTGCCGGTGATTTGGATTTTCCAACGGTTATTGACGTCAGAAAAAGAGGAGCCATTTTGCAACGCTTGGTCGTGAACCTGTGCATTGTAAGGAGTGCGGACGGTCTCGGTATTGGGGGTCATATCCAATAAAGCCAAATGATTTCGAGTGCCGACTTCATCAGCCAGATAGATCATGGCGCCATTGGAAATAATTGCATCGCCCGTGAAACGGCTCCGGTGTTCGATCCAGTAATCCATGTTGGACATCTGGTCGTTGCCGGTGCCTAAGGTGCGGTTGGCATTAATTTTAAGAGCGTACTTACGGTCGCTTGCCTTAGTTTGGTCACTGGCATAGATGCGACCAGAGTAGTTGCCATTTACGGTTTGGATATTTTCGTCAGGCATCCAGCCGAGCAGGCTCTTGAACTGGGAATTAAACTGGAGTTCACCCAAACTTTTACGCCAAGTATCGCCCATCGTGTCGTAATAGTTTCCGTAGGGAACTAATGAACCGGTGGCGGCATCAGGTTGGGTGGCATTAGTCGGTTGCTCCCAAGCATTCGCGTGGTAAAGGCCAAGGTTATGGCCGATCTCGTGGGCTAATACTCTGGAGTCTAAACCGGTGCCATTAATCCAGGTGATGGCCGTCCCTTCGCCCGGAGATTCGCCAATGGTTCCTAAGCCGGCCCAGCTCCAAGAATTCATATCTTTAAACACCATGACGATGAACTGATAGTCAGCTGGGTTATATCCCGCAGCGATAGATACTGTTTTGAAGTCCTCGGCCAGTTTATAGGGGCCATCGGCTCCGGTGTTGCCGTCTGGAATTGCCTGATAGTAGGCAGCAGTCTGTGGCATGCGTAGGACTGTTGGAACTACATCTTTGGTGCCAAAACCGAATTGACCATAGGAAACTTCTCTTAAGTGGTTGTCCACTTCGGTCATGCGAGAGGTTGCGGTAGCTGTGTCGACTTCGCCCCCGGTCATATCCGAGAAATCGATCATGGCGATGGCGATCTTCTTGTCTGTGCCGAGCGTTTGCCAACTGCGGCTGATCGGGCCTGCGGCGACTTCTCCGCCCTCGCCATTTTCTTGTGCCTGCACGTTGGACATCAACGTTTGCCAACCGCCAGAGCCCGCGCAATGGAGGCAATAGAGTTTGTTGCCGCTCTCGGCAAAGGCGTATTGGGAGGCTTCTACGTTGCGGTTAGCCAATATCCTGTTTATCGGGTGGGTGGTACTGGCAGCCAGTTCCTTATCGGGTAAAGGTTCACCCGGATCGATTAATCGGATCGGGCTATCCATGAGTGCCGCTTGATCATCGACGGCGATACCATGCATCGAGATATCTTTTTGAGAGCCGACAGTTGCTAGTCGGCCGTACACATGGGCGTCATACGCTTCAAAACCAATTCGGGCTTTGGTGATGAGTGGAGCAACTGGAGTATTTTCCCGTGAGGTCACACCCAAGACACTTAAGTCTCCAATACCCGCTATTCGTTTTTCTACCTGCTCACGGATGGCCAAGGGAATTTCGCCTGCGCGCCAGACGGGCATGGCTGAAGCAATCGCCAGTTGCGGGTTATTCTGGATGAGATCGGACATGATCTCCCGGCGTTGTTGAACTAACTGTAATCCTTCCGCCACCATACTATTTCGTTTTGCTGGAGAAGCATCGGCATATCGATCGGCCCATTTGGAGAAATTACGCAGTGCCGGGTGCGATTCTTTACCCCATTGAGAGCCAATCACCGGTGGTTTAGGCTTTGTCGCGACCGATGTAGGTTGATGGGGTGCAGGCTGAATTTTCTCAATATTTGAATTAGCAATTTCACCGACACCCGCTCCATTACGAGAATTGCGGGCCTGATTTACTAGGCTGAGAAATTCCTGATGATCGGCGGCTTCAGAAGTAGTTTTTTTGACAGAATCGGCCCGATCCTTGGCGTAGGGGGCCTTGAAGGCTACATCACGGTCGGCGGGGGTGTAGATCGGGAAGAGGGCCCATTGGGCAATTAGTATCAGGCTAAGCAGGCCAATGGAGCAAAAACCTAAACGATCCAAACTCCAGAAAGGTTTGTTGGAATTCGACATTTTAGCGGGAATATCAGGTATATTTTGCTTTTTTTTGATCACGACATAGCACCAGCCAAGTACGTAATTATTGCGCCTAAATTACCTCAGGATACAGGTGTGCTGAGGTTGATGCACGGGGCTTCAACAACTATTCGGCCCGAAATGAGGAAAGTGAAGGATTTTTTTACAGAATAATTGTGCCAGAGGGTAACTGTGGCCCTGACACGAGCTTTAAAAAGGAGTCAACCGGCCGGGCCAAAAAGTTTGGCCCGACCGGTTGTTTGCTTCCCCTAACTGAATTGGATAACTCTTTTAGTTTTAAGGGGTATTATACTTTATTTAAGGAGTTCCAATGCTGTTAGGGGTAGATTGTTGGCTTCACGCAACATTTGCGTGCCAGATTGAACAAGAATTTGTTGTTTGGCATAGAGGGTGGTTTCCTCGGCCACATTCACGTCAGAGATTCGACTCTTTGCCTGGGTGAGGTTGTGTTTGCTCGTTGAAAGTTGTGTGGTGGTATATTCTACCCTTTGCAAAATCGCTCCCAAGGAAGCGCGGTCGATCCGGAGTTGCTCCATGGCATTCATTACCAAGTTAAGTGCGGAATTAGCTTTATCTAGAGTCGATAGCGAAACCCCGCTTTGGCTGGTGGCGATCCCGCTTAAATCTTGCTCGGTGCTAACGGTTTGCCCGACTTGGTATGCTGTTGCCGCAGTATCTTGTGAACTGCCCGTGCTCGTGGGGTCAATCGCGACAAAGTAACCAGCGGGAACCACGCTGCGTTGTGCATTGGTTAAATCTCCCTTGGCTGTTGGGTCAGAACTCAGAAAGCTGCCTGCTGAGTGACTTTTGAAGTGAGTTGGTTCGCTAAACAAACCATTACCTAAGTTGGGGTCGGATAGATTATCAGTTGTAAAATCGCCTGTGGAATAGGTTCTCACTGAACCCGTCGGAGGGTTTTCGTTGATAGTAGAACCATCATTGATCACCCAGCTGCCCGCAGAGTAGGGCGTGCCCCCATTGTCGGTAGTGGACCATTTGGGTGTGGTAGAATCATTATAATATAGATCTGTGTAGAGTTTGTAAGCGGTAGTCTCCAGTTGATAGGTGCTCTGGTTAGTCACATACCCGGATGTGGAAGTCGCCCACACTTGGCTAGTTAACTGCCAGGATGGTTCTTGGATGGCATTTTCGTAAACCGAGGCATTTAGATCGATTCCGCCGATCGCAAAACTATTGCCCTTTTCATCAATGGATACGTCTACGGTCGATCCGTTGAATAGAGGGACTCCATTAAAATCTGTTGCCCGAGTCGACCGAACGTAGCTCATTAAATGCTGAAATTCTTTGTCATAAAGGTTCCGGTCGGAGCTCTGCTTGGTGCCGTCGCTGGCTAACATGGCTAGCTCACTCATCCGAGTGAAGGCAGCGTCCATGTTTTTCAGGTATCCGTCCTGCGTTTGAGTGAACGAGGTGGCGTGGGAGAGATTATTCATCACCGACTCCATACGCCTTAACTCCGATTCGAGACGGGAACTTACGGCCACACCTGCCGCATCATCAGAGGGATTTACTATTTTGGACCCCGAACTCAACCGGTTCAGCGACCGTTGCATGGCCTCCTGACTTCTCTGCAGGTTGCCGGCAGTACGCTGAGCCTCAATATTGGAGTTAATAACCATTTTTTCCCTGTCTAAGAATCTATCCTTGTTTGAAAGCAGCAGCAACTATGCCAACTTTCTCTCAATGATCCTTAAATAGGGAAAAGTTTGAATGTTACCCAAGTAAATCAATCAGGTGGGATTGATTCGAATTTAACTGCTTGAGGGCGAACAGATTATTTTGGGTGAGGGATTGTTCGCGGGCTAATCGGGTCATGACTTCGTTTACATTAGTATCCGAGATGCGGCTGAAGGCGGCGGTGGTGGATTCGGTCTGAGTGATGAGGCGGGTTGAGGCGGATTCCAGGTCAGCCAAGGTGCTGCCGGTGGTGGCGCGGGCGGTGGCAAGTTGATCGGTGGCGGTCAGGATATCCTGCAGGGCGGCTTGGGCTTGGGCTGGGGTATTGAGCCGGTTGGCTTGGGCGGTGACGGCGTTTTGTTCGGCGGTAAACAGGTCAATGCCGGACAGCTGGGTCAGATCTTCGGGGCTGCTGGCGACGGTGCGGGCGGTGCCGTCAAAGAGGGTTTGGCCGTTGTATTCGGCAGTGCGGGTGTCGTTAAAGGTGTCTTTGAGTGCTTGAAATTCGGTTTGATACAGGGCGCGTTGGTCGGGGCTTAGTGTGGCGTCCTGTGCGCGAATGGCCAGCTCGCCCATGCGATCAAGGGTGCCTTGGGCGGATTTCAGATAGCCGTCTTGAGTTTGGGTGAAGGAGGTGGCATCAGCTAGATTACGCGTCGCCGCATCGAATTGGCGGAGTTGGGATTCGAGCTTGGAGGCAACGGCCAAGCCAGCGGCGTCATCCTGTGGGGCCAGCAGGCGCGTGCCGCTGGCCAGTTGTTCCAAGGCTTTGGTGGACTGGTTGGTGTGCCAGTTGAGCTGTTTGACAAAGGAGTCGGTCTGGGAAACGACGGGGTTCACGCGCGGATTTACTTTAATCTACGCGGAATAGGCCTGAAATCAAGCGTCGGTGCGCCGAAACAAGGCGTCGGCGGCTTCCAGTGTTTCCTTGGAACCGATATCCAACCAATCGCCGGGGACGGTCCAGGTGTGCACGGGTTGCTGTGGATACAGCCATTGGATGAGCCGGCCGGGTTGGTCCGGATTGTTGCCTTCAGCGATGTAGCGGCGAATCTCGGCCAGCGCGGCGCGCGGGTAATAATAGAGGGCGATGCCGATGAGGGTGCTTTGGGGTTGGGCCGGTTTTTCCTCGAAGCTGGAAATTTGGCCGACATCGTTCACGGCCACCACGCCGTATTTGGTAGCCTCCTCAAGAGAGCCGACATCGTATACTCCGAGTACAGAAGTTTGGGTTTCGCGACAGCGAGCGCCAAAACCGCTGAGATCTCCGGTAAACAGGTTGTCGCCGGCTATCACAAGGAGGTCTTCGTCGATGCCTTGTTGTTCGATCACCAAATGCAAATCGCCGATGGCGCCCAGTCGGTCCTCGTTGCTGGTGGTACCGTCGTTGACCACGGTGCAGGCGCGATGCGGTTGGGTTGCCCGCCAATCCTCAAAGTGGCCGGCAAATTTTTCGTTGGTGACGACGTAGGTGTGGTCGATGTTGCCAATGGCCTCGCTGCTGGCGAGCACGTGCTCGAGCATGGGCCGGCCACCAACGGGCAGGAGCGGCTTGGGCGTGTTTTCGGTGAGCGGATACAGCCGCGTGGCGTAGCCGGCGGCGAGGATGACTTGTTTCATGAAGGGTTTAAAGCACCGTATGGAAAATACCCGGCGCGGCCCGCTGCACGAGGGCACGGGATTGCACGAGCACGTCCATACTGGATTCGCATTGGAGCGCTTGCAGGGCGAGCTCCTGGGTTTCGGTGTGTTTTAACCGGCGGATGAGGTACTTGATTTGCGGGAGCATGGTGGGGGCTACGCTGAGTTCGTTGACGCCTAGGCCGATGAGCAAAGGTACGGCGTTGGGGTCGCCGGCCATCTCGCCGCACACGCCGGTCCAAATACCATGGCGTTGACCGGCATCAATGGTCATCTGCAGCAGGCGCAGCAGTGCGGGATGTGTGGGGTCATAGAGATCCGCCACCTTTTCGTTTAGGCGATCGACCGCGAAGGTGTACTGGATCAGATCGTTGGTGCCGATACTGAAAAATTTCGCGTGCGCCCCGAGCGCATTAGCGGTGAGTACGGCTGAGGGAATCTCGATCATGATGCCGACTTCGAGGTCCTCGTCGAACGCCGCGCCCTCGGCGCGGAGTTCAGCTTTGCATTCCTCGAGCAGTTCATTGGCCTGATCCAGCTCGTCCACGCCGGAGATCATGGGGTACATGAGTTTTACGTTGCCGCCGGCACTGGCCCGCAGCAGGGCTCGAAGTTGAGTGCGGAAAATATCCGGGCGCGCGAGGCAAAAGCGAATGGCGCGCCAGCCGAGGAAGGGATTGGCTTCATCGGTTTCGCCAATGGCGTGGCTGATCTTGTCCGCGCCGATATCCAGGGTGCGGAAGATAACAGGCTCAGGCGCGATGGCTTTCGCCACTCGTTGATAGCTGGTGTATTGTTCCTCTTCGTTGGGTAATGTTTTGCGGTCGAGAAACAAATACTCGGTACGGAAGAGGCCGACGCCCTGCGCGCCGCATTCAACCACGGCGACAGTATCGGTGATTTGCTCTACATTGGCCGAAAGCATGATTTCATGGCCATCAAGCGTGATGGCAGGGGCATCTCTGATCTCGGCCAATTTGTCCTGTAGATTTTCCTGCTCTTTTTCTAGCTGACCATATTCAAAGAGGGTTTGGTCTGTGGGATTGATGACGAGCACGCCGTTGAAGCCATCAAGCAGCACGTAATCACCGGTGGCTACATTTTCGCTGGTGGCCTTGAGGCCGACGACTGCAGGGATACGTAGGGAGCCAGCCATGATGGCGGTGTGAGAGGTCTTGCCGCCGACATCGGTAGCAAATCCCTGCGCAAGATTCCGGTCCAGCGAGGCGGTTTGCGAGGGCGTGAGGTCGTGCCCCACGAGAATGTATGGCTCGGTGAGGTGCGAAAGATCTTGGGAGCGATGGCCGCTGAGATGTCCGAGCACACGGCTGGTCACATCACGAATATCGGCTGCGCGTTCGCGCAGGTATTCATCCTCTACCGAGCCGAGGGCATGCGCGTATTTCTCGGCGACCTCGTGAAAGGCGTAAGCGACATTGACCTTCTCAGTTTCTACGAAGCGCTTTACCTCCTCCAGCAACGTGGAATCCTCCAGCACAAGCAAGTGGGCATCAAAGATCGCCGATTCGGAGGCACCCATGCCGGATTGCACTTGGCTTTGAATTGCCGAAATCTCGCGGCGCGTTTCGGCCAGCGCGTTTTGCAGCAGCTCCAACTCGGCGGGCAACTGCTCGGAATCTAACTGACGCCGTGCGGGGCGTTCGCCGTGATTGTGGTCCATCACCACAATCCGGCCGCGGACTACGCCGGGCGACACACCGATACCGCGAAAGATTTGTTCGCCTCTATCCTGTGCGCTACTCACAGTAGGTATCATGCTCGGGCTTGCTCGGCCGGAAAAGCAAATTTCATTGGCAGTCGGTGCCCGGCCGAAACGTTTCGTTGAAAACAAGCGTGCGCCAACGGCACTCTTCGGGCATGCTCGAATTATGTCCGATCGACGTTCCATTGAAAACCTCGCCTTGGTGGGGTTTATGGGCTGCGGCAAATCCAGCGTGGGACGGTTGGCCGCTAAGGATTTGGGGTTTGAATTCGTGGACACTGATGCGCTGGTTGAGGAGCGCGCAGGCATTTCCATTTCTGAGATCTTCGCAACCGAAGGCGAAGCCGCTTTTCGTCGACTAGAGCGCGAAACACTCGCTGAACTGGAAACGCGCACCGGCCTAATCATAGCCACCGGCGGCGGTGCGATTGTCGATCCGGAAAATCTGGCCAGCCTCAAGCGTCATGCCCTAGTGGTGTGCCTCTGGGCCGGTGCCGAAGCCATCCACGAGCGCACCAAGCATCAAAGCCACCGGCCGCTGTTGCAGGGCGACGATCCGTTGGGCACCATCCGTCGGATGTTGGCCGAGCGGGAGCCTGTCTACAAACAGGCTGATGTGATTATTAATACCGAACTGCGCCCGCAACGCGAGGTGGTGCTACAAGTGCGCCTTCAGTTCGAGGAATCGCGCAAAAGAGTTTCGGCATCCGCCACGTTATCGGGGCCGTCTGGCTCTTGATCAGCCGCCTTCTCGTTCTTAAACACCGCCGCCGTGGTAAACTGCGCCCAGACCCACGTGACCTTTAGGATTATTACCCCCATTCCACCCACAATGAGCGGTTCCTTGATCTTGCCAAAGATCGCTTTCATGGCTTCGGCCATCTGATCCGGGTCATCCAAACTCTCCGAATAATCCTTCATGGACGCGTAGAATTCAGAGAAGCAATACCCCACCATCACAAACGCAATCACGGACCCTGCCGCCTGAATCGCCCCGGCCACATAACGCTTGGCGATCATGGAGCCTACCCCGGGCACCGTCATATTCGCCATGAGGCAGACCCACTTCATCGCTGCGCACCACGCTCATAGACCTGTTCATCAAAGATATGAACGTAGGAAGCTGCAAGCATCGTCATGGCCAGGGGAATGGTAACAAATAAGCCGAGGCCACAGGTAACTATTCCTAGAAAGGCAAGACATCCAATCTCAATGAAAAAGAGAAATATTCGAAACCAGTGTTTAGTTATTGTTTTTCGGCTTAATTCCATGGCTGGCCAAAAATTCATTTTCCGATCCACAATGAGAACCATCGAATAAGCCCAACTTATCGCTAGATAAGTTGTAGGTATAACGATGATTAACAAGCCGATAATATTGCCTGCAAAGAACGTAATCCCTAATTCAGGAATGCCTGTAGGCGGGCTTCCAGTTCCAGCTTTTGCTGCTTCAATAAGCAACTTAATGAAGGGCCAACCCGTCGCCAAAATTATTAGTAAACATCCTAAAAAAACAAAGATATGATAAATCACGTTCTGGACCAGAAATGCCAATACACATTGAATGCCATTACGAGTGTAGCCAGCTATAATGTCTTCCATTCGAGCCGGTTCATTGCGGATAAGCCGAATTAAGAAGAGAAGTGGCCCAGGTGTAAGTGGGGCGAATAAAGAAAAGAAAAGTATTGGTAATACAATCCAAAGGATAATATTTAAAATTATACCAACCACTGGAATCGCTGCAATAACCGCACTCACCACTAGTGCCATAATTTGTGCCAGAACGGAAATAACAACGACTAATAATAAGATCGCCAAGAGTATCGAAAATAATAAAGAGACTTCACCAATATTATTTTTATATACCTCGAAACCTCTGTACATGTTCCCAGCATTCCACCGGCCACCGCAAAGCCAAGCGGCCGCAGGTGAGACGTTGAAATATCGGGCTTCGTAATTTTTTTGGGGCGAATAGTTGTCGGGTCCGTTAAATGGATTTTGTTGCGCAGCTTCTGAAGCGTTAGGGAGTGCGGGTATGTCTTCAGGGTTATTGGAGGGAAGTGTACTTAAATTAAATTGTTCTAAATTGCGAATTAGGCTCCATTTTTCGGCTTCCGTTTCCTTGATGCGAGTATCGCCATTGGCTCGCCCTTCCTTTATCCATTCGAAAACTTCGGATTCAGAAACCGGACCGTATTCCTTTCCATCACCTCCGATAATAAAATATTGCTTCATGTTCTGTTAAGGACACTAAGTCCTAATACACGCTGCTTAATTGTATAAAACATTGCTTAAAAAAACACGCTCGAATAAATCCGTTTAGCCACCGGATATCCGGTCGCTGGGGTATCATGCTTAATGAAATGCCCCTTTGATTTCGGGTTTACACAATACGATAAGCGCCCAAATTCCGATTCCTGGCCCAAGGCAGAAGCATGACCAATTGCATAAGAGGCACAGGATGCTGGCGGTCAAAGCCAAACCATAGCTGCGGCATTTACGCATTCTAACGGCACCAATGAGAATGGTAAGATTGGCAATCAGAGAAAGCGCGTATTGGGCAATCCCAACGGCCCCGGTGCTGACTAGTTGTTCCATTTGTTCGGCCATTTTAGCCGGCATATCTGGCAGAATGGTGTTAATACTTTCTGGGAAAGCAACGATCGTCATACCAAATAATGCCATTGGAATACAAATAATGGACAGGATCATCATAGCGATCGCTGGGCCATTGACTCTGGTCAGAGTGTTAGCGGCTAAAGGTGCCTTATTAAATTCAGGAGGTGTGCTGTCAGAATGAAAGTCACCATTATCGCTCGGCGCGCCGGCGAAATGTGGTATACTTTGGATGGTTTTCCATCGGTTCTCTTTTAGGTCCTTAATTTGCGTTGATGCGTTGAGTCTGCCTTGCTCGATCCATGCTCGAATCTCAGTTTCTGTCTTGGGGCCATACTCTTTCCCATCCCCACCAATGATAATATATTCGCTCAAGTTTGATCTTTGATGGTGTTTCCAGTGTGCTGTTCGGCCTGATAGGCCTTTACATTAGTATCGCTCATGAACTTGTGATTTAAGATTCCTAAAATGACATTAAGAATGTCACCTGCCAGTAGGCACCCAATCTGTAAACTGGCCGTCCAACGTGTTCGATGCAGGTGCATATGCGGGTGCTTGCCAAGCAGCAGACCACCTTGAATGATCAGAAAGATACCAGCTCCAAATGAATAAATCGTGCTAGGGATTAAACAAAAAGAGGGAATTTTTAGGAATGCAGTACAAGGGCAAACTAGACAAGCCACTACGCCCGAAACTAATCCTAGTGCGACCATCACTGACCATATCCCACCCACCAGAGTCATGATCGCAATGACTTTTACTTTGCCTGGCTTGGGCGTTAGCGCGCCGGTCAGCAAGAGTGCCAGTTCCGGCACTTCCACAAGGGGTTGCCATTGGGAGGCTTCATCAGAGCGCACGAGCGTGCGTTCATTGGCGCGGCCGGTGCGAATCCAGCGGGCTACATCCTCAATGGAAACCGGGCCGTACTCGTCACCGTCGCCACCGATAATCGTGTAGCTTCCGGCCGGCGGATCTGTGGACTCGGACTCGGTGATGACTTCCGCTTCCACTACGGGAGAGGCCGTCTCTTTATTATCAGGAGCCGGGGTGTCCTTTTTTTTCAAGGACGCCTCGCGCACAGCTTCCGGGATAGGCGGGAGATCGGGAGATGGTGGCTGATCCGATTCCGGTTTTGGCGAATCATCCGGATTCTTTGGGGAATCCGTTGGCTCGTCTTCTGGCGGCGTTTTGCTCATGCGCGCGAACAGGTTACTGAATAAGCGCCAGGCATAACATCACAAAGAGAATCAACATCACTGCCCCAATGAGCGTCCCGATATAGCCTAAAACTAACCCGGCAGTGGCAAGGCCCGTGCCCCCCAATTCGCCACCGGACTGGGCAATTTGCGAATGCGCCCGGTGTCCGCAGTACGCGGCCGGCACGCCAAAGAGAACGCCTGCCGGAAAGAATAGGAGCGCCACAATGCCCAAGACCAAACTGGTGACGGCCAGTGGATGAGTCTTGGGTGGCGGTTGATTGACGGGCACCCACGGTAAGCCCTGCAATGGGCCGAGGAATTCCGGGAACGCGCCGATGGGTTGCCAGGTTTCCTGTCCGCTGATGCGCACCATGGTTTGGTTGCTGGCGCGTCCTTCACGAATCCATTGGCACAACTCCTCTCCCGTCACCGGCCCATGTGGCTTATGATCGCCTCCAATGATCTCGTATGTTTGGGCCATCGCTGATTATGAGAGTCTAATTCAGAGCTTGGTCCTATTCGGAAGTTTCGACCACTGGTGGTGGGATGGACATCCATGAAAAGGGGGGCACGGGGATGTTCCTTAGTAGGCCGAGTGAAACGAATAGAATGGCGAGCCACATTAGAGGTCGGTTGCATTCGGGTTGGGCAAGCGGCACGGGCATGTTTCCGGTCCGGCGCCATTCGCGAATCCAAAGGGCGGCAAGGTACATGACAATGGGTAGGCTTAAAACTAAGCCGGGACTAAACCTAAAAGCTTCGAGTATTCGGCCACGGGTAACCGCATGAGTGGCGCGCAGGCCGCCGCAACCTGGGCAATCAAAGCCGGTGGTTTTTTTAAAACCGCACTGGGGATAGTAATGCTTGTTGGTTACCGGTTCGTAACGCGCCACAAACATAACGGCGCTAACGAAGGCGGTCAGGGTCAATATCGGTAAGAATTTCCACCAACCTTTGCGCGGCTGCGCCACGGAGGCAACGGGCGGTTGTAGGATGGGCGGTTCGCGGTCCATGTCAGTTGCTTAGCGCAGCGAGCTTGGCGGTGGCGCGGCCGTCGTCGATGACGGTGGCGGCAAGGTCCATGCCGGCACTGATGGAGTCGGCGGCGTTGGCCACGAACAGGGCGGCACCGGTGTTGAGCAGCACGGCCTCGCGTTTGGGGCCCTGCGTTTCGCCAGCGAGAATGGAGCGGATGATGCCAGCGTTGGTTTCGGCATCGCCGCCGGCAAGGTCGTCCAGTGTGGCGGGGCCCAAAGGCAGATCGGCTGGGCTGAGAGTGGCGGTGGCGAAGCCGCGGTCTTGGTAAAATTCCGCGATAGTGTTGTTGCCGAGCGTGGAGAGTTCATCCATGCGACCGTCTCCGGCGCAGCCGCTCACCACCATGCCGCGCGCGATGCCGAGGCTTTGCAGCACCTTGGCCATCGGTTCGGTGAGCTCAGCACGCGGGACACCAATGAGTTGGGCAGTAGGCTTGGCGGGGTTCAGAAGCGGGCCTAGAAAATTAAATAGAGTGCGTTGACCGCGTTCGGCGCAGAGTTTGCGTGCAGGGGCGATGTGCTTGAACGCCGGATGATACAGCGGCGCGAATAGGAAGGCGAAGCCATGCTCGGCTATGGACGTGGCGGCATCAGCCGGTGAAAGGTCGGTGGGGATGCCGAGCGCGGCGAGCACATCGGCGCTGCCGCTCTTGCTGGTGATGGCGCGGTTGCCATGCTTAGCCACGGTGACGCCTGCCGCGGCGCAGAGGATGGCCACAGTGGTGGAGATGTTGAACGTATTCAATCCATCGCCGCCGGTGCCGCAGACGTCGAGGATGGTGCCGGCCCGCGTGGTGTCGTCCAACGGTACGGCTGTCGCCCGCGCGCGCAGTTCGCCGGCGAACGCAGCCAACTCCTCGGCGGTCTCGCCTTTCTCCGCGAGCGCGGTGAGGAAATCCGCCTTGGCCTCGGGCGGAATGGCTTCGGCGGTCATGTGGGCAACGGAGTCGGTCACCTGTTCGGCCGTCAAATCCGCACCGGCCCGGAGCGATTCGGTCAAAGAATTCAACATGCGGAGAGGGTTAAGGTTCTAGAGGCACCGTTCAAGGTATTTTGGAATGGCGGTTTCTTAAACTCACAATTCCCTACTCACCGTTCCCGTCTTCCACTACATTGCGCGTGTAGTGGAAACTGAGTTGCTTCAGATTAAATCTTCTGAGATGTCAGAAGCACAGGCCGAAGCCTTGGCGCGTGCGGCGGCGGTGTTGCGTAAGGGCGAGGTGGTGGCTGTGCCCACCGAAACCGTGTACGGCCTCGCGGCTAATGCGCTGGATGCGGCGGCTGTGAAGGCGATCTTTGCCGCCAAACAACGGCCGGCGGCAAATCCCGTGATCGTCCATGTGGCCGATGAATTTATGGCGCGCGATTGCGTCACCGAATGGCCGGCCACCGCGCAGGCACTGGCCGCGGCGTTTTGGCCGGGGCCGCTGACGCTGGTATTGCCCAAGGCCGACGAGATTCCAGAGATCGTTACAGCCGGCGGCTCCACGGTGGGCGTGCGGTTGCCGCGGCATCCGTTTATGCAGGAACTGATTCGCACCTGCCGCTTCCCGCTCGCCGCGCCCAGCGCCAATTTATCCAACCACATCTCGCCCACGACGGCGGCGCATGTACAAACGCAATTGGCGGGCCGTATTCCGCTCGTGATCGATGGCGGCGCGGCACAGGTAGGCATCGAATCCACGGTAATCGATCTGACCGGCGAAATCATTCGCATACTGCGGCCGGGCATGGTGTCGGCGGCCGCGATTGCCGCCGTGCTGCCCGAGCACACCGTGACGGACGGCCACGACGAGGGCGTGCTGAAAAGCCCCGGTCAACTCAAGCGCCACTACGCGCCCAACGCGCGCCTGCTTGTGATGAACTGGGCGGACGAGGCGGATTTGGAACAGCAAATCGCTTACTCTCGCACTCCGCACGATCGTGTATGCGTGCTGGCGCACTCGATCGTAGTGCCCGGTACACGTTTCGGTCGCGTGAGTGTATTGCCAAAAGAGCCTGAAGCTTATGCGCGAACTCTTTATGGTGAATTGCATCGCTGTGATGCAGAAGGTGCCGAACTAATATGTGTGGAGGCCGTGCCCGAAAAACCAGAGTGGAATGCGATCGCCGATCGGCTTAGTCGCGCTGGAGCTTAGCGCTTTTTTAAAATATATATTCGTACTTCAAAGCCAAAATAGAATGTTCGAGGATTACCCTGCAGCTAAGTGGATTTTAATTTGGTCAACTTTACCAATTGCTCTGGTTGCCGGGTTTTATCTTTTAAAGGAATGGGTCACTAATAAGATAAAGCAACGCTCCGATGTTGCTAAGAATGGCAAAAAAAACCGGCAATACACTGACGAATTTAAGTTGGGTAAATATGTCGATACGGCTGAAATGAGGGATCTAACTCAAATTTATATAGCAAGAGAAGATAAGCCCACAGGCCCCTTTACTCCGAGACAGGTCAAAGACTTTCTGGAGCAAGGAGTGTTGAGACCTTCTGACCTAGGAATAGTAGCTTCCAACACAGCCGATGGTTGGATTCCTCTTGCGGAACTAATTAAGAGGATGAATCCAGAGGATTTTGAGCCAGAGTTGAAATCTCGGGTTTTGCCTTCAAGTGGAAATAAAACCCAGCAGATGGAAATCCAAGACTTGGTCGGGGCTAATATACAAGATGCTACTCACATGGTTTTGGAGCATGAGAGGGTTGCTTTTTTCCGATGGGTCTCATTGATTGAATTACCCTTTTTATTTCTTTTATTTCTCTTATTTCTCCCGTGTGCAGTCGTTTTAGCGATAATCCTAGCAGTAAAATTGGGTGATGAGATTGGAGGAGACGGTCTGATTGCAATGGTGAAGTGGTCCTTAAAAGGTATCCGTTTTCATTACCACAAACACCAATTAATCCTCAGAGTGTATGGTGCCGGGGAGTCGGTATTGGTTGAATCAAAACATATCCCTCATTCAAAGGAAGCGGCAGAAAATTTAATTTTTGACCTATTAGAGAGTACGCATCAACAAAAGCTGGTGTTGGTGGAAATGCTGGGAAGAACCGGAGATAAGACCAAAACCTATATTAAGGAACATTTGGTAACCTGGTATGGCGGCCGTCCATTAATGGCCCTACAAAAGGATTTCATCGAGAAAGACAGCGAAGCTGCCTTATTGCAAAAAGGATGGAAAATAGATGAGATTCCCGATGGGTTTTTGTGCTCCAGAGAAGTGGAAGAAAATGAAGTTCACTGGCCAATTTGGGTATGGATTTTTATCCATGTTATTTTCCCACCCTCTTTATTCCTCTTGTTATTTGGGTACCATAGGAAACGTATTAGGGATTCTTGGTTATATTGGCATAAAGATAGAAACCCCGTCTGGGAGTTTATGATCAAGGCCGACCACTTAAGATTAACAAAAAAACGCTGGCGAAGGAATGCTTCCAGATTAGAAGAGAAGGTGTTCTTTGATATCCATGGCCGTGATCTCATTGGGATATGCCATGCAGCAGGTTTGAGCTATGATGATCAATCTGATTACGAGAGTAAATCAGTGAAAATATATACGAATGAAGGCATCATAACTTTACCCGGAATAAAAGGTGTAAGTTTGGAGCATTTATCTAATTGGATAACTTCTGTTACTCTCAGTCTTCGTGCAAAAAAACCTGAGTTGGGTTTGGGATATGATCCCGACCGACCGTCCAAATGCCCTTACTGTGGCAGTATTTATGTCTTTAAGCCGGGTCAGAGTTGTCCAAGTTGTGGAGGTTGGCCTGATAGGATTAACTAGTTTTCTTTTGCCACCAATTCCAGGCGCCCCAGAGAATCACGGGCACCGCGGCGCTTAGGGCGAGCGCGAAGAGTTTGTTTTCCTGCGCGGCATCCGTGGAGCCCAGCCAGGCGTAGGTAAAACTCATGGGCGCGCAGCCGCACAGTAGCGCGGCAAAGTATTGGCGGGCCGGCATGCGCATG
Organism: uncultured Verrucomicrobiales bacterium; assembly: GCA_913042895.1. GTDB lineage: Bacteria > Verrucomicrobiota > Verrucomicrobiia > Limisphaerales > UBA1100 > UBA1100. The sequence goes on along the minus strand of CAJWMQ010000049.1, from coordinate 1,834 downwards.
AGGCCGGCGTAGCAGCTGAGCAGTTCCGGAATGAGAATGGTCCAGCGCGAGAGGGCGATCACCCAACCGCCTTGGTTGGCGAAAAAACGTTGGCCGAGTTTCATGCCCTGTTCCCCAACCAAAAACCGCGCGGCGCGTTCGTTGAGCACGCGGCACAGGAGAAAGCCAGTGGTGCCGGCGACAAATGTGCCAAGTGTGCCGATGGCCCCGCCCAGCAGCGGTCCGTAAGCCATACCCAGTGAGGCGAGGACAGCCGTTGCCGGGATGGGGAGCACGACATCAAGCGTGAGCAGGCCAACGACGAAGAGCCAATCCCACCGACCGGGCGCACTGGTAGGATCGCCGGTAAGCAGTTCCTCAAAATAACCGCCCCAAACGACAAACGCCGCCAACATGAGGGCGGTGGCGATGAGGCCGGTTACGAGGATTCGCAGCACGAGATCAGTCTCGAGTCTCTCGACTCAAGTCTCCAGAATAAAGCGGCGAATAGTTTGGGAATGATCGGGGTTTGACGCTGAGGAGTCAGCTGGTCAGCTTGGCGGCGCATGGTTCAGTATTTGGAGTTGCTCCGGCATGTGCTGGAGAAGGGTGAGCGCAAAGAGGATCGCACGGGTACGGGCACGATCTCGGTGTTCGGCGCGCAGGCGCGGTTCGATTTGCGCGATCGCTTTCCGATGCTGACCACCAAAAAGCTGCACCTCAAGAGCATCATCCATGAGCTGCTGTGGTTCCTGAAAGGTGATACCAACATTAGTTACCTCAAGGAAAACGGCGTACGCATTTGGGATGAGTGGGCTGATGACGAGGGAAATCTGGGCCGCGTGTACGGCGCGCAATGGTGCGACTGGCGTGCGCCCGATGGTCGGACGATTCACCAAATTGATGAGGTGATTGAGCAGATCAAGACCAACCCGGATAGCCGGCGCCTGATCGTCAGCGCGTGGAATGTGGGTGAGCTGGATCAAATGGCGCTCGCGCCGTGCCATGCGTTTTTTCAATTCTACGTGCGCAACGGCGAGTTGAGCTGTCAGTTGTATCAGCGCAGTGCCGACCTGTTCCTCGGCGTGCCGTTCAATATTGCCAGCTACGCACTACTCACTCTGATGGTCGCGCAGGTCACCGGACTGAAGCCGGGCGAGTTTGTGCATACCTTTGGAGATCTGCACCTGTACTCCAATCACCTCGAACAGGCGCAGGAACAACTCAGCCGCGAACCCCGCCAACGACCGGTGATGCGACTGAATCCGGCCGTCACCAAGATTCACGATTTTGTGTTTGAGGATTTCACGCTCGAAGAATACGACCCCCACCCGCACATCAAGGCGCCGGTGGCGGTATGAGCGCCTTCAAAGCCATCGCCGCGATGTCGCTCAATCGCGTGATTGGTAACGGCCTGGAGATCCCGTGGCATTTGCCGGAAGACTTCAAGTGGTTCAAGCAAACCACCATGGGACAAGTGCTGGTGATGGGGCGGCGCACATTCGATTCCATTGGGCGCGCTTTACCCGGACGCGAGACGATGGTGCTCACGCGCGGAGATTTTTCGCATCCGGATGTGACTGTGATTCGGTCGCTAGACGAAGTGTCTCCGCGACTGAAAGGTCGAACTGCCTACATCGCCGGCGGCGCGCAGATCTACGAACAGGCGCTGCCGCAATGCACGGATCTGTTGCTGACACTGGTGCAGCGCGAAGTGGAGGGCGATGTGTTTTTTCCCACGTTCGAGAATCAGTTTGAGGAAGAATCTGTGCTGCGCGTGGAGCCGGAATTTTCCATCGTGCACTACCGCAACCGCAGCTTGGCGCAGGGCGACTGATGGTGGATATGCTCAAAT
>CAJWMQ010000048.1 GCA_913042895.1 uncultured Verrucomicrobiales bacterium | reverse complement strand
CGGCGGAGTTATTCACACGCTGCCACGGCTTCCGCAACCGTGGTTGGAGCGATCGAGCGCATGCAATCACAGCCTTCAGCCCGATAGGATAAGCCGCGCGCGCACACGGCGCAATCCTTGGAATCCGCCGCCAGCACCGTTCCACGAGCATGGTATGGCCCTGTTTTACTGGCGTTAGTGGGACCGAATAAGGCAATCACTGGTGTGCCCACCGCCGCCGCCACATGCATCGGCCCTGAGTCATTGGTCACTACAACCGAGCTGGCTCGTAACCACTCGGTCATTTCAGGCAACGTTGTTTTGCCAGTCAAATCGACACAATCCTTGCGTCCGGCAAGACGTTTACCCAGAATTTTTTCGGCGCCACTACCCACCACGGCAAACCTCACTGAGCCACCCGCCAATTCACCCATCAACTGTTCAAAATATTCCACCGGCCATTGCTTACTGGGCCAACGAGTGCCTGGGCAAAGGACCACCCAACGCGGCCCCGCCTCATAACCCTGTTCGGTCAATCGCTTATTTAACCAGGGACGTTCCGGCATCCACTCAAATTCGCCATCGGTTTGCAACCCCAGTCGCGGCAGTACGGCCCGGCACCAATCCACCGCATGGGTTTCTGGGGTGGGACGCTCTACACGTTCATCATAAAACAAAGCGGCGCATTCACGATTTTGTTGCAAGCCAATCCGGTAGGCTCCACGTGCGGCCCAGCCATGCAGTGCACTTCGGGCCAAACCTTGTAAATCAATCGCCACATCAAATTGTTCGCGGCGCATTTGCCCGATGCGCTCCAAGCTCCGGCACAGGCCTTGCGCTTCGCTCCATGCATTCCGTTCAAAATAATGCAACGCAGCAATATCTGGATCCATTTCCAGCAAAGACGAAAAATGTTTAGCAATCCACCAATGTACCGTCCAATTTGGGCGTTGCCGCTTAATTAGACGCAACACGGGCAAGGCATGTATAATGTCCCCGAGTGAGCTGGGTTTGAGGATAAGGACTTTCACGCGAAGCGCGGTTATTTGCCGTAGTCGAGCCGTTCAGCCAACCGTTCGGGTAACCCGGCTTCCCGAATCTTAGACTTGGTCGTTTCTTTATCGTATTCCAACCGGAAGAGTTCCACTGTTTCCTCCTCAGAATCATAAATGCAATAGGCGGCACGCCAATCTCCGTCGCGCGGCTGGCCCACACTACCCACGTTGATGAAATAGCGATTACCGATTTGCAGCTTCAACGGCTCAATAAAAGTTCCATGATGAATATCCACCCCGTCATCAATGAACATCTGTGGTACGTGCGTATGTCCGTGGAAACAGAGGCCGGTGCTTTGGTAGGTGAAATTTGCCGCCGCATCATTCGCATCCTGCACATAGCCCCAGTAACGAGGGCTATCCATCGTGGCGTGCACAATGGAAAAATGATCCACCAATCGAACATAACGCAAGTCACGCAACCATTGCCGATCCTCTTCACTGAGCTGATTACGGCACCACAACACGGCCTCTTGGGCAATCGGGTTGAAGGCGGATAGATCACAGTCCTGCCCGATGTACTCGTCATGGTTACCCATCACACAAGGCATATCCAAACCGCGCACAATATCCATGCACTCCTTAGGGTTAGCGTTGTAGCCGACCACGTCGCCACCGCAGACATATCTATCCACGCCCTGCGAACTGGCGTGTTCCAACACGGTATTCAACCCCTCTAGGTTTCCGTGGATGTCTGACAATATTGCGTATCTCATGCCGAAGCCTTAACGAGCAATCTCGAAACCTCGGAATTCGCCCGTGCCTTCGCCCCAATGCGATTGGGTATCGCGGATAAAGCGGCGCAATCCTGCATCGGGAATGGCGGCTTGAAAAGTCTCTAATTCGTTACGCTCCCCCTCAGCCACCAGTTCCACTCGGCCGTCCGGGAGATTTTTCACCCAACCAGTGACATCAAACTCCAGTGACAACTGCTTGACCGAATAGCGAAACCCCACCCCCTGCACGTGGCCGGAGAAGTATACGTGCAAGCGGTCTGGCATTAGATCCCTCGATCCGGCTTGTGCACCTCATACTCGCCCTTGCTGGATTTTTTCAAGACCGTGAAACCAGCCTCCTTGGCCGCGCGCACGTTGACTTTTTGGAGATGGTTAGGCATGTAAAACCCCCCGTACACACGACGCACGGGCTTTTTACATACTGGACACACGGTCAATGGCGGGGCATTCAACGGCCGGTTTACCTCAAACTTCATGGGACAAACCCTGCTACCCTCGGTATGTTCATATTCGTAAATCGGCATGCAGAAAGCTACCTAAAAGATTCCTGAGTGAAAACCCTCGACTCTCACACCACCTCAGCCTCACACTCAGAAATGGCCGTGGTGCGGATATTAGTGGATGGCTACAGTCTTTTACACGCCTGGCGTGATCTAGCACCAGACGCCCCGCGCCATTCGGCCCGCGCCCGCGAGGCGCTCATCCGCGTGCTTACCCAATACGCAGACAGCGTCGGCACCCCTGTAACCCTCTTCTTCGACGGGGCCGGCGCGCCCAAGGATGTGCCCAAAAATATTTCAACAGATTCTTTGGAAGTGGTTTTTTCCCGCGATAGCAAAACTGCCGATGATCTCATCGAACGCACGGCTTATCGATTGAAGCCCTACGGCGAAGCCTTGGCGGTGACCAATGATTTTGCCGAACGCGACACCGTCATCTCCATGGGTGGGCTAGCCCAGAGTTGCGAAGATTTTGTGCACGACATTGACCGCGTCCTCAAGGAACGCGATGACTTCGTGAAAATCCACAACCGCCGCGAGGCCAATCGTTACAAGCGTTAGCCTTTGAGAATCACCTTCACGGCCCGGAGCAAGGCGGCCATTTCGTGCTCGCTCCCGATGGTGATCCGCAAAAAATTCCTCACGCGCGTATCGGTAAGCCAACGTACTAGGATCTTGCGTTCCCGCAATCGCGTTAACCACCCACGGGCCGCGAAGCGGGGTGGTTTGGTGAGGATGAAGTTCGTCGCGCTCGGAAGAGTCTGAAAACCCAACGCCGCCAATTGTTCGGTCGTGCGCTCGCGCAGTTCGATGATTTTCCGGAAGTTGGCTCGATAGTATGGCATTTGCTTCAGCGTCGCCTCCGCCGCCACTTGCCCAAGGCCGTTGACGTTGTAGCTGTCCCGAATTTTGTCGAGCGCCTCAATCAATTTGGCCGGACCGACAAAATAACCAATCCGTTGAAAGCACAGCGAGTACGCCTTGGAAAACGTACGACTCACCAGCACATGATCATACTTTGCCGCCAAAGCCATGGCGTTTTCTCCAGCGAAATCCACGTAAGCTTCATCCAGAATCACGACACCTTTTTGCGCGCGGCATAACGCATCTAAGTCAGCCGTGGCATAGCCGTAACCGCTCGGCGCGTTGGGCGTAGTCACAAAGGTCAGAGCTGCCTTGAAATCCCAGCGTTTGTCGCGGCGTAATTCCTGAACCGTTGGGAGGCTAAAATCCGCCGGCAACGGCACTTCATGGCGGCGGGCATTATGGATATCCGTCAGCACGGGATAGAGCGAATAGCTCGGCGTAAAATACTGCACGCAATCGCGGCCCGGCTCCACAAACGCGCGGGTCGCCAAGGCCAACAGTTCATCCGAGCCATTGCCCACGATAACATTTTCCGGCTTCACACTATGCAACTTGGCCAAGCGCACTCGCAGTCCTTGCGCCGTGGGATTGGGATACAGCCGCAGCCGATCGTCCACCGCCGCCTGCGTCGCCGCCAGCACCTTGGGCGACGGCGGATACGGATTCTCGTTGGTGTTAAGCTTAATCAGCCCGCGGACCTTCGGCTGTTCGCCGGGCACGTAGGGATGCAAGCGCTCCACGTGTTTGCGAATACGGCTCATAAATTAATCAAGCCGGATGGAAGCCGATCGGCCGTGAGCGTCCAGCCCTTCCACGCCCGCGAATTGTTCGATGGCTTCAATCGATTTGCGGAGAGCGGCCGGCGTGTATTCCACTACGCTGGTACGGCGCTGGAACATATCTACTGTCAGCCCCGGAAACGACGCACCGGCGCCGCCGGTTGGCAGGGTGTGACTTGGACCGGCGACATAATCGCCGGTCACTGTCGGCGACGTATTCCCCAGGAACAACGCGCCTGCGGTCACGATCTCTTTCGCGGCCGATCGAGGATTCTTGATCATCACCTCGCAATGTTCCGGCGCCAGGCGATTGGCCAAGGCGATGCCTTCGGCGCGAGATTTCACCTGAATCAGCCAGCCGTTGTGCTTAAGCACTTTGCGGATGTAATCCGCTCGGGAACGCTCGGGTAATTGTTTTTCAATCTCTCGATCCACCGCCTTAAGTACGCGGGCCGAACTGCTCACCAACCAGCAGCGTTCGTGACCGGAACCATGCTCGGCTTGCGCCAAAATATCCGCAGCAGCAAAGGCCGGATTGGCGGTTTCATCCGCCAACACGAGGACCTCACTTGGACCGGGCAACAAATCAATCGATACATGTCCCACCAGCAGACGCTTGGCCGCCACCACGTACGCATTGCCGGGGCCAAAAATTTTCTGCACCGGCACAATTGTCTTGGTGCCATGAGCCATCGCGGCAATCGCGTGCGCGCCGCCTACCCGATAAACCTCGGTGGCACCGGCCACTTTGGCCGCGTGCAACAAGCCGGGATTAACCGAACCATTCTTGCCACAGGGAGTGCACACTACAATCTCCCGACAACCGGCGACCTTGGCGAGCGTCACGGTCATCAGCGCCGTACTCATTAATGGCGCCGTGCCGCCCGGGATATACACGCCCACGCGCCCGAACGGATCAAACTTCTCCCCCACCTTCGCGCCCTGCGCATTATGGCCGCTCCAGCCTTTGCGCAGGCCTTGTTTATGAAACTGGCTAATGTTCCGATGGGCAAACCGAATGGCGCGCTTCAGCTTGGCATTAACTGCCTGCCCGGCCGTGGCCAGCTCGCCCTCGCTCACGCGCAGCGTCTTGGCCGTGAGCTTGGCGCCATCAAATTTCTTGGCGAATTCAATCAGCGCCGCATCGCCCTTGGCGGCCACCCGTTCTACAATCTCACGCGCGCCCGACTCGATTTTCAGGTCAAACAAACTCGAGGCTGCGCACAGGCGGTCGAGCTTGCGAGCGTAGCCGGCATCAGTGTGTCGGAGCGTGTTCATGGGCCGCGCAGTGAAGCAGAAGCGAGGACAAAAGTCAAAAAACACCCTTTGGCATTGACCGACCGTTGCGCCCCGTTACCCTGCCCGCATTCATGAGTGCAGAACCTGTTCAATCCTTTGAGGTCGATTCGTTGCCGGTGCGTGTGTTTGCCAGTCAGGATGACATGGCGACCGCTGCTGCGGTTGAGGTGAATGAATATTTGTGCGGCGTGATTGCCGGCCAAGGAAGTGCTTCGGCGATTCTGGCCACGGGCAATTCACAGATTCAGTTTCTCGAGAAACTCGTCGCCATCGGCGAGGTGGACTGGAGCAAGGTGACGCTCTTTCACATGGACGAATACCTCGGGCTCGACGGCAATCATTCCGCGAGCTTCCGCCGCTACATGCGCGAGCGCGTGGAGCAGAAGGTGCAGCCGGCGGCCTTTCATTATCTGGAAGGCGATGCGCTGGAGCCGATCAGGGAATGCCGCCGCTACGCCGATCTGCTGGCGGCGCAGCCAATTGATCTATGCTGCCTCGGCGTGGGCGAGAACGGACACATTGCGTTTAATGATCCTCCCGTCGCAAACCTGAATGACCCAGAAATGGTGAAGATCGTCCAGCTCGATGACGCCTGCCGACAACAGCAACACGGTGAGGGCCATTTCCCAACCTTCGATTCCGTGCCGCAATACGCACTAACGCTCACCGTGCCGGCCTTATGTCAGGCGAAGAAGATGGTGTGCCTCTGCCCCGAGACGCGTAAAGCGCAGGCCGCCAAGGACGCCCTGCATGGGCCGATCAGCACCGTCTGCCCCGCCTCACATCTGCGCACGCAACCGCAGTGCGTGCTGTATCTCGATAGCGATTCGGCGAGCCTGCTTTAGTCCCGCACTTCAGCGATCATTTTCTCCAGACGCCGGCCGTATTCCACGAAGTTTTCGGCCATGGCCTCTTCAGGAGCGGGGCCGCCGTCGGTGTCATGGAAAACCACAGTCATGTGCGGCTCGATAGAAATGCCCGCGTCGTAGCCGCGCTCGAAGGCGTCCTTGAGGATGTCGCGCACGCGACCGTCACCTTCACCGGGGAAATGGTATTCCTCACCGTCCGCCGTTTTCACCGCGTCCTTGATGTGGATGTGCGCGGTGTGATCGCGCATGTGCTCCCAGAATTCCCACGGGCATTGCATACCCCACGGCTGTTCGCCGCGGCGATCGGCATTGAAAATCGGGTTAGCGGTATCGAACACCCACTTGAGTCCCGGCACTTTCTCCAGCAACTCCTCGGCATGCTGCCAGCTCATGCCGCCGTGGTTCATGCAGTTTTCGTGCACGGGCTGCAGACCCGCATCGAGAAAACGTTTCGTCACCTCGCCGACGCGCTCGAACACTTCCGGCGGCGTCACCGCACAATCGTCGGTGGGCTTAAAGGACATAATCCGCACAAACTGCGTGCCCAACCGCTTCATGCGCGGAATGGCGCGTTCCACTTCGGCAAGGCTCACGTCAAACGGCGTTTCGACCGTCTTTTGCCAATTACAGATCGTGGAACCGAAGGCGTACACGCCCACGCCGGACGCCTCGAGCTTCTGCGCCACAACCTCGAAAGCTTCGTCCGGGATCTCGTGCACCGGCCCTTTATCGAAGCCTTCCACCTGCACCGCGCGCATCTCAATCCATTTCCAACCGAGCTGTTGCGTCACGGCGATCTGGCCGTTAATCGAAACGGCCCCTTCATCGGCTATGCCCATTAATTCCATGATAGTTCCTTTAAATTATTTGCGAAAACTGGCGGCGAAATCTTCGCTGCTCACTTCAACCACTTTCTTTTCGTGTGTGGAATTGGCGATCAGCTCATTGAGCTTCGCCTCCCACGCCGCGCCGTCCATTGGCAGATCCACCGACTCATTGAGCAGCCCCGAATACACCATCACATTGGCCAACTCCACCGAGCCCAACCCTTCCACACCGGGCGCGATCAGCGCTTCACCATCGAGGATGGCGTTCACAAAATTCGTCATCAACGTGGCATGCGCCGCGTCCGCACTGGGGATGGGAATCTCCTCCACAGTAGTCTCCGGTTTTTGAAAACCGATTTTCGAGGTCTTGCACCATTCATCGGACGGCACGGCATTCCGCGTAAGCGTGAGCCTGTCATTTTCCAAGATCAACCGCCCCTTGGTGCCGGCAATTTCAAACCGGTTACTGCCGGGCGTCTCGCCACTGGACGTAATGAACGCGCCGGAAGCGCCATTGGCAAATTCCATGTAACAGGTCACATCATCTTCCACCTCGATGTCGTGCCAGCGGCCGATGCCCACGTGGCTGCGCACCTTGCTCGGCATGCCGGTGATCCATTGCATCGCGTCGAGTTGATGTAGGCATTGATTCAGCAATACACCGCCGCCCTCGCCCTTCCAGGTCGCGCGCCAGCCACCACTTTGGAAATACGCCTCACTACGGAACCAATCGGTCATGATCCATAACACCCGCACCAGATCGCCCAACTCACCACCCTGCACCAACTCACGGATTTTCTGGTAACGCGGCTCCACGCGCAGCTGGAACATCGCGCCAAACACCTGATCCGGCCGTGCCGCCGCCGCGGCAATCAACCGCTCAGCATCCGCCTTGTGCGCCGAGATGGGTTTCTCCACCATGATATGCAGACCGGCCTCCAGAGCCGCAACGCCAAGACTCGTGTGCTGATAATGCGGCGTGGCAATCAGCAAGGCATCAATCGCGCCGCTGGCAATCATCTCCTCGCCAGAGCCAAAAATCTGCACGCCCTTTTCCTTGTACTCCTCCAGCTTATGCGGCGAGGTGCTGCCCACGGCGGCCAATTCGCCGCGCGGCACCTTACCATCCAGGAGATCGTTCGCATGGAAGCGCCCCATGTTGCCCATGCCGATAATGCCAATGCGTACCTTGTCCATGATAATCCGTTTAAAATCAGTGCGCGCACTATCAAGGGCGAAGGACCAATTATCAATTATCAATTATCGGAGCTGAATAATGCCGGTCCTTGAGCCTTGATAATTGGCCATCGAAAACTACCCTTGCCCCATGACCTCCTTGCGCCTTCTGCTTGCCTTGCTGCTGTGCTCCCCGCCCCTCATCGCCGCCGGATGGAAAGCCGGCGCGGCCAAAGTGGACATCACCCCGCGCAAACCCATCTGGATGGCCGGCTATGGCGGACGCACCGCTCCCAGTGACGGCGTGCTGCATCCGCTCTGGGCCAAGGCGCTCGCGCTGGAAGATGCCCAAGGCCGCCGGGCCGTGATCATTGCCACCGACACCCTCGGCATGACCGCCAGTCTTTATGCCAGCCTGAAAACCAAGCTGGCCGAGGCGCACAATCTGCAGCCAGCGCAGATCATGATCAACGCTTCGCATACCCACACCGGCCCGGTTTTGCGCGGAGGGTTGTACGATATCTATCCGCTCAACGCCGAACGCATCAAGCGAATCGAGGAATATTCCGCCCGCTTGGAAACGGAGATTCTGAATGTCACCGGCGCCGCCCTGAAAAACCTCGCGCCCGCCACGCTCAAGCACGGCATCGGCATCTCGCGCTTTGGCGTGAACCGCCGCGAGAACAAGCCGTACGGCGATATTCCCAAGCTCATCGCCGCCAATGCCCTCAAGGGCCCCGTGGATCACGATGTGCCCGTGCTGGCGGTGTATGACGGGCTCAAGCTCAAGGCCGTCGTGTTCGGCTACGCCTGCCACAGCACCACGTTGAGTTTCCAGAAATTCTCCGGCGACTTCGCCGGGTTCACGCAGATTGCTCTGGAGAAATCTCATCCGGGCGCGGTGGCGTTGTTCAGTCCCGGTTGCGGCGCGGACATCAACCCCCTTCCCCGCCGAGAAGTCAGCCTAGCCGAACGCTACGGTCATATGCTCGCCGCTGCCGTTGAGGAAGTGTTACTGCAAAAAATGAATTCTCTGAAACCCACACTCACCACGCGGTTGAAAACCGTACCACTCGAGTACGGCGCCCTCCCTCCCGACGAAGCCCTCGCCGCAACCGCCAAGAATCTAAATAATTACCGCGGCCGCTGGGCCGCCCGGATGATCCAGATCAAGACCACCAGCAAGCTGCCCAAGACCTACCCGTACCCCCTCCAATGCTGGCGAGTAGGCGATCTGCTTTGGCTCTCCATGGGCGGCGAAGTGGTCGTCGATTACTCATTGCAGTTTAAAAAATCCTTTGGCCCGCGCACGTGGGTCACCAGTTATGCCAATGATGTGATGGCCTACATCCCCACTTTTAGCGTCCTGCAGGAAGGCGGCTACGAAGGCCAAAGCTCCATGGCCGTATACGGTCTACCCGCCGATCGCTGGAAGGAAAACGTGGAAAAACTGGTCACACAAGCTGTCAATCAACTGGTGAAAGAAACCGGCAGCGAATGAGCGACTCCTCTGCCCCGCCAGTCCGCAACTGGAAACGCATTGGCCTGATTACCGCCGGCGTGCTGAGCCTGTGCGCGTTCGCCTTCTGGCTTTGGCTGCCGGCTAATGGTCTACCGGCCGCCGGAAAATTTCTGAGCTGGAAATTTGAAGATGTCCGACATGTCACTCCAGCTGAAGCCGCCGCCTTATTGACCGACGACAATACCACCATGATCTGGGATATCCGTCGCCCGGCCGAATTCGCCGTCAGCCACTTGCCCGACGCCCAGCATGTGCCTCCGGATACTGCTGCTGCCGCCTTGAAGCAGTTGCTACCCGATGCCAACCAAACCATCCTCGTCTACTGCGCAATCGGCTATCGCAGCGCACAGATGGCCCGCCGCCTGCAGGCCCTTGGCCACACCAACGTCCTTAATCTCGAAGGCGCCATCTTCGCCTGGGCTGAAGCCGATCTGCCCCTCGAAGGCGGCGACACCGTTCATCCCTACAACGCCATGGGGCGTCGCATGTTGCAGGATGATCTGGAGGCGGAGTAGATTGAGATCACAACATCCACCACCACACGAGTGCTGGACCGATGACCAAAGCGGGTAAATAATTCGCCAAAGGCACTTTTTGGATTTCCATGATCACTAGCACAATGGTCAACACCAGCATGCCGCCGACGAGATTGAAGATGGCCAGCATCATGGGTTCATCCCGCATGAAGACGAGGTTGGAGGCCAGCAGCGTCACCGTGCCCTGATAGGCCAACAGCGGCACCGCGGAAAGCAGGACGCCCGCCCCAAAGCGCGGGGCGAAACATAGTGTGGCAATGCCGTCCATCGCGGATTTTAAAATCAGAATGCTCGGCACATTGCCCAAGCCATCCTCCACACAGCCTAGGATGGACATCGGCCCCACAGTAAAAAGCACCGTACAGGTCACAAAACCGTCGCTGAATCGATTGTCCTCCTGCTCGTCGTCTGAGTTCGCCAAGCGGCGCTTGGCTTCCTGCCCGAGTTGGTCGAGCCGTTCCTGCAGCTTGAGCTGCGTGCCAATCAGATTACCAAACGACACGGACAACAACGCAATCAGCCCAAGCAGGAGAAACATCCAGAAACTGGCCGACTCCTTCCAGCCGCCATACAGCCCCTGCGCCATCATGTAGCTGCCTGCAACCACCGTGAGGCCGGCGAGATAACGCCGAATACGACGTTGGGTTTCGTCAGGTAATTGCCGGCTTAGGTGCAGCCCTGCAAGACCGCCGATGAGGATGCAAATGACGTTGAAAAAAGTGCCGAGCGGCAACCATTCTATCTGAAAGAGCTGTTCCCAGTCAGTCATGCGCGCAGGGCCTCGGCCACCGCCTGCCCAAACGCTTCCGGCTCTCGCAAGGCGCCGGATTGCTCGGTGCGTTGCACTGTGTCATTGAGAAACGATACGGCCTGCATGCGAATCGTCGTGCCCTCAATCACCGCGTGCGCGCCCACCGGCGATTGACAACCGCCGCCCATGCCGCGCAGAAACGCCCGCTCGGCGGTCACGGCCGCGAAAGTGTTGAAATGATTTAGGCGCTCAGTAATCTTGGCAATGCGGCCGTCGTCCTCGCGAATTTCCAGACCAATCGCCGCCTGTCCAACGCACGGCAACATCAGATCCGTATCCAGTGCCACGGCACGAATGCCATCGGGCACGGCGTCACCCTCCAGCGTGCCATCAGCGTTGATGAAAAAATGCAACCGGTTCAAGCCGGCCGCAGCCAAAATGGTGCCGGCCAATTCATCATTCTCCGCCAGCTTCTCCAAACGCGTGGGCACATTGCCGCGGATTTCCTCCAGCTGCAGATCCGGCCGCGCGGCGGCCAATTGCGCCTGCCGCCGTGTGCTACTGGTCGCCACCCGCGCGCCCGCGGCTAATTGCGGGATCGGCCCGGCATGCCCGGCATCGGTTTTGTAAATCAACACATCACGAACATCCTCGCGCTTGGTGGCAGCGCCCAGCGTCAAGCCCGCGGGCAGTTCGGTGGGCAAATCCTTCAGGCTATGCACGGCGATGTCGGCTTTCTGCCGCACGAGCGCCACTTCCAATTCCTTGGTGAACAATCCCTTGGGTAACGACTGCCCAGCCTGCGCCAGAGACGCGGTTTGCAGTTTGTCTCCGGTGGTTTTGAAAATTTGAATCTCAAACGCCAACCGCGGAAAGGTCGCGCGGCATTGGTCGAAAATGAAATTTGCCTGAGCCAATGCCAAAGCGCTGCCCCGGGTGGCAATGATGATTGTCGATTCGGGCATTAACTTTGGGCGGCCGACGCTTCGCCGGTTGATGAAAGCGGTGGGTTCTGCCGACTTGGCACCGGAGACACATTGAGTGACTCGATCAACTCGCGTGTCGTTGCGTCCACAATCGATTCACACTTAACGATCTCTTCCTGACGCAGGCGTAAGTAATTACCCGCAATGGCCTGCAGATCGTCTATATTGTAGAGGTACACGTCCTCCATGAAATTAACCTCCGGCTCGATATCGCGGGGCACGGCGATATCCACCAACAACAGCGGTCGATGCTGACGAATACCCTGAAGGGGCTCGAGTTTCTTGCGGTCAATCACATAATGTGGCGCGCTGGTGCTACTGATGATGATATCAATCGCGGCGAACTCGGTTTCCCAATGATCGTAGTCAACTGCGCGTCCGCCCAGTTCGTCGGCCAAATCCTTGGCTCGATCGTACGAGCGGTTGGACACCATCACGCTGCGCGCGCCGCGACTGAGTAGTGCTCGTGCCGTCTTCTCACTGGTATCTCCCGCGCCAATCACCATCACCGTGCGGTCATGGAGTTCATCAAAAATCTTTCCGGCCAATTCCACCGCTACATTGGCAACGGAAACGCTACCGCGTTGGATGTTGGTTTCCGTACGGATTTGCTTGGCCACATTGAACGCCTTTTGAAAGACCTTGTTCAACCGCCCGCCCGTAGCCTTATGCGCGAGCGCGAGCTGATAAGATGCCTTGAGTTGTCCGAGGATTTCCGTCTCGCCCAGCACCATCGAATCCAAACCGCTGGCCACATTGAAGAGATGTCGCACGGCCGATTCGCCGGCGTGCTCGTAAAAGATCTCATCCGGATCCGCGTCCACCTCGCGGTCCTTCAGCAGAAACGTGCGCAGCTCGTTGAGCAGCATTTGGGGTTCTTGGTCCGTAGCCGCATAGATTTCCACGCGATTGCACGTGGATAAAATCACCGCCTCGCCCGCCACCGTGCAATCGCGCAACGCCTCGAGCAGCCCCGGCAATTCGCCTTCCGGCAAAGCGAACCGTTCGCGCACGGTGACCGGCGCGGTGTGATGGTTCAGGCCTAGACAAACAATCGACATCACGAGGCAGCGTTGGAGGTTTGATGGAGCGGCGACAACAGGTACACGCCCCAGAAGGTGAGCAGTACAAACAGAAAACTTCCCAGGGCACACCAGGCAAACCGCCGGCCGCTATGGGCCTGGCGTTTCTGGAGCACCAACAGCATCAGATAAAACGCCCACACGCCAATCACCCAAATCATCTCCGGATCAGCCTTGAACCATACTTTTTTCACCTGATGTAAATACGCACTGCTGGTTATCAACCCAGCGGTGAGCAGTCCGAAAGCAATCCACACCAACCGCGTCATCGCTTTTTCCAACCGCTCCAACGACGGCAGCTTGGAAAGGATCGCGCGAAACTTGTGCATCTTGAGATCTTTCTCCTGCGTGAGATACATTACTGCACCGATAGCACTCAGGCCAAACCCGCCAAAGGACAACATTAACAGCGCCTTGTGCAGACTGCTGAGAGCACCGGAAAATTCATGCGCCCCATTCGCTAATTCCGGATCCAAATCCGGAAATAACGCAAAAACCCCCAGCACAAAGAGCAAAGGAGACGCAAATGCTCCCACAAACCGGAATCGCTGCCAAATGCCGGCCACGAGATTCACGGCGACGATGGTCCACATGATAAAGGCCGTAGCTTCGTAGAGATTATTGATCGGGCAAGTCTGCAGGTTAAACCCACGTTTGGCCATGGCCACCGTATGCAGCACGAGGCCACCAGCCAGTACGCCGTACACCACCCAATCATCGCGCTGAAACCCTTTCCGCCACAGAAACACGGAATACACCATTGCGATGCCGTACAAAGTCACCGCGCAGCAAAAATAGGTTTTGTCCGTCCAGTTCAATGGAGCGGAGACCTTAGCCATATTTTGGGTTTTTTCGCAATTCAAATGGAAACCTTGATAAATCACGCTTGAGTCCATGGCAAAGGGGCCGCTTAACTCAACTCATGCGTCGGTGGTGCATCACATTTATGCTCCTAGTGGGCAGCCCCCTGCTGTTAACGGCGGCCGAGTTCGCCTATCGCCCAGGCAAAGCCGCTGTACCGGCGTTATCCAGAGAATTTCGTGGGGCGTGGATTGCCACCGTCAACAACATCGATTGGCCTTCAAAGCCAGGTTTACCCGTGGCCGAGCAGCAGAAAGAACTCGCTGACCTCATCGGTTCCGCCGCTAAACTAAAGCTCAACTGCCTGATCTTTCAGGTGCGCCCCGCTTGCGACGCACTATATCCCTCCACTCTGGAGCCCTGGAGCGAGTATCTTACCGGTAAAATGGGACAGGCAC
This sequence comes from uncultured Verrucomicrobiales bacterium, assembly GCA_913042895.1. GTDB lineage: Bacteria > Verrucomicrobiota > Verrucomicrobiia > Limisphaerales > UBA1100 > UBA1100. The sequence goes on along the minus strand of CAJWMQ010000048.1, from coordinate 4,510 downwards.
CGCAGCCGCTCTGGGATCCTCTCGCCTACGCCATTCGTGAGGCCCATCTGCGCGGCATGGAATTGCACGCGTGGTTCAACCCCTACCGCGCCCGCTACAAATCCGCCAAGGGCCCCGCCGCCAACCGGCACATCAGCCGCACCCATCCGCAGCTCGTGCGCAGCTACGATGGCTACCAATGGCTAGACCCCGCCGAACCGGCCGCTGCTGCCCATTCGTTGAAGGTCATCCTCGATGTCACCCGTCGTTACGATGTGGATGGCATACACATCGACGACTACTTCTACCCCTACCCCGCCGCCAACCGCGCGCCGTTTCCCGATGAAGCCAGCTGGAAAAAATTTCAGGGCGATATGGACCGCAAAGACTGGCGCCGGATGCACATTAACAATTTCATCAAACGCCTGGACACCGAGATTCACAAAATTAAACCCCACGTGAAATTCGGCATCAGCCCCTTCGGCATCTGGCGCCCGGGATACCCCAAGCAAATCAAGGGCCTCGACGCCTACGGCACCCTCTACGCCGACGCCCGCCTCTGGTTACGCGAAGGCTGGTTGGACTACTGCGCCCCACAACTCTACTGGCGCATCGATCCCCCCGCTCAAAGTTATCCCGTGCTCCTCCAATGGTGGCACGAACAAAACCCCAAACGCCGCCACCTCTGGCCCGGCAACAACAGCGCCAAGGTTGAGCCCTGGCCGGCCACTGAAATCCTCAACCAAATTGATCTCACCCGTAAACATCCCGGCACCACCGGCAACATCCACTGGAATCTCAGCGCTCTAGTCGACAACCGCGGCAAACTGGGCACCCAGTTAATGGCCCAGAAATACCAACACCCCGCCCTGTTGCCCGCCTCCCCCTGGCTCGGCCGCATCGCCCCCAAGACGCCGGCCATCAATGCGTCTTGGGATAATCAAAAGAAAATGATCCATACCACTTGGCGCTCAGTGGACCGGGAAGATGTGCGCTGGTGGCATTTCCAGATCAAAGCCAACGGCCGCTGGATTTCGAAGCTAATGCCCGGCGCTCAAAAGATGGCGCTGTTGCGGGTGACCGATCAATTCCCCGAAACGATCGCCGTCACCGCCATTAACGCCGCCGGCATCGCCAGTACGCCGGCCACGCTATTGAAGCGTTAGAACAACGGCAGCGGCTTGCCGTCACAGATCGGCAGCGGACGGTTGTCGCGGTCATGAATCATCGTGGTACAGGGGTCGATACCCATCGCGTGGAAAATGGTGGCGTGCAAATCCGGCGGACCACAAGCCTGCTCCGCCGGTTCGTAGCCGGTGGCGTTGGAGGCGCCATACACCTGTCCGCCCTGAATCCCGCCGCCGGCAAACACCACGGAGTATGCCCCGGGAAAATGATCGCGCCCGGCGGCGCCGTTAATCTTGGGCGTGCGACCAAAATCGGTGAGCATCACGACCAAGGTGTCGTCCAGACGTCCGCGCACGTGCAGATCCTCGACCAACGCCGAGGCGGCCTGATCAAAGGGCGGCAGCATGTCGTTTTTCAGTCGGTTAAAATTATTGGCATGCGTGTCAAAGTGAGATCCTTTGGATCCATTCAAATCGCCGGCCGCACAATATACGGTTGCCACAGGTACCCCGGCCTCCGTGAGGCGGCGCGCGGTCAAAGTGCTTTGGCCGCAAATATGCATACCGTATTTCTCGCGCACGGCGCGCGGTTCTTTCTCTAGATCGAATGATTCATGCACCGAGGGATTAAGCAACATATCCATCGCCTGCTCATGCGTGCGGCGCATCGGAGCGGTCTCCTGCGCCAAAGCCGGACTTTTGGTCTTACTGAAGCCATTAATCAACCCTCGCCGACCGTTCAAGCGTTGGCGGTTTACGCCTTCCGGAAAATCCAAATTGATCCGGCCGGATGTAGGCGATTTGCCCTGATATATTTTTAGCCCTTCACTGGGCGGCCGAAACACAGCCGGATCCTTGGCCATGCCGAGGAAGCCCGCGTCCTGACCATTGGCGACGCCGCCATCGTACAGGGTGTACGGCAACGCCACGGCGCCGGGTAGATGATTTGCCGGCGCGCCTTTGGCGTCCCAGATCATCGAGCCAATGCTCGGCCAATCCGCACGAGTGGCAGTCCAATTGCCAGTCAGGTTTTGCGGTTGATGCCCAGTGAGATTCCAGTAAGCCCCAGAACGATGACTCGGCGCATTGTGATGAGCGCTGCGCACGACGGCCCAGTGTTTCATGGTCCGCGCAAACCCAGGCAGATGTTCGCTAACCCGAATACCGGGCACGGTGGTGGGAATTTCGTTGAATGTGCCGCGAATATTCGAGGGCGCGTTGGGTTTTAAATCAAACGTATCGAGATGACTGATGCCGCCCCAGCAAAAGAGCACAATACAATTCTTGGCACGGCCGAAACCGTGAGTACCTTCGTTCGCCCCGGCCCGCAAAGCCAATACCTGCGGCAAGGTCAACCCGCCGAGTCCGAGTTTTAAAAAATCGCGCCGCTGCATTGCTCCTCCTACTATAAAGCACCTTGGAAGGGTTGTAAGCCGAATTTTGTCTACACCGCACGCGGTGGAGAGAATCATTTATCTGTTGCGACCCTACCCGGAGCCGAGATCGTTTCCGATCGCGGGACGGACCGTCCCTGGCCCCCTATTTGGCCTTGCACCCGATGGGGTTTACCGTGCCGCCTTGCTTGCGCGTGGCGCGGTGGGCTCTTACCCCACCTTTTCACCCTTGCTCCAGCGAACCGGGGCGGTTTGTTTTCTGTGGCACTGTCCGTCGACGGTTCCTTCCGAAACCGCCGCCTACGTGTATCCCCGGCGGAACCGAGGTTACGCAGCATCGCGTCCTGTGGTGTTCGGACTTTCCTCTCCCGTCATAAAAACGAAAGCGATTCTCCACCCTTCCAAGGTGGTGTTAGCTTGAAGGATTTAGGGGGATTTTTGAAGACAGAAATTCAGGAAGGGATTCGGCTTCCCTTAATCTGATTCCATGACCATATCGCGTGTGTAATAGACGATGCGGCCGCAGTTCGGGCAATAATTGATCTTGGAACCGGTCTTAATCACGATCACCTCGGCTTCCGGGAGCTTCATGTGACAACCTCCACAGGCGCCGTGGGTGATGCCAACCACGATGTTCGTTCCTTTGCGCGCGCGCAGGCGGTCATATTGCTTAAGCGCGCCCGCCTCCACCTTACCGGCGGATTCAGCGCGTTGACTGGTAAACTCTTCCAGTTTGGCCTTGAGATTCGTTTCACGTTCGTCGATCTCACCCAACGCCTTGACCTTGGCGGCATTGGCCTCATCCAATTCCGCTTTGGCGGCTTGGCTCACCTCGGCGTGGGAATCAATCTCCTCCAGCACCTCGATTTCACTAGTCTCCAAATCTGAAATAGTTTCCTTGCAGGTTTCCTGCTGGCGACCCAGTGCCTTGTATTGCTCGTTGTCCTTGGTATCCATCTGCTGCCGGGCATAGGTACGTATTTTTTCCTGCTCGGCTTGGACCTCCACTTCTAAGGCGTTTTTACGGGCCTCTAATTCCTTTGCTTTTAGCTGGGCCGCTTCATGGCCAGACTCCGCATCAGCCGAGCGGCTGTTCACCTCCACTCGTTCGTGCTCCAAGCCCGCAATCTCTTGCTCGGCGCGGGCGATGGAGCGGTCCCGTTCCTGCAGGACCCGCAGTTTCTCAATATCCTCGTGCATGGGGTGCGGCCAACCTAGGCTTCCGAGTGAACCAAGTCAACGCCACGTCATTGGGAATAAATTTTTGCTGGTTTTCAACGGCCCACACGGCAGGGTCTCCCCTTTCCCGGCATGCAGGAGCAAATTGTCATCCTTGATTTTGGCTCGCAATACACCCAAGTGATTGCGCGCCGTATCCGTGAGTGCAAAGTGTACTCGACAATCCTGCCCTACAATACGCCCGCGGAAGAGATCGCCGCCTTGGCGCCCAAGGGCATCATTCTCTCCGGCGGCCCCATGAGCGTCTACAGCCGCAAGGCACCACTGCCGGATAAGGCGGTATTCGATCTCGACGTGCCGGTGCTGGGTATTTGCTTTGGCCTGCAGGTGATGGCAAAATTCCTCGGAGGCAAAGTTGAACGCGGTCTAAAGCGCGAGTACGGCAAAGGCACACTCAATGTTAAAGACGTCCGCTGCGCGCTCTTCGGTAAATTGCCTAAAAGCTTACAGGTGTGGAATTCCCACGGTGATAAACTAACGAAACTGCCCGAAGGTTTCAAGACCGTAGCGGTCACGGAAAATTCCCCGTGCGCCGCGGTGGAAAACCGGAAGCGCAAGTTTTTCGGACTGCAATTTCACCCCGAAGTAGTGCACACACCCAAAGGCAAAACCATACTCGACAATTTCGTCCAAAAGATTTGTGGCTGCGGCCGCAAGTGGACCATGCGCAGCTACATTGACCAGTCCGTGGAAGACATCCGCGCGCTGGTTGGCAAGGAACACGTCATTCTCGGCCTGTCAGGCGGCGTAGATTCCAGCGTGGCTGCCGCG
>CAJWMQ010000047.1 GCA_913042895.1 uncultured Verrucomicrobiales bacterium | reverse complement strand
GTTGTTTGAGTTCGATGGCTAAGCATTTCTGGAATTGCTCCAGTGCCTTGTCGTACTCGCCCTTGTTTTCGTGCGCCACCCCGATGTTGCAGTAGCTGGTGGCCACATCAGGATGTTCCGGTCCCAGTTGTTTGAGTTCGATGGCTAAGCATTTCTGGAATTGCTCCAGTGCCTTGTCGTATAGGTCAGCATCAAGCAGAGTTAATCCCAGCTCATGGTGCAGGTTAGATAATTGCACCCTGCTGGGTGCGGGATTGGCTTCTTCTGCGGCCAGTTCCACGGTGTACAACCGCACCGCTTCCCGATAATTGCCTGCCTCACGGGCCTTGTTGGCAGCAAACATCCCGGGCGTCAACTTGGCCTTGATCGGCTCTACCTTGGGCTCCTTGGCCGGAGGTTGAGCTGGTGGATTAGCGTCCGGCACATTGGCCTGCTGCTCAGGCGCTTTCTTCCCACAGCCCAGCAACACCATCGCCGCACATATCAAGAGTATCTGCTTCATGCCTGAAGCGTATCGCACCTCATAGAGTGTGCATTCTATAAATAATAGTGAATTTTATAGTTACTCAATGAGAGTGCCGTCCTGCGTTCGTGCGATGATCGTTTCAGGCAGACGTGGGGAGATTGGATAGTCCGTAATGCGACAACGTCTTTTTACATCAATAATCATCGAATCCATCTCCTCCTCCAAGGATCCTCGCCCATCCTATGAAGTAAATTAAAACCACCCAAAATCCTAAGAACAGAACGGTACGCCAGATTTTGCCCCAAGTTGTTATTTCAGGCGGAGCGTTCCGCCACACCTGAACTAGAAACGTGTTAGACCACCATCCACCCTTTCGACGGCGCTTAGGGCGGATAGGTCCCATCGGGCCTCGGTTTCTCCACCATGGTTTATCGCGGTTTTTAATGCCGTCATAGATAAAACAACACACTAAGATAAACAAAATGCCTCCACTCACCCAATATTTCCAATTCGGCTCGCTGTGACCCCAGGTCCAACCTGAAGGAAGGTCAGCAAAAAATGCATTTATGGAAAACCAGACATCCATCTGTCCCATTCTTTTCTCACATATTGAAAAGAAATACAATAGTAACGCGATTCGGCTCGATCAGCAGCAGAACCTGCTTCAGGTCCGTCGCTGGCGCCCGCGACACGGTCAAACGAGGTAAGGTACACCGGGCTACGTTAAGGTCTGCCCGGCTTTTTCCTTTTGCCCATCGGTACGGTTTGGTTTCATCTCTGCACACGCCATGTCTGAAGAACACAATTTCTTGCATCACATCACCGGCTCGTTTTCCCAACCAGCGGCCGAGAATCCCACGGTGGAAATGGTCGAAGCCGCTTATCGCTATCATGGGCTGCATTACCGTTATCTGAACACTGAGGTGCCACCTGAAAAACTCGCTGATGCCGTGGCTGGCGCGCGCGCGATGAACTGGGCCGGCTTCAACTGTTCCATCCCGCACAAGGTCGCCGTCATTGAGCATCTCGATGGGCTCGGTGAATCGGCCAATGTGATCGGCGCGGTGAACTGCGCCGTGCGCCGCGAGGGCCAGTACATCGGCGAGAACACCGACGGCAAAGGGTTTTTAAAGAGCCTGCAGGAGGTGGTGGATCCGGCCGGCAAAAAGCTGGTGATGTTTGGTGCCGGCGGTGCCGCTCGCGCCATCGGCGTGGAATGCGCTCTGGCCGGCGCGGCACACATCACGGTGGTCAACCGCAGCGCGGTGCGCGGCAATGAACTTGTCACACTTCTAAATGACAAGACTCCCGTCACCGCTGTGCTGGAAGCGTGGGATGGTGACTACACGGTGCCCGCCGGTACGGACGTGGTGATCAACGCCACCAGCATCGGTCTGGCTGATGCCGAGGCGAAGCTCGCGCTGGATCTCGATTCGCTTACGGCGGAGATGGTGGTGGCCGATGTGATTCCTAATCCGCCGCGAACCCAGCTAGTCCGCGATGCGGAGGCCAAGGGCTGCACGGTCATCGATGGCCTTGGTATGTTGGTGAACCAAGGCATTACCGGGATCGAGTATTGGACCGGCGAAACCGTCGACGGCAATGTGATGCGCGCTCGACTTGAGGAGTTGTTCGAAGATTAGTTTGTAGTCTAAGCCGACTGGGTTATCGGATGGGTTATCCCTCGATGGTAGTGGAAGCGTCTGGCGTCTTAATCGGTTAGGGCGTTTATGGGGGTGAGGGCGAGTTTGCGGAACTCTACCTCTGAACCCTCCGCCTGAATAGCGATCTTGCCTTTCCTCGCGGTGCATTTGGAGCCGTGGTTTACGAAATCGCCGTTGACCCACACCTTGATCTGGTCGTTGAGGCACTCGATCACCATCTGGTTCCAATCGCCGGGTTCTTTCTCCGAACCATCGGTTAGGTTGAGGATGCGGCGGGCTTTGCCCTCAGTAATCCCCCAGTTTTTCTCCGGCCCACGGCGCTTTACCATGTTGGGCACTGAAATGTCCTCCACGATACACCAGAAGTCGCCCGCGTTCTTATGGTACATTTGCACCTCGATGGACTTCGGGAACATCTTGTAAAGGGCCCGCGGCGTGGAGGCGTGCACCAAAACCCCGCAGTTGCCCGGTTTGGCCGCAAATCGGTATTCCACCTCCAGGCGGTAGTTCTGGTTCACCTCGTCGTGCACCAGATGACCGCCGGGGGAACCGAGGCTCACCAACATGCCGTCGCGGGCCACGAAGGGCACTTTGCCTTCAGGGTTATTGTCGAGATGCGGAACGTCCACTTTCCAACCCGTCAGGTCCTTGCCGTTGAATAGGCTGCGGGTATGAGGGGAGGTCACCTCGTGCTTATCGTAGAGTCGTTGCCAAAACACTTTCCAGTACTCGTCGTAGTAATCGTTCGCAGCCACCTTGATATGCGGTAGGTCCTCCACTTTTGGAGCCTTGGCGGGGTCGTAGTTTTTTAAGTGCGCTTGCCCGGCACGTTCGCGAGGGGAGACAAAGCGCCAGTCCGGCTTGCCCAGTACATCTTCGCAGAGCTTGGCTCCCATGGGATCATATTTGATGAGTTGCGCGCGGGTGTGGATGTGGTTGTGGTCGTGGTCCATCGTGCGGTTGGTGTTGAACCAGCACTGATAAATCTCTGCCCAATACTCGGCACGATTGCGCGAGGCGTAGCACCGCTTGGGGCCGCCAAAGGCGATCAACACCTTGTCCACGTTAGTCACTTTCACTTGTGCGTTGGCTTTCTTGCCGTTCACCAAAATATCGCCGTCGTTCAGGGCGCGCTTGAGCAGCTCGGGCGATTCCTTCGGGAACCACTGTTTTAATTGAGCCAGCAAACTTACCGGCTTCTTGCTAGTCACACGGCGGAAACGTTGGGCGGCGCGGCCGTCGTTCCAGATGCCAGTCTTGGCGACGTTCTCGAAGGTGGCGGTCAGGCGTTTTTGCAGGGCTTCATCAAAACCCGCGCCGTGCACTACATGACCGAATTCATGCACCAAGATACTTTCCAACCGCATGCCACCCTCGTATTCCATCACGTCTTCCTCGGCGAACACCACGGTCGAACGTGTGCCGATGCGCGTGAGAAAACCGCGCCGGCGCCAGTTATAAAAATCCAGTTCCTTGCCGGTTTTGTCCGTGGCAAACTGCGGCATTTGCGAGGTCAGTTCGTTGTGGCCGATCAGGAGACAAAGCACGCGTTTCTTCCGAATGCGCTCGGCGATCTCGGGTTTCAGGCTGCGCATCAGCATGTCGAACTGATAGGCCGTCTCGTGATGTGCCACATCGGCCACGCGCCCGGAGGTGACGATCAAGATGCCCTGCACGGCGGTCGCCTTTTTGTAAAAGCCGGTGTCCAGCTTGTACTCGCGCGCCTGCGCTTCGGTCAGGGGTTTTACGGTAAACTCCGCCGCCGTCATCAACGGCAGCGCGAGCAGGGATGCGATTAGAATTCCAGTTTTCATTGTTGAACACGCCTTACGGCACAATCGGTTTCAGCGCTTTGCCGGCTTGATCCTGCGGGTACACGGCGTCGTGTTCTATCAACTGAGCCGCCAGACCTTGCATCATTTTCCGAAGCACCTTGGGGTGGTCCTTGGCGACGTTGGCGGATTCAAACGGATCCTTTACCAGATTAAACAGCTCGTAGTGTTCGCCTCCGGATTGAACCTTGCCGCCGAGGGGCGGGGCCTTGGGGAAGTTGTGGTAGATAACCTTCCAATCGCCGTCGCGCCAGACGGTGAAGTAGTTGCTGCGGTGCGGGCCGTGCGGGTAATGCATGAGAAACTGCTGGCGAGCGAGATGATCGCGACTGCCGGTGATCGGCAGGAGCAGTGATTGGCCGTCGACCTTGTGGCCCTTGGGTGCCTTGGCACCGGCCAGCTGGAGGAGGGTGGGGAACAGGTCGGTGACATTAGCAACCTGCGGCAGGAGTCGGTTGGCCGGAATGCTTAGGCGTTGTTGATGGGCGTTCTTCGCGTTGGGCTTGGCCCAAGCCGCGATGAAGGGCACACGCATGCCGCCCTCGTAATGCGCCCCTTTCTTGCCGCGCAATGGTGCCGAGCAGGCGACCGCGTGTTGGTGCCCGAGCGGGGCGTCCGAGCCGTTGTCCCCGAGGAAGATCACCAGCGTGTCCTCCGCCACACCGAGTTTTTCAAAATGATCGAGCATGTCGTTGAGTGATTTGTCCATGCCGGCAATCAATGTGGCAAAGGCCTGGGCGCTCTTGGGCTTGCCTGAATCCGCAAAATGGGCAGCAAAGCGCGGGTCGGATTCGAACGGCGAATGCACGGCGTAATGCGAGAAGTGCAGGAAGAACGGCTGATCACTTTGGACAATCTCGGTGATGTTTTTTTTGGCCTCAATGGTAAGGGCCTCGGAAAGGAACGTGTCCGAGTCATGGTATTTGTCGAGATGCGGGACGGCGTGATGTCCGCGCCGCGTGCCTTTGCCGTATTTCTTTTCCGCGTAATAACTACCGGGCGCGCCAAAGGAAGCGCCGCCGACATTGATGTCGAAGCCGAGGTTTAAGGGTTCGGAACCCTCGTGATCATTCGGCCCAAAGTGCGCCTTGCCTACGTGGATGGTCTTATAGCCCTTGGTGCGCAGCACGCCCGGCAATGTCACGTCGCCCTTTTTCAGGCCGGGCCAATTCCAGCTATCCGGCCCATTGGCGCCGCGGTTGTTGCCGCGTGGGTTGATCCAGTTAGTGGCTCGATGACGCGCGGCGTTTTGGCCGGTCATAATCGAAATTCGCGTGGGCGAGCACACGCTCATGGCATAAAACTGATTGAACCGAATGCCCTGTTTCGCCAGGCGTTCCATCCCTGGCGTGCGGTAGTAGTCGTTCAGCGGATATCGCTTGGGTTTGCCATTCTCATCGGCGAGGAACGGCACGGACGTGTCCATTACGCCCATGTCATCAATCAGAAACACCATGATATTGGGCAGCTTGGCGGCGGATAGGTTGGATAAGCTGAGGAGGAGGACGGCAAAGGCCGGGAGCAATGTTTTCATGATTTGGGGTGAACGCGCCCCACGCTAATCAATTTTCTTCGCCGGGCCAAACCGAATCGGGCCAGTCATAACTGCCCGGTTTGATGAACACCCTCGGGCCATCTTCTGCCATCCGCAGGCCCGGCAGATCCACCGCGGCCAAATCCACCGCCGACAGACGCGACCACTTCAGACGTCGCAACGCCGCCGAGGCCGTAGCCCCACCCTCGAGCAACAGCCGCGCCACGTCCATTTGCGCGAGCACCATCGCCATCGCCTGCGCCAATCGGGCTTCCAGAAGCGGCGCGCGTTCCACCGCTTTCATTCGCCCGATGGCCAGCATCACAGCGCCGTGTTCACCCATCGCTGCGCAGGCCGATCGCACCCACGCATGCAGCGCTGCCGGATGTTCGCTTTGCCCGAATAATTCGGCCGGCATGGCGCACACCGGAACGCCGTGCGTTTCGCATTGGCTGGATCGGCCGCGTCCCCATGCGGTCAGACTGCCGCAGACAAACAACGCCGGACCGGCCGCCGTCGTGATCTCCGCCGGCATGGCGGCGTGCCCGCGTGTCTCAAGCAGGGCTGCAAAAAAATCGCCCGCGCCCGCCGGCAACACGAGGTCATCACACGCGCGGGCCGCCGTCAGCACATCGACTTCGGTGGTGGCATCGGGAATCGTGATCGCCGGATCGTTTCCTAATCGTACCGCCACAGTCGCCGTGGTCGACGGATGCTGCGGGTCCCGGGCGAAATCCGTTTTGTGCAGCGGCGTATTGCCGATCCAATATTCACCCCCGCGAATGGTCCGGCCGCGGGACGGATTGGCCGGCACAAATATCGCCCGCACCCGCGCTGTGATCTCAAGCAACACGCCCAGCTCCGCCCCGATGTTCCCCCGTAATACGGAGTCGGTTTTTTTGAAAATGAATTCCGGCGCAGCCGCCTTGATTCGGCGCGCTAATTTCCGCAGCCCGGCCGCGGCCGCTTCCGGTTCCAGCCGTCGCGTATCGGTATCCAGACAGATTACCTGAGCCTCGGTGCGCGGCTGTAACTCCGTCTGCACCTCCGCTGTCAGCCCGTGCGCAAACGCAATGCCGGCCAACTCCGCAGCCCCCGAAAGGTCATCGGCCACAACCAGAATCATATATCAAATAAAAGCCTTGGAGGGATTAAGGTTATTTTATCCTAAGATCGTAACACGCAATTTCATAGCTGTTGCGAACAAATAGAAGCCCCTGATAAAGGGCCGGATAGTTCCATGTGCGACCGCCTTCCAGGGCTTTAAATTTGGCCTTGAGTACAAACTCGTTTGGGTTCATTTCCACCAAGGCTAGATCACCGGCGTCTCCAAGAATAATTAAGTGACCAGATGCGGCGATAATTTGACCATAACCGAATTTGTCTCCACGCCATTTTAGGGAACCGTCCTTGGCGTTTAAACAGACGAGTCGATTTTCATTGAGACCGTATAAATGACCTTTCCAAAAAATCGGACTGGAGAACTTCGTTTTCAAGGATTTACTCTTCCACAAAGACTCGGTTCGGATGTCACTATTTTTTGGAATTACTCTAAATGCTTCAGCTCCTGTGCCATAGCCAGCAGAAATGAGTACGATGTCATCGGCTAATTGGGTTGGTTGGGCTATGTTATAGTTGTTCATGAATATTTTCCATGGATGCGACCACATGAGTTTGCCATCACTCGGATTTAGAGCAGCTACTTTGTCTTTGAGCGTAATAATCAAATGCTCCCGGCCAAGCAGCTTTAATAACACGGGAGTTGCATAGGTTTGTGTGCCGTTGAGGTTACTCCATAATTTTTCTCCAGATTTCTTGTCCAGGGCGACTACAGCATTATTGTTTTCACCGCCCGGAGTCAGGATAACGGAATTTTTGTAAATTAAAGGGGAAGCAGAGACTCCCCAATAGGGAACCTCCACCTGATTTTCGGTCAGGAGATTTTTTTTCCAAACAATTTCTCCGGTGTTTGCTTTCAGGCAATTGAGGTGCCCTTTAGCGCCAATTGAATACAATAAGTTTTCATTCCAGATTGGAGTACTGCGTGGACCTATTCCCCCGAAATACTCCTCAAATTTAGCTTGGTACTCATGAGTCCATTTAACCCGTCCAGTGTCGGTTGAAAATGCGACAACGACCTCATTGTCATCTTGTTGTTCAATGCTGAAGGCAACGCCTTGCGCGACTGCAAATGAGGAGTGACCTCCGCCCACCAACTTCCTCCAAAGAAGTGGAGGGCCTTTTTCCGGCCAATTAGTTAGAACCGCTTTGTTTGAGTAGATTCCGTCACCATTTGGTCCTCGAAAAGAGTTCCAGTTGGCATTAGTTCCGTTTTCATCATTGAGGTTGCTTGCTTCAGCCGAGTCGTTTCGTTGGTCCAATTCTCTTTCCTGGCGCAATTCATCCATATTCGGCCCGGATTTTTTTAATACTATTTTTGGTATTCCTGCTCCACGCCATTCTATGAGACTAGTGCAGGCTACCCACAAAAACATGAGGCAAATGGCTAGTAGCCCGAGTATTTTTAGTTTCGGTTTCATCTTGATGCCTTCTCAAAGAGGTAATGACTCACAATCCATTCCTTGCCGCTATCAGTCTTCCATAATTCAGCACAGGCCATAAAAAAAATCCGCCAGTAGGCAAACCATTTAGTTGATTGGTTTGACCCGTAAGTTTTTTTGAAAATTTCTCGGATCTCAGTTTCATGCAGGTCCATGTTTGCGAGCCAAGCTTCGGCTGTTTTGTAATAGTGAACGCCGTTTACCTGCCAGTGTTTTTCTATGGTTAAATCCTCACTGAAATGACCCAGTAGATCATCACTCGGCATAATACCCCCGGTGAAAAAGTGGCGTCCCATCCAATTAGCTTCCCCTTCGGTTTCAAAATGATAAGCGAACTTATTATGAGAAAATATATGGACAAATAATTTCCCTTCCGAGTTTAGCCATTTATTAATTCGACGAAGAAGTTCATCATAATTCTTCATGTGTTCAAACATTTCAACTGAGACAACTCGATCAAAAGTTTGGTCCGTTTCGAAACTATTCATATCACAGGTTTGAACCTGCAGGTTTTGCAACCCTCGCTGAGCAGCGGTCGTTTCGATAAATTTTCTTTGATCGTTTGAATTCGATACAGAAAGAATCTTTGAGTTTGGGTAGTGCTCGGCCATCCAGAGGCTGATTGCTCCCCAGCCACAACCCAGTTCGAGGATGGTTTGACCGTCCTTTAGTTCTGCCCTTTCACAGGTTAACTCGAGCATGCTCGATTCAGCTTGATCAAGGTTTGAGACGCCATTTGGCCAGTAGCAGCAACTATATTTGAGGTGTTTACCTAAACATCTCACGAAAAATTCGGGAGGCACTTCATAATGCTGGTCATTGGCAGCAATTGTCTCGATAGCGATGGGTGAAGATTTGAGCTCTTTAACCAATTCGGCCTTATATCCGTCTGCGTGCTTTTGCGCCTCCGATATTAATCTCCTTTGGTTAAGTCTTCTGATCTGACTACGGATAAGGAAATCAGGGATCCAATTCTTCTCTAACAGTGTATCAATCATGTGGTTTTGTGCTGCGGGGCCAAGGGATAAAACTGGAGGTGGTTTGCTGGTACCTTTTGTATGCTTCACCTTTAGATTCAAGGTTGTGCTTTTCGTTGGCAGGTATGCCAAAGACCTTTACCAACAGGAATAGCATCAACAGCGGGCAGTAAAAAGTCCACCATCCTCCGGAGCCTAGAGCAAACAGGAAGAAACCCATCCAGGCAATCCATTGGAAAAAGTAATTTGGATGGCGGGAGTACTTCCAAAATCCTGACTGGCATACCTCATTGGAGCTTTGTTTCTTAAATCTCGCTAACTGCCAGTCGGCTATCGATTCGCCAACTATTGCAATCGCAACAATGGCTAATCCAATCCATTCAATCAAACTCATGCCTGTGTTAGAATTCCATGTTGGCACGGCGAAAATCGGCGAAAAAATCATGATTAAAGCTCCTTGCCAATGAAACATCCCAAACATGTAAAGGTTGGCGTTAGTCCCCCATTTTTTCCGAAGCTCAGCATAACGTTTATCTTCAATTGGGTGAAGCGCCCTCCATCTCATCAATAGGTAGATTCCCAAACGGCCAGACCATAAGCTTGTCGCTACAGCCAAAAATATTCTGCGCGTTTCATCGCCCTCACCTGTTAATGCAAAAAAATTAGCGACGGCACAAAAACTAAAACCCCACAAAACATCGACAATCCCGGCATTCCGTATTTTTTGGCTCAACCCAAAGGTCAGATTTATGACAGTAAATATCACCACCCAACACAAGAGAAGCTGAGGTACAATTGAATCCATACAATTTTAATTGATCCGTTTTCTTATGAGGAAATCTTCGAAGCATGCGTCTTTTTCAAGCCGATAAGTTCGCATTAGTCCGTAACAGGAAACGGCAATCATTCCCAATGAACATATTGCAACCAGCCATGGGATTCTGCTTAACCAGCTCTTTTCCTGATAGACCAACCAGCCATAGAAAATAAATAAACCCCAATAACAATCCATTAAGGTTGCCACAAACCAGGGGTTTGAAAATTCTTCACCAAAATAACTGAGCATGTTCTGTTTGCTACCCGCATAAAAGCAAAGGATGAGCATCGAAATGAGCATCAAACCGAAGAAGGCAAAGAGAACGTTACGGATCATCTGGCTTCCCTCAGGCTCAGATTATTGGGACGGGTATAGATTGCCTGAGCTACGCCGACGTTCCTCATATTAAATCCAGCGTGACAGTACTCCAGATAGTAATTCCACTTACGAATGAAGGTTTCATCAAAACCTTGAGCACGAACTTCCGGCAGCGATGCATTAAATCGTTCGTGCCAAGATTTTAGTGTGTGGGCGTAGTTGTGGCTAAACTCTTCCCATGAGTGCAGGAACAAACTCCCCACTTGTTCCATGGCTTCGGCTACCCGATGCTGGGCCAATAATAATGAGCCCGGGAAAATATGTTTTTGAGACCAATCAGTTCCACGTTTTAATTGTTCATAGCGCGAATCCGGACAGGTAATTATTTGCAGTCCTAACAGTCCTTCGGGCTTCAGTAGGCGGTTGCATTGCTCAAAATAATCCTCAAGGAAAGCGTCTCCTACGGCTTCGAGCATTTCGATGGAGACAATTTTATCAAATTGCCCCTCAACGTGGCGGTAGTCCTTAAATTGCAAAGTCACCTTTTTGTCTAAACCGGCTTTTTTGATCCGGTCTTTCGCAAACTTTAATTGTTCCTCTGAAATTGTAATTCCGGTGATTTTGCAACCGTAGCGGGAGGCCGCATGTTCGGCAAACCCACCCCAGCCACATCCGATTTCCAAAACATGGTCATTTTCTCCTAGTTTCAGTTTTTTACACAACCTGTCGTATTTTGCAGTTTGTGCTTCCTCCAGGCTTTCGTCTTTTCCCTGAAAATAAGCACAGGAATATGTCATCGTTTCATCCAAAAATAACTCATAAAACTTGTTTCCCAAGTCGTAATGTTCGTGGATATTTTTTTTGCTATTTTCCAGTGTGTTGGCGCGGCGGCGATGACCGAATCGATTTAAATATCCAAGGCAGTTAATTAAGAAGGATCGGGCCGCTAATCCCGACATTGAAGGCGATTTACGTATATTTAAGATAAACCAAGCAACGACTGCTGAGATGTCCTCTGTTTCCCAATCGCCATCGACGTAGGATTCGCCCAACCCTATATCGCCATAAAGGACGCATTTTACGAAAAACTCCTCCGACTGAATTCGGATAATCGCGGGATCATAATTTTCATCCCGCCCATACTGGACCTGATCGCCATTCGGCCAGTACATGATCAATCGCCCTTTACTCATTTCCTTAAAATAACGGTCGATGAGTTTACGGCAGTGCTTCTGCCAAAACGTGGGTTGGTGGGTGCTATTGGATATGCTTGTCATGAATAGATTCTCTGCTTCATCGTTTCTCTCCCCGAACTAGGCCATTTTGCAGATTTGGATGTTCGGCTTTCCGATGGTGTTCAAGGCCCTTCAGTTTTAACTTTAGTGCGTGCCAATGGATTAGGGTCATTACTTTTATGGTTAGGAGAGGGTATTTAATGGCAAACCAAAGGAGTTTTTTCGTAGTAAGAGGTTGTGATTCGCCGGTTAATGAGCTCGCCAAAACTTGATCATCACCATCGTATTCGTCAATTCGGATGTCCAGCTTGCTGCCTGGAATGCCAAGGTCAAATTCGAACTCCAGTTCCAGACTGGAAAATGGGGAGACATAAAAGTGTTTGGGAACTCGCAAACGAAAACGGCCATTAGTGTGCTCAGCCAAGATGTAAGGTTTCATCTCCCGGAAAGTATTGCTAACTTCAGCTACAGCACAGATCGGCTCGGATTGGCTATTCGATATAAAATAAAAAGAGACGGGATTAAAAATATATCCCGCTACTCTCGGCATAGTGATCAGGAATACGCGGGCGTCTTCCGGGCAATTGACCCCATGATCTTCACAATAGGAGAGAACTTTTTTTCGGGCAGTGCGATCATCAGGTTGCATGTGATCTCGATCGTAGAACGAGAATAAGTTGAACCGATTATAACTCAATGGCACTAAATCGTTGGTTACTTTTTGTACGTCATTCAGCTCAATCCCGAGAAGAAACAGCTGATAAACAAAGCGATGATTCTTCGGATGCTTGCGGTGGTGCATCACCTGACACTCATATATACACGATGCTAGTTCCACAACGGTCGTTTCAGGATTGTCTCGCAAAGTGTGATAGCTGAATTTAGGGCATCTTCATGAAAACCATATTTAAAGTAACTTCCACAGAAATAGATTTTTTGGGTTTCTGATCTCCGGTTGAGTTCGTGGAGCTTCGGTTGAGCATCCACCGCAGCTTTATCGAAGAGAGGGTGTTCGAATGGCACCTGTTTGATAATCGAGTCAGGCTTTACTTCGTCCTCTCCGTTAATACTTACAAAGTAGTTAACTTTATCAGAGACGTTCTGAAGATTATTCATCCAGTAAAGTGTGCGTGGAGTAAGTTGACCTTCTTCATCCTGCTTGATGCGATAATTCCACGATGCCCAGCAAAGTCTATTCTTGGGCATCGATGAGGCGTCCGTATGTAATGTACCGACATTGTGCTGATATTTGAAATTCGACAAAACGGCCTTTTCCTCGTCTTCAGGGTTATTGAGCATTTCTAACGATTGATCAGCATGACTCGCCAAAATCACTTTGTCGTATTCATCTGATTGCCCGTCTTGGGTGCAGACAACCACTTGATTTTCCTTTCGCTGTACTTTTTGAACCGTGCTTTGGGTGCGGATTCGGTCCTTGAAAGTTTCGGTCAATCGCTTGACGTACTCCCGAGATCCCCCGTCCGGAGTTAGCCATTGGTGTTGGGTTTTAAGACCTAAGAATCCGTGATTGTGGAAGAAGCGCAGTAGTGTTGTGGCGGGAAATTTTAGCATTAGTCCCGGCGGGGTGGACCAAATGGCTGAACTCATGGGGATAATGTATAGCTGGAAAAAATCTTCTCCATATCCCCGCGATTCCACGTATTCCTCCAAACTGTGTGAATCGTATTGGCCTGATTCCAGTGCTTCTACTGCCTCTTTATTGAACCGGTTGATTTGAAAAAGCATCCGCCAATGGCGTAAACTAAAAATATTTTTGCGCTGCCCAAACAGATGATTTAGGCCGGACCCACAATATTCCAATCCCTTGGGCAGGTGTTGCACACTGAAGGACATGTTGGATCTTTTGTAGGGAACTTTTAGTTCATCAAACAGCCGAGTCAGGTTGGGATAAGTCTTTTTGTTAAAGACCATAAAGCCCATATCGATTGGGATTTGCTTCCCAGATTCCTCGGCTTCGGCCGTTAAGGAGTGACCGCCAATATGCTTGTTCTGTTCGTACAGGTAGACGTCATATTCTTTTTGAAGGAAATGTCCACAAGCCATCCCGGAAATACCGGTGCCGATAATTGCGAGTTTTGGTTTCATTTTTCCAAATCCCGTATTCTACCTTCTTCGAGTATCCGCTCCGGTACAGGTTTGAGATCGCTTACAAGGCCAAGCCAAGCCATGATTTTTAGCCCATAATAGGTTGGATCAATTTCCCACCAGTAAAATCCTTGGCGGGTGGAGTGCATGTAGTAGTGGTGGTTATTGTGCCAACCTTCACCCAAAGTAATTAGCGAGAGCCAGAAGTTGTTTTTACTATGATCAGTTGTATCAAACCGTCGCCGGCCGTATATGTGAGCCAGAGAATTTATAGTTTGTGTGCCATGAAAAAGTATTGTGGTGCTGATGAAGAATCCCCAAACCACAATTTGCCAGCCGCTAGTTTCCAAACTAGGCCATCGGCTGGCCGTCCAGTCTCCCAAAAAATAAAGGCTCACGCCCAATAATAAGGGGACGACTTTATTGAAGCGATTCAGGTAAACTAGTTCCGGAAATTTCGCAAAGTCCTTAATCACTTTATAGTCGGTGGCAAAATTTCGGGGGCTAGTAATCCACCCCATGTGGGCCCACAGGAAACTGTGGGTATGTGGCGAGTGTACATCAGTTTCGTTATCAGATTCCTTGTGGTGTTTTCTGTGATGGGCGGCCCACCACAGTGCACCCCTTTGAGCTGCCGTACCCGCAGCGACGGCAAACAAAAATTGCATTGGACGACTTGTCTTAAACGATCGATGAGAAAAGTACCGGTGAAGAAAAGCCGTTATGGCGAACATCCTTGTAAAATATAAAAACACCGCCACCCATATTGCAAACCAGCTCCAACCAACCCAGATCACGCCCAAACAGCCTGCATGCAAAAAGATTAGCGAAAAGCAGCGAGAACCATCCAGTTCTTTGTCTGGGTTGGGGGTATCTTTCGGCTGGAAGTCCGTGTCGAAAGTGTGTGCGGCTGACTTGATATTCAATTTCATAACCGCACTGGCGATGATCTTTCCAACTTCCTGATAAGCAAAGTACGACGGTCGTGAAACCTTTAACTTAGGTCAAGTTCCATCAAGGTACTATGACACTCGCCTTCCAATCATAGAGTGCAATTGCTTTCAATTCCCTAATGGCGACTTGGCCTCCTGAAACAGCGAGGTGTGCCCAGGTTTCTTGGTTTGAGATTTTCTTGGAATCCATGATTACCAATTTTTCTGGTGTCGCATTGATCAGATAGAGCATCCCATTTTGGTCTAATCCCAAAATTTTATTCCCCTGTCGAACTAGACTCATGTACTTGCCGAATCTTTCATCACTGACCCAGGCCTCCTCGCCGGTTTTTAGATTATAACAGGCGAAACGTTGGTTGCGCAGATGCAGGTAAACGTGGTCTTCAAAGAGGATGGGACTGCACATGTAAGCCTGCCCTTTATTTTCCCATTGCTCGGTGGCCTTCCATGACTGTTGATCACGTTTAATTTCGAAGAAATGGGACCGTCCGCCATAGGCGCTGGTGTAAATTCCGTTCTTGTACGGGAGCGGGGTCAAAATATTCATTCCTCGGAAAGCTTTGACGGGCTGCCGCCACAAAATTCCGCCTGAATCAATATCCACGCCGGCTAATTCTGTTCTGGATTGAACTAGGATTTGTTCTTTGTCCCTCAATGTAGCGAAAACAGGTGAGGCGAATGCGCTACCATACATACCTCCTTTGTCCTTCATGGATTGCCAAACCATTTTGCCTGTTTTCTGCTCGATTTTACAGAAGGCAGCACCTGCCTGCATGTAGACGTATTTGTCATCTACCATCGGCGAGCACACACAACCAAATGAAGGGATGGGGGTCTTGTGCTCTTTTGGAAAATTGATTTCCCATAGTCTCTTACCGGTTTTGATATCGATACAAAGCAGGTGGTCTTTCATGCCGGCCACAAATAATTTGCCGTTGGCCAGGGCTGGCGTGCTGCGAATCCAGCTTCCATTTTTTGCGGCAAAAAAAGGTACGCTCATTTTACCGACCCAGGTGTGGCGCCATCTCTCTTTACCGTTAGTGCGGTCCAGAGCTCGAACGACTTCGTTCTCTCCGGAGGATTCAGTTACATAAACAGTGTTACCGTCCATGATGGGCCCCGAATAGCTGGAACCGAGTTCAACTCGCCACTTTGATGCGAGGTGCGTGGCCTTCAGATCGTTTGGCCAGATTTTGCCGGTTACCACTCCATCCCGATTCGGGCCCCGCCATTGGGTCCAGTTCATTTCAACCGCAAAAATTTGATTTCCGGAGATTACGGCCGTGAACAGCACGATCAACAGGTTGGTTTTCATTGTATACATGTACGATGGCTACTGAATTAATGTTACAATCTGGGTATTATCTCACATTTAACAATATTTCAAAATCAATCGCTCAATAATCTTTGAGCGAGTTTGACGGCCTCAAACAGGCTACTGGGGTTCGCCTCTCCTTTTCCGGCGATGTCAAGGGCGGTGCCGTGGTCGACGGATGTGCGAATGATAGGCAGGCCTAGCGTGGTGTTGACCGCTTCATCAAAGCACAGCGCCTTTAGCGGGATGTGGCCCTGATCGTGGTACAGGCACACAAACACATCGGTGGTGCGGCGTTTTGCGGGGAGGAATGCGGTGTCGGGCGGGATGGGCCCTTCGACATCGAAGCCGCGCTCGCGCGCCAGTTCGATGGCCGGGCTAATGATCGTTTCCTCCTCGTTGCCAAACAACCCGTGCTCGCCGGCATGCGGGTTGAGCCCCAGCACGCCGATCTTCGGCTCGTTGCCATCGATGCAGCCAATGCGCCGCATCGCCTGCGCGCCGAGTTCGAGCGTGTCGAGAATGCGTTCCTTTGTGAGCAATTGCGGCACCTCCGCGTAGGGCACGTGAGTGGTGACAAACACACAACGCACCTCGCTGGAATACTGCAGCATGCACGCCCGTTGGGCGTGGGTGAGTTCGGCAAAAATCTCCGTGTGCCCCGGGAACGGAATGCCCGCCGCGCGCAGGGCTTCCTTGTTGAGCGGCGCGGTGGTGACCGCGGCAACCTGTCCGCTGAGCGCGGCATTGATGGCATCCTCCACATAAGTGTAGCCCGCCCGCCCGGTGGCGGCATTCACCGTGCCGGTCGCAAAATCATTCGTGGTGATGGCGCCCAGATCCAACACACAAGGTCCTTCGGCCTCCGCCAAGCCTTCGATGTATTTCGTTGGTTTGGCCAACCCACATTGTTCCGCCGACTGCTCGAGCACTGTCCGATCGCCAAAGATAACCGGTACACACCGCTTGGCCATCGCGTCGTTCTGCAACAAACGCAAACACACCTCCGGCCCCACCCCGGCAGGGTCACCCATCGTCACGGCTATTTTGGGAAGGCTCATGTGCGCGTGAGCAACCTAACCACAGAGGCACTGGGAGCACAGGGAAAATTGAATCTCACCCAAAAGCGCTGAGCCGCAGAGGCGAATTACTCCGCGACTCTGCGTGACTAGAAACAAATGAACAGCTTACTTGGCGCCCTTGGCTTTAAGCAGGGCCACGATTTCTGTGCGCTCGCGGCTTTCGGCCATCTTGAGCGGGGTTTTGCCATCACGCTTGCGGCCAAGGTTCACATCCGCGCCGCTTTCGATTAACAGCTTGGCGGCCTCGGTTTGGCTACGTGTGATGGCGCGGAGGAGCGGCGTTTCACCATCTTTTCCATCTTGGGAATTGATATCCGCATGGGCGGCCAGAAGTTTTTTAATTTCATCCAAGTCACCTCGCTCGGCCGCTTTATGCAGGGCATCGCTAGATGCTTGAGGGGTTTGTGTGGAATCGCCCTGTTGATTGCCACCGGCCGGTGGGTTGTCACTAGGCGAGGAGGCTTCATTGGATTCGCTACCACAACCCAACACCAGGGCCGCGGTAAATGCAGTAATGTGAATAGTCCGTTTCATAACATTCTGTTTTTGTTTGGCGTTGGTGTTAAATTTTTATCGTTTTTTTAAATAAATGAAAACAAATGATATTCACTCGAGCATTGTGATGCGAATTGCCACGAGGTGCACTTACCGATAGCCGGTGGGTTTCCAGAGGGGCTCAATCATTTGGGCGTCGAGCTTTTTCCAGGTGGCGAGGAGTTGCTGAAGTTTTTCGGGATGTGCGGTGGCGAGGTTCTTGGCTTCGGCGATATCCTCGGCAAGATGGTAAAGTTCCCACTCGGCGGGTTGGCCGCGGCGCGGGTTGCGCAGGAGTTTCCATTCGCCCTGACGCAAAGCGGTCTTGGTGTTGAGACGCCAGTAAAGGGCGTCGTGCGGGACGCCTTTTTGTTGGCCGGTGAGGAAAGGGATGAGGTTCACGCCGTCGATTCGTTTTTTGGACGGGGCCCTGGCCATGGCGGCCGCGGTGGCAAAGAGATCCAGCGAAATGATCGGTTGGCGGTACACTTGGCCGGCGGGCAATGTGCCGGGCCATTGCATCATGAACGGCACGCGCAAACCGCCTTCGTACACGCTGCCTTTGCCGTCGCGCAGGGGGGCGTTGCTGGAGGTCAGCTCACGCGTGGGGCCGCCGTTGTCGCTCAGGAAAATGACCAGCGTGTTTTTTTCCAGCCCACGTTTGTGCAACTCGGCCAGCACGGCGCCCACGCTGTCATCTAGGTGCGCCAGCATGGCGGCGAAGATACGGCGTTGGATATCCTCGATGTGCGCGAACTTTTTCATGTAGGCATCGGCACCCTGCAACGGGCTGTGCACGGCGTTGTAGGCGAGGAAGAGGAAAAACGGTTTGTCGTGATGGCGCCCAATGAAGTCGCGGGCCTCGCGGGTGAAGGCGTCAGTCAGATGCGCCTTTTCCTCAACCGGTTGACCGCCGCGCAGGATGGGATTGTTGGCATCATACGCCGGTTCATCGTGACCCATGTGGCTGGAGTAGATCAGCTTGCCATCGGCACTGGTGAAGCGGCCGCGCGCGTTGCCGGGCAGTGCCTTGCGGCGGAGCCAGGTGGTCATGCCCTGGTACGGCGACGGCAGAAAATAATGGCCCTCGTGTGTGAATCCGAAAAACTCATCGAACCCGTGCCGAATCGGATGAAACTTGGCGTGACCGCCCAAATGCCATTTGCCAACCAACCCGGTGGTGTAGCCGACATCATGCAAATGTCGCGCCAAAGTACGTTCGCTGCGCGGCAGCCCGGCCATGGGATCTTCGTTGTGCGAGCCGATGGGGTTGAACTCGTACCCAAATCGCGTCTGGTATCGCCCGGTTAACAAGCCCGCCCGCGAGGCGCTGCAATAGGCCGCCGTCACGTAACCCTGCGTAAAGCGCACGCCGTTCTTGGCAATCGAATCAATGTGCGGCGTGGGGATCTCGGCGTTCCCCTGACAACCCAGCTCACCGTACCCGAGGTCATCGGCCAGTAGTAAAACAATGTTGGGAGGGTGTTCAGAAGCGTTGAGTGTAAGAGTAAGAAACAATAGCAGGAAACGCATGCCTGATTATTGGTACAAATGTATAGGCGGCAAAGACAAAACCGGTTGCCGCCATCCCATTTTCAGTGGAGGCATGTGACTTGCGAACAACCGGTGAACAGTCGGTGAGTTTTTGGGGAATACGAAATAATAACTGTTGCTTTGGATCGAGCGAGTTTGTGCTATTTTTATCCTGTTGGGCGGCTCTCCGGAGCAGCTCGGTCAGCCAGCTGGCCACTCGGTGCAGACAACCTTTCGGGGGAGTCCAATCCGGAATCAGGATGACAGGCCTCTAGGTTACGTCAGACTGAGGTTACTGGCAGGTGCCCGACCAAGGGCATTGACCTTTCGACCTTGTGGCCCGTCAGGCCTGCAGGCGAAAAAGGATTGGTAGCCGCCCTGCGGTAAACTCCGGTTTATCTCAAGGGCGGCTTT
>CAJWMQ010000046.1 GCA_913042895.1 uncultured Verrucomicrobiales bacterium | reverse complement strand
CACCCACCATCACGCGTCCGGGCACACTAGGCCATCAACATCCTGCCAATATTTTTAATGCCATGATTCACCCGATTCGGCCCTACGGACTCCGGGGCATCATTTGGTATCAAGGTGAACGCAACTCAAAGGACGTGCCTCAGGCGGTTCATTATCAGAGTCAGTTGATCAAACTCATTGGCTACTACCGCAATTCCTGGCATAAGATGTCCGATGGCAATGTCTCCAAAGACTTCCCCTTCCAGTTCACCCAATTACCAAGCTGGAATCCGCCCCAAACTAAGCCAGTTGAGGGATTGGAGGCCACTTGGGCTGCAAACCGTGAATCCATGCGACTTGTAAATCGAACGGTTCCTAATACGGCTATGGCAGTGACTATTGATACTGGGGATACTATTGCCTTACATCCAAAGAACAAAAAACCCATCGGCCAGCGTCATGCCTATCTCGCCCTTCAGCAAACCTATGGACGGAACATCCCAGCATCTGGTCCTGTTCTGAAACGACAGACAATCAATGGAAACAAGGTGACTCTTGAGTTTGACTCTGTTGGTTCGGGGTTGGTGTCCGCACGGGCGGGAGCACTCGATGCCTTTGCAATTTTGGGTAATGACGGTAAGTGGCATTGGGCAAAAGCTGAAATCAAGGGAGACAATATTATAGTTCATTCAACAGAAGTCACGAAGCCTGTAGCTATCCGATACGCTTGGGCAATGAACCCCTCACGACGAAATCTGCTTTATAATCGTGAAGGCTTCCCCGCATCTCCGTTCCGCACGGATAATGAGCCACTTTTTAATCCTGAAGCTGAATTGGTAACCGTACTAAAGCCAGCCAAGCCAGAAGGATACGAGCCGGCCGACTGGAAGCGTCCGCCGATGCACCCCTAGCTTCTTGTTATTCATATCTCGGCATGCTAGTCCAAGGGCATGCCTTTTCATTTTTTTGTCCTGCTTTGTGTCACCGTGTTCACCGTTTCAGCGAAGGACAGACCCAACGTTATTTATATCCTGGCAGACGATCTCGGTTATGGTGATCTGTCTCATGCCGGAGGCAAGGCTGCCACTCCGCATTGTGACCGGTTGGCGCGAGAAGGCATGCGGTTTACGGATGCGCACACCACCTCATCGGTTTGCACTCCCACGCGCTACGGTATTCTTACGGGCCGTTACAACTGGCGCAGTACGCTGAAGAAGAGTGTGCTTTGGGGCTTGTCCGAGCCGCTCATTGAAAAGCAACGCCTGACAGCGCCCGGCTTTCTACGGCAACAGGGATATCACACCGCCGTGGTTGGCAAATGGCATCTTGGGCTTGGTTGGGAGATGTTGCCCAACGGTGAAAAACGTACCTCCAAAACCGGCGCCACACGCGGGGATGGTTGGCAAATAGATTATGATCAGAAGGTGACCGGCGGCCCGTTGGCGATCGGCTTTGATGAATCCTACATTATCCCCGCGTCGCTTGATATGTTTCCGTACCTGTACCTGAAAAACGACAAGCCCACCGCCTGGGCCAACACCACCAAGGCCTTCCATCGGCCCGGCCCAGCGGCGGAAGATTTCGAGGCTATCAATTGTCTCATCGATTTCGCTCGCGAAAGCCGCGCGTACATTGCTTCGAGAGCGGAAAGCAACAAGCCCTTCTTTCTTTACGTGCCGCTCACTAGCCCGCACACGCCCATTGTGCCGTCCAAAAAATGGCAGGGCAAATCCGGTCTCGGCACCTACGGCGATTTTCTGATGGAAACCGACTGGGTCGTCGGGGAAGTGTTGGCTGAGCTGGATCAACAAAAACTCGCCAACAACACGATCGTAATTTTCACGGCTGACAACGGTTGTTCGCCGCAGGCAAAAATCCCCGATCTCATCGCCAAGGGCCATAAGCCCAACGCCGACTGGCGCGGGCACAAGGCTGACATCTACGAAGGCGGTCATCGCGTGCCGTTCCTCGTCCGTTGGCCCGGTAAGGTGAAAGCTGGCAGTACCTCCGGTGAAACCATCTGCACCACCGACCTCTACGCCACCCTCGCTGACATCCTCGGCCAACACCAAGCCATCCCCGCCCACGCCGCTGAGGATTCCTTTACCATCCTGCCCGCACTGCAGGGCGTGGCCCATCGTAAACCGCTACGGCCGTTCACCATCCATCATTCCATCAACGGCTCCTTCGCTATCCGGCGCGGCCCGTGGAAACTCATCCTTTGCCCCGGCTCCGGCGGTTGGAGTGCGCCGCGCCCCGCGCAGGCGTTGAAGAACAATGAACTGCCACCTGTGCAGCTCTTCAATCTGGCTGACGATCCCGGCGAACAAACCAACCTGAGCGCCAAGGAACCCCAGCGCGTTCAGGAACTCGTCGCCCAACTCGCCGCCGCAATCCGCAACGGCCGCACCAACTCCGGCCCAAAGCAGTCCAACGAAGGCTGGCCGGCGACGTTTCATAATCGTGTTCTTTCAGCGTTCCCTGAATTGAGGAATTAATTCAAATGTGGTTGATCTGCTTATTGTTTTGCATCCTGAGTATCTCCGACGCAAAGGCTGCGGCGATCGCCAAGCCCAACGTCCTCTTCATCGCCATCGATGATTTGAACGACTGGATCGGTTGCCTCGGCGGCCATCTGCAGGCTCGTACGCCCAACCTCGATCGGCTGGCCGCCTCGGGCGTGCTCTTCACCAACGCCCATTGTCCGGCTCCCGCCTGCAACCCCTCGCGCACGGCCATTTTTACCGGTCTTTCCCCGCACCGCTCCGGTTTGTACGCCAACAACCAAAGCATGCGCGAAATTCTCCCCAAGGCCGAGTTGTTGCCCATGACCTTCTCCCGCGCCGGGTACTGGGCCGGGGGCTCCGGCAAGATGCTGCACTACTTCATCGACGCCCAATCGTGGGACGAGTATTTCCCGAAAAAGGAAACCGAAAATCCCTTCCCACGTACGCTCTATCCCAAGCAACGGCCCGTGAGCATCCCGCGCGAACCGTGGCAATACGTCGAAACTGACTGGGCGGCGCTGGACGCCACCGACGAAGAATATGGCGGCGACCATCTCGTTGCCCAATGGGTTGGCCAACAGCTCACCAAAAAACACACCCGCCCCTTCTTTCTTGCCTGCGGTATCTACCGCCCGCACGAGCCGTGGTTTGTACCCAAGAAATATTTCGAGCCTTTTCCGCTGGACTCCATCCAACTGCCGCCCGGTTACAAGGCCGACGATCTCGACGACCTGCCGCCCGAAGGAAAACGCCGCGGTCCTAACCGTTACTTTGCTCACATCCGTAAGCACGAGCAATGGAAACCTGCCGTGCAAGGCTACCTCGCCTCCATTTACTTTGCCGACACCATGCTCGGCCACGTGCTTGATGCCTTGGAGAAGGGGCCCAACGCCGATAACACTATCGTTGCGCTCTGGTCCGACCACGGCTGGCATCTCGGCGAAAAACAGCACTGGCAAAAATTCACCGCTTGGCGCGTATGCACCCGCGTGCCGCTCATCCTGCGTGTGCCCAAGGGTGCCCCTGGCTTGCCGGCCGGCACCCGGTCCGGCGTCAGCGACAAACCCGTCAGCCTACTCAGCCTGCCGCCCACGCTCACCGAGCTCGCCGGCCTGCCGCCACACCAGCACCATCACGGTCCGAGCCTATTGCCGCTCCTGAAAGCCCCTAACGCCGATTGGCCGCACGTTGCCCTCACGCACCTAGCCCAACCCGGCAGCTTCGGCCTCAGTGCTGAACGTTTCCGCTACATCCGCTACGCCGGCGGCGATGAGGAACTCTACGACATCCGCACCGACCCCCACGAATGGCGCAACCTCGCCCAAGACGAACAACACGCCGCCACCCTGCGCCGCCTTCGCGATCTGGCTCCGAAGGAATTCGCCCCCGCTGCGCAACCTTCGTTGGACGCCATGCCGTCCCTGAAATGGGTACCCCTCAAGGCCGCCGCCGCGTCGCCCGCCTCCAAGCCCGTCGGCGGCAGCTTCGACGTTATCTTTGTCAATCGTCGCCCGCAACCGGTGCAATTGTTCTGGATGCCCCCCAATGGTGACCGCCGCCACTATGCCACCATCGAGCCCGGCAAAACCAAGAGCCAACGCACCCGCCCCGGCGCCGTATGGCAAATCGCTGATTGCACTCAGGCCGCCCGTCCGCTGGGTTACTTCCGGGTGGACGACCGTGCCGCTAAGGCAATCGTGCCGAAGTGAAATCCCCAAACTTCTCCCCGAAAAAATCCCGTATAATGAAATGTAATCTTTTGACCGCCTTCGTTATAATTAAAGAGATTTGAGGCTGAGTTGCTTGTTTTTTTCGATGAAACACTGGCCCTATATTGGTATTTTTTTGCTGGCCAGATTTAGCTGCCTGGCTGCGGCGCCTTTGGATTACGGCCGAGATATTCGGCCAATCCTTTCGGATGCCTGTTACGACTGCCACGGCCCTGATGCCAAGGCGCGCAAGGCGAAGCTACGGCTGGATGACCGGTCGGCCGCGCTGGAATCAGGTGTGTTCGATGATGGCGAAATGCACAAGCGCCTGACGAGCACTGACCCAGATTTGCAAATGCCGCCGCCGGATTTCAACCGTGTGTTGCGCCCGGCTAATCGCGCCAAGCTATTGCAATGGCTGAAGACCGGCGCCGATTGGCCGGAGGACGACCGGCACTGGGCGTTTGTATCTCCCAAACGTCCGGCGTTGCCGAAGGTGAAAAACACCGCGTGGGGTCACAACCCGATTGATGCCTTTGTGCTGGCGCGTCTGGAGGCCACCCAACGACAGCCATCACCGTCCGCAGACAAGGCGACCCTGTTGCGCCGCGTGAGCTTCGACCTAACTGGATTGCCGCCGACGATTGCGGATTTGGACGCGTTCTTGAAAGACACTTCAACGGATGCGTATGAAAAAGCGGTAGACCGGTTGCTGGCTTCGCCACGCTATGGCGAGCACATGGCACTGGGCTGGATGGAGGCTTCGCGGTATGCCGATACGGACGGCTACCAAAACGATCGCTTGCGCTACATGTGGGTGTGGCGCGATTGGCTGATCAAGGCGCTCAATGACAATGTGCCGTTTGATCGGTTTGTGACCGAACAGATGGCGGGCGACCTGTTGCCGGACCGCAATTTTTTCACGCAAGTGGCTACGGGCTTTAACCGTAACCACCGCATCAACTCTGAGGGTGGTTCGATTCCAGACGAATGGATTGTGGAATACGTGGCCGATCGCGTGGAGACGATGGGTACGATGTTTCTCGGCCTCACGTTGACGTGCTCGCGCTGCCACGATCATAAATACGATCCAATTGCGCAGAAGGATTTTTACCGGCTGTTCGCTTTTTTTAATAACATCGACGAGGCCGGGCTTGGACCGAATAACGGCAACAGTCCTCCGTTCATCAAGGTTCCCAAGAGCTGGCCGGACTTGACGGAATCGGAGTCGGAATTTGTCACCCCCGATCCGGTTAAAATCAAGGTGGTGCAAACCTCTGTGCCGCGGCCGCAACCCGGCGCGCCAGATACGGTGATGGTCCTGCACGAACTGGCCCAGCCGCGCCCGACGTATCTGTTGAACCGCGGCATGTACGATCAACCGGACAAAACCGAGAAACTCCAACCCGCTACGCCGTCCGTGCTCGGCGCATGGGACGCCAAGTGGCCACGAACGCGCCTTGGCCTGGCTCAGTGGTTGATGGATCCGGCGCACCCCCTAACCGCGCGCGTTACCGTCAACCGCATGTGGCAGCATTACTTTGGTCTCGGTTTAGTGAAGACCAGTGAAAATTTCGGTGTGCAAGGTGAGCACCCGAGTCATCCTGCCTTACTCGATTGGTTGGCCACCGAATTCATCCGGCGCGAATGGAACCAGAAAGCGATGCACAAACTCATCGTCACCAGCGCCACCTACCGACAGGCCAGTGCCGTCCCGGATGAGCGCGACCCGGAAAACCGTCTGCTCGCCCGCGGTCCGCGCAAGCGTCTCACGCCGTATGCCATTCGGGATGCTGCGCTCTTCACCAGCGGTTTAATGAACGGCCAAATCGGCGGACCCTCGGTGAAGCCATACATGCCTCCGGGCATTTGGCGTAGCATCTCCAACGCCAGCTACAAACAGGACAAGGGTGACAAGCTGTACCGACGCGGTATGTACACCTACTGGCGCCGCACTGTGCCGCCGCCCACGATGATGACCTTTAACGCCGCCGCGCGCGAGGTATGCACCGTGCGCACGGACCTCACGACTACACCGTTGCAGGCGTTGACTTTGATGAATAACAAAACCTTTGTGGAAGCCGCGCGGTTCTTGGCGGAGCGAATGCTGCGACAGGATGCCGCGCCGCGCGAGCGTATCGCTTGGGCGTTCCGCACTGTGGTCAGTCGGCCACCGACCGCGGGCGAGTTGAAATTACTCGAGGCGGATCTGGCGTTTTACGAAAAAGATTTTGTCGCGCAACCGGACGGGGCGGCCAAGCTGTTGAAGGTTGGCGAAAAACCCGCCGACGCCCAACTCTCTCCCACTAATCTCGCTGCCTATGCCCTCGTGGCGAACACCATCCTCAATCTCGACGAAGCTATTACGCAGAACTGATCATGGACCCGCTGAACGAAATCCTGACGCAACAAAGCCGCCGTACCTTTCTGGAACGCGGCACGCTGGGGCTGGGTGCGATGGCGCTGGGGTCGCTGCTCAACGCGCGCAACGTGACCACCGAACACCGCAATCGCATCGGTGGACTACAGGGCCTTCCGCATTTTGCGCCCAAGGTGAAGCGTGTGATCTATCTCTTTCAGTCTGGTGGCCCGGCCCAGATGGATCTGTTCGATTACAAGCCGCACCTTGCCGCGCGGCATGGCGAGGAAGTGCCCGAGTCCATTTACCCTGCCGAACGGAAAACCACGATGACGGCCGGGCAGAAATCGTTTCCCTGCGCGCCGAGCACCTTGAACTTTGCGCGGCATGGCCAATCCGGCACGTGGGTGAGTGAGCCGCAACAACACGTGGCCAAGCTCGTTGATGATCTGTGCGTGATCAAGAGCATGCACACTGAGGCCATCAATCATGATCCCGCCGCGACTTTGTTCCAGACCGGCTCCGTCATCCCTGGCCGCCCGAGCTTGGGCGCATGGGTGAGCTACGGGCTTGGCAGCGAAAACGCCAACCTGCCGGCGTTCGTGGCCATGACCTCCAACGGCCGCGCCAAGGCCGGCCAGCCATTGTACGATCGCCTGTGGAGCGCGGGCTTTTTGCCGGGCCGTTTTCAGGGCGTGAAATTTCGCGGGCAGGGCGATCCGATTCTGGACCTGTACAACCCCGCCGGCGTCACGCGCACCCAGCGTCGTCGCATGCTCGATGCGTTGAACCAGCTTAACCGCGAACAAGCCGGTCGCTTCAGTGATCCGGCCATCGCCACCCGCATTGCGCAGTACGAACTCGCTTTCCGCATGCAGATGAGTGTGCCGGACTTGATCGATGTGAAAAGCGAGCCGCAACACATCCGCGAGATGTACGGCCCCGACGTTGCCACTCCCGGCCGGTACGCCTACAACTGTCTGCTGGCCCGGCGTTTGGCCGAGCGTGGGGTGCGGTTCATTCAGCTCTATCACCGCGGCTGGGACGCCCACGGCAACACGCCTAAACAGGTCGGCGTGCAATGTGGCGACACCGATCAACCCACCGCCGCTCTCTTGCGCGATCTTAAGCAACGCGGCATGCTCGACGATACTCTCGTTGTCTGGGGCGGAGAATTTGGCCGCACCATTTACTGCCAAGGCAAGCTCACCAAGACTACCTATGGCCGCGACCATCATCCCAACTGCTTCACCTACTGGCTCGCCGGTGGCGGAGTGCGTGGCGGAATCACCTATGGAGAGACCGACGACTACAGCGTCAACGTTGCCGAGAACCCCGTTCACGTCCACGACCTGCAGGCTACCATCCTCCATCAACTCGGCATCGACCACGAACGCCTCACCTATCGCCACCAAGGTCGTCACTTCCGTCTCACTGACGTCTTCGGCAAAGTGGTCAAAGACGTGCTTACTTAGAGGACCACGGCCAATTGCATCCATTGGCCTTGCAGATATCTGAGGGATGTGTTTTCTCCCTTGGGATGTGGCTGCGCCTGCCGTTAATTCTTCTGTGTGTAACAGTGATGGCTCGGGGCGAATCCCCGTCGCGCCTATCATTTAAAGCATTGCCGGATTTACCTGACGCCATTGGAATGGCGGGGCCGTTTGTGGGCGTGCACCGGGATGCGCTTATCGTGGCTGGGGGCGCTAATTTCCCGGTGCCTGAAGGCGAAGATTTATGGGAAGTGCCCAAGATTTACCATGCCGATGCTTGGGTGCTGACGCGGACGGGGGAAGGGTACGCTTGGAAAGCCGGTTTCAAACTAAAGCAACCGGTAGGCTACGGGATGTGTGTTTCCACGGCCGATGGAGTGGTTTGTTTGGGTGGTCAAACCGGGGAGAAAGTTTTTCGGGATGCCTTTCGCCTAGAATGGGATGCGAAAGAGGAAGCACTTATACAATCGCCAATGCCGGCTCTGCCAAACGCACTCACCGGCGGAGCGGCGGCGTTGATCGGCGATGTGGTTTATGTGGCGGGCGGCCAGACCGAGGCCGGGCTGGATTCAGCTACGAAACATTTTTGGCGCTTGGATTTGGCGGCCGAAGAGGGGCAGTGGGAAAAGCTGCCGCCTTGGCCAGGGCCTGAGCGTGCGTTCAACCAAATGGTGGCCCAACACAATGGTCGCGAGATGTGTTTGTACCTGTTCGGCGGCCGTCGACAGGATGCCGAAGTGGAAGGCATTGAGGGCATTGTTCCCTTAAGTGACGTGTATGAGTTTAGTCCGGCACGGCATCGGAGTGCTCGTGCGGAGGCATGGCGCAAACGGACGCCCTCGCCCAAGCCGATCATGGCCGGTACGGCAGTGGCGGCCGGACAATCGCATTTGTTTGTAGTGGGCTATGCGGATGGCGAAGGTATCAAAAAAATCCTGAATGATCGGACATATGAAAAAAATCATGAAGGCTTCCCTAAACGCGCTTGGGCATACCACACCATCACAGATACGTGGATCGATGCCGGGCCATTGGTGGCCAATCACGTGACCACGCCGGCCGTGAAGTGGGGTGAGGATATCATCGTGGCCAGCGGCGAGATCAAGCCGCGTGTGCGCACCCGCCAAGTGTGGCAGCTGACGCTGCAGGAGCCGAAGAAAAATTTTGGCCCAATCAACTTCACTGTGTTGGTACTGTACCTTCTGACTATGGTGGCGGTGGGCGTCTGGTTCATGCGTAAAAACAAAAGCACGGACGACTATTTCCGCGGCGGTCAAAACATTCCGTGGTGGGCTGCGGCGTGCTCGATCTATGCGACCATGCTCAGTTCACTGACGTACGTGGCGCTGCCGGCATTGGTTTATGCGACCGATTGGTTGTTGTACATTGGCATGTTGATGATCCCCGCTGTGGCACCGTTGGCAATTTACGGTGCCATGCCGTTCTTCCGCCGTATTGATGCCACCAGCGCATACGAGTATCTGGGCAAACGCTTCAGCAGGTCGGTGCGACTCTTTGGCAGCGGCCTTTTTACGCTGTTCCACATTTCGCGCATGGGTATCGTGATGGCACTCACCGCACTGGCGCTTTCCGCCATCACGCCGCTCACTCCATGGCAAAGTGTACTGATCATGGGAGTGTTGTGCCTCATCTACTGCACGCTCGGAGGAATTGAAGCGGTGATTTGGACTGATACAATTCAAACGATCGTGCTGTTGGGAGGGGCGGTGATTTGTGCGGTGTATCTGTTGGGCGGCGTAAATGGCGGCTTGGGCGGGCTGCTTGATCTGGCCAGAACCAATGACAAGATGACGATGGTGAATCTGGATTTTGGACCGGACAGCTTCACTACGCTCGCCTTGTGGGTGATAATCCTAGGCGGGCTCGGGCAAAATCTTTCCAGCTACACTTCCGACCAGGCTGTGGTGCAGCGTTACATGACTACCAAGGACACCGCTGCCGCCGCGCGCTCCATCTGGGCCAACGGCATCATGGCCGCGCTGGGTTCACTGATCTTTTTCTTCATCGGCACCGGCTTATATGCTTTTTACCACTCCAACCCCGCGCAACTGAATCCGACCATCCAGAACGACCAAATCTTTCCGATGTTTATCGCGGCCGAATTGCCTGTGGGGATTGCGGGCCTGATCGTGGCCGGTATTTTTGCCGCCGCCCAATCAACGGTGTCCACTAGTATGAACTCAACAGCCACAACCTTGGTGACTGATTTTTTGCGCCCATTCAACCGGTGCGACAGTGAGGCCGGCTATCTTAAGGCGGCGAAAGGGTTGACGTTGGTGATGGGTGTACTCGGTACCTTGACTGGTTTGATTTTTATCAGCCCGGAAATCCGTTCGTTGATGAGCGAGTATTTCAAGGTCATCGGCATGTTTATGGGCGCTTTGGGCGGGTTGTTCCTACTGGGAATCATCACCACCCGGGCCCATTCCCACGGCGCATTTCTTGGGCTGCTTGGTGGCGTCGGCGTGATGATTTGGGTTTGGCGTAGCACGGATATCAATGGGTTTCTTTACTCCTTTATCGGTGTGTCATCCTGTTTATTGTTGGGCTATATCGCCAGCGTGTTTTTGCCGGCGCCGGATAATGATTTGGAAAATCTCACGCTTCACACCATGACCCCCAAGGAAGCAATGCATGAATAAATTTTTTAGGCCTACTTCTTCTGGCCATGGTGGCGTGAGGGAGTACCAGCCGGGTTTGAACAGACGCTCACATCACCTTCCAATTCGTGAAATTGAGGGATATTGGATTAAAAAATGAAACTTACCGGTCTTATAGCTGCACCACATTCACCGTTTCGAGCGGACCATTCACTGAATCTTGAATGCGTACCGCAGCAGGCGGCTCACTTGGCGGCTTGTGGGGTTAACGGGGCGTTTGTGGCGGGTACCACGGGTGAATGCCATTCGCTGACCACCGCCGAACGCGCCCAGCTGTTTGCCGTCTGGGGAGAGGCGGCGCGGGAACACGGGGTGCAATTCATCGCTCACATTGGCCACAATAATCTCCCGGACGCGCGGGCGTTGGCGGTGGCTGCGCAGGAAGCTGGAGCTGATGCGATCAGTGCGATGGCCCCCAATTTTTTCAAGCCAAAGGATGCCGCGGATTTGGTCGACTGGTTCGCGCGCATTACGGAGCCGGTGTCGAGTATGCCGTTTTATTTTTATGACATACCGGGAATGACGGGGGTTAAGATTGACACGGTAGATTTTGTGTTGCGAGCCCCCAACACTTTGCCGGGATTTGTAGGTGTGAAATACACCAACTCGGATCGCGAACAATTGCGGCGTATTTTGGCAATGGAAGCGGCGCCAGACATGCTGTGGGGATGTGATGAGGAGTTACTGGATGGATTGCAGCTCGGCTGCCAAGGTGCGGTGGGCAGCAGTTATAATTTTGCGGCGGCGATTTATCATCGGGTGATGACGGCACACATGGCCGGTAACTTACAGGAGGCCCAGCAATGGCAGGCACGGTCCCTGCAATTGATTGAGACGATTGCTGCGCGCGGTTACATGCATTCAGCCAAGGCGGTAATGCCATGGGTGGGCGTGGATTGCGGACCGGCCCGACCGCCTTTGCCGCAGGCTTCGTCCGAGGACTTGAACGGCTTGCGTGTTGAATTGGAAGCCTTGGGATTTTTTCAGTGGGTTCATGAATAACGCGCGCCGGAAGGAATTGATCGCGGTGTGCCGCGACCGGTTGCTGGAGGATGCACTGCTTTGCTGTGTTGATGAGCCGCATAGCGGCATCACGAACCGCGAGACCGACGACTCCATCGTCAACGTCGCCGAGAACCCTGTCCCCTTCCATCTTCCGCGCATGCAGCTTTTCACTCGGCAGTGGTTGGCGGAATCCTTCGATTGATGTCATGAAATCCACGGTTTTACTTTCCATTTTAGTCTTCGGCCTTGAGGGCTCAGAACAGTTGACGGTGTTGAATTACAATGTGTTTAACAGCCATCGAGGCGGGCAGAGTTACGCTGATTGCGTGAAGTGGGTGAATTCGATTCAGCCGGACATTGCCGGTTGGCAGGAATTGGTGGGTTGGAACGAGGCGAAGCTGAAGAAGTTTGCGGTGGACTGGAAGCATCCTTATGCGGCGACGTTGAAGGGGGGCGGTTACAACATCGGGTTGACGAGTCGCACGCCGATTAAGGTGGTGGCCCGGCATCAGAAGGGATTTTGGCATGGGTATCTGCATTGCCGCACGGCGGGTTTGGATGTGATCGTGTGTCACCTGTGGCCGGGTGGCGTACGACAGCAGATGGGCGAGGCGAATCAATTGCACGATCTTGTGCAGCGGCTGCATAAGGAAGGAAGGTCGGTGATCTTGATGGGCGATTTCAACGCACATGCAGCGAGTGACAAGGTGTGGCTGGATCACCAGCAACCGCTTTTGGATCGCCGGTCGCCACGTGATGCAAAGAAGGTGGAGGTGGATCGATTTATCGTCGGCGGAAAGTACACGTTTCCAATTATGGACCGCATTTTCGAAGCGCCTTTGCGGGATGTGGTGCGGGAGCAGTTTGAGATGCGGCATCGAAAGCCGACATATGCTCAAAGTTTAATGTTGGGCTCGTTTCCTACACGCGTGCTTAGGCATGTGGCGCAGCCAGAGGAGCAACGCGGATTTCTGGAACGGATTGATTTTATCCTTACCACTCCCGACTTGGCGAATCGGTGTGTTTCGGCCAAGGTGAGGAGATCACCGGAGGTGCTGGAATCGATCAGTGACCATTATCCGGTGACGGCAATTTTCAAAAAATGAAACGACAGATGCGCACATTGATTCATGCCCTGTGCCTAGTACTGGTGGCACCGGTGTTGGCAGGCGAGTACGCGGTGGTAGTCTCGAAGGCCACGCGGGCGGATAAGGACTGGCAATCGGTGGTGGCGGTCTTGGTAAAAAAGCATGAGGCCATAGTAATTGAGCATGATGGAGAAGTGGCCGCGGCGCTCGGTTCATTGCGCGCGGCGTTCCCGCGATATACATGTTTTGTAGCGACGCCGAAGGAGGCGACGGGCGTGTACGTGGCACAGGTGCATCAGCTCACGCGCAAACTGGATGCCGATCCGTACACGGACACGTTTTGGGGTATTCTCACCGGCTATAATGCCGCCAACGCGCTGGCAATTGCTAAGCACAGCAAGCCGCTGACGGTGCGCAAGGTGGCGTCCGGTACGGAGATAGCGCTGGAGTGTGTGACGGAAGGGTTGTGGTACGATGAGCTGGTAAAGAACAAACACGTGCGCAAGCGCCCCGGTGGCACGGTGGAGCTGCTGCGCGGTCCGGACGACACGACCGAGGCGTTCACCAAAGTGCTCACGGAGTATCAGCCGGATTTGTTCATCACCTCCGGGCACGCCACCGAGGCGGGTTGGCAGATAGGCTTTCGCTATCGCAATGGATTTTTGAAATCGAAAGGCGGTCAAATGTTTGGCGAGAACACGCGGCGCGAGCGGTTCGAGATTAAGTCGCCGAACCCCAAGGTATATCTGCCGATCGGCAATTGTCTAATGGGCAACATCAACGGGCCGGACGCGATGGCGTTGGCGTGGATGAATGACGTGGCCGTGATGCAGATGCTCGGCTATACCAAGCCCACGTGGTTCGGCTATCAGGGCTGGGGCGTGCTGGATTATTATGTGGAACAGCCCGGACGCTACACGCTCACCGAAGCGTTCTTCGCCAACCACCACGCGCTGATCCATCGCCTACGCGATTCCGCCACGCCGCGCGGCGACCTGCGCGGGCTGGCGTTCGACCGCGATGTGGTCGCCTTTTACGGTGACCCCAAATGGTCCGCCAAGATGGCGGAAGGCAAACTCGCCTACGGCCAAAAACTTACCCGTAGCGGGGACACTTACACTTTCACCATCTCGCCGAAGCAGGGCACGAAGAGCTTTGAGACCGTCAACAACAACGGCTCCCAACGCGGCGGCCGCCCCATCGTTGCCTTCCTACCCAACCGCGTGAGCGACGTGCAAATCATCAAGGGCGGCACCCTCAGCCCACTGATCACCGACGATTTCATCCTCGTCTCCCGTCCCAAAAAACACGACGGCAAAAGCCTGCTGGTGGTGAAGTTTATGGCAAAGGAGGTTCGATAATGCGTCGGCTGCTCATTTTGTGGACAGCCTGTTGGGCGTTGGGCGGATATGCTCAGGATCGGCCGAACATTCTGTTTCTGTTTTCGGATGATCACGCAGTGAAGGCGATCTCGGCTTATGGCGGTCCGTTGGCGAAGGTGGCGCCGACTCCGCATATTGACCGGCTGGCGAAAGAGGGGGCGGTGTTCCTGAATTCGTTCTGCGCCAACTCAATCTGCGGGCCGTCGCGCGCGACAATTCTCACGGGCAAGCACAGTCACAAGAACGGGTTCATGCGGAACGGGAACCGTTTTAATCCCGATCAATGGACGGTGGCGAAGGCGTTGCAGAAAGGCGGCTATCACACGGCGGTGATTGGTAAGTGGCACCTCAATTCCACCCCGCAGGGTTTCGACCACTGGGAAATTCTGCCCGGTCAAGGCAGCTACTACAACCCCGTCT
Source organism: uncultured Verrucomicrobiales bacterium (assembly GCA_913042895.1). GTDB lineage: Bacteria > Verrucomicrobiota > Verrucomicrobiia > Limisphaerales > UBA1100 > UBA1100. The sequence goes on along the minus strand of CAJWMQ010000046.1, from coordinate 5,124 downwards.
TCATCCAGCAGGAGGATGGAAAGGGTAAACGTTTCGAGGGTTACGCCACCGACCTCACCACCGACAAGGCCATAGCTTGGCTGGATGGACGCCAGGGCTCAGATAAAGAAAAACCGTTTTTCCTGATGTGCCAGCACAAGGCGCCGCATCGTACCTTCGCGCCGGCGCTGCGTCACTTGGGGGCGTTTGATGACGTGGTGATTCCGGAACCGGAGACTTTGTTTGATGATTATAAAAACCGCAGCGCCACGCTGGCCGGTAATGAGATGGAGATCGACCGGCACTTCGACTGGGCGTACGACGCCAAGGTGCGCAAGGACGAGCGCGGCGAGGTAAAGCTTCCCAAACCCGACCGCTACGGCACGCCGGAGTACAACCGCATGACGCCGGCGCAAAAAGCCAAGTGGGATGCGCACTTTGGACCGCGCAATCAGGTGTTCCTCAAGGAAGTTGCCGGCGGAAAAATGAGCCACAAGGAACTCGTGCGATGGAAATATCGCCGATACATGCGGAACTACCTCGGCACAGTGAAGGCCGTGGACGAGAGCGTGGGGCGCATGCTCAAGTATCTTGACGACAATGATTTGGCGAAAAACACGATTGTCATTTATTCGTCCGACCAAGGATTCTTCCTTGGCGAACATGGCTGGTACGACAAGCGTTGGATGTTTGAGGAATCTTTTCGCATGCCCTTCCTCGCGCGCTGGCCTGGCGTGATTGCGCCCGGCGTCAAGCCGGAGCAATTGATCCAAAACATCGACTACGCGCCAACCTTTCTGGAGATCGCCGGTCTTGAGGTTCCTGCTGAGGTGCAGGGCCGTTCGCTGATGTCGCTCTTCAAGGGCAAGGCTGAGGGTTGGCGTGAATCGCTCTATTATTCTTACTACGAATTCGGCGAGCACCGCGTGCCGCAGCATTTCGGCGTGCGCACAGCACGGCATAAGCTGATGTATTTTCCCCGCAGCAAGGAGTGGAATTTGTTCGATCTGAAAACGGATCCTCACGAAATGAAAAGTGTCCACGCCGAGCGCGAATACCTGAAAGTCCGTCGGGAATTGACCAAGGAATTTCACCGCCTTCGTGAGCAATTCGGTGCGCCTGACTTTGCGGAATGATGCTTATGACAAATTCAGAGGGGAGTCTTCGCGGCGGAATCCGTCTAACCGGCATGGTGAAAACGTTCTGCATAGTGGCCCTGTTGTGGGTCGTGAGCGCTCCAGCACAGGATGCCAGCCAACCGAAGGCCAACCACAAATATCTTAAGGCATTCCCTAAGGCCGCTGGAGGTATGAGTAGGTTTGTGATCGTGCTGCCGGACAAAACGCGCGGGCAGGAAGGTGCGTTCAAGGTAGAGCTGATCGTCGGTAGAATGATGGACACAGACGGCGTGAACCAGATGTTTCTGAGCGGCAAGCTCGAGCCGAAGCCGTTGAAAGGCTGGGGTTTTACCTATTACCAGGCGAAACTGGGTCCGGTGGCTTCCTCGCTCATCGGCGTGCCACCCGGTACGCCGTCGGTGCACAAGTTCGTGCAAGGGCCGAGCCAGTTGATTCGCTATAACAGCCGCATCCCGATCGTGGTGTATGTGCCCAAGGGAGCCGAGGTGCGCTACCGGATTTGGAGCGCCACGTCGGACACCAAAAAGGCGCTGAAGAACTAGCTTTCATTTTAGTCGCCGGCCTTTGGAGATAATCCGGGGGCCGGTTTTTTGTGTCCAACCCAGTTCATTCCCCGTAGGATCGTGTTCCCATGAAACGGCAATTTCTTGCGATTCTATTTTTGGTGGCCCTGAATTTTTCGGCCGAGGCGTCCATCAAGAATGTGCTCTTTATCATCAGTGACGATCTTAAGGCGAGCGTGCTCGGTTGCTACGGCGATCAGGTGTGTAAGACGCCGAACATCGACAAGCTGGCGCAGGCAGGAATGGTGTTTGAGCGTGCGTATTGCCAAGGGCTGATGTGCGCGCCGTCGCGAACGTCGTTCATGCACAGCCGATACCTGGGCCCCGGCAAGGTGAATCTCGGTCAGCACTTTCGTGAGAACGGCTGGTACAGCGCGCGGGTGGGGAAGATTTATCACATGCGCGTCCCCGGCGATATCATTGCCGGCACGGACGGCCTGGACATCGCATCCTCGTGGACGGAGCGTTTCAATTCGCCCGGTAAAGAGGCGCACACGCAGGGGCTTTATGCGTGCCTGAACCTGAATGTATTCACGACCGCTGAGGAGAATCGGCAATCCACACGCATGCCGCACCGGATGTTTGTGACTGTGCGGTACGAAGGTGACGGCTCGGATCAGCCGGATCACAAGTCGGCCACGAAGGCCGTTGAGCTGTTGCAGAAGCACAAGGATCAGCCTTTCTTCCTGGCGGTGGGCTTGGTTCGGCCGCATTACCCGATGGTGGCGCCGCAGCAATATTTTGATCCGTACCCGTGGCAGAAGATCAAGCTGCCCAAGACGGTGAAGGACGACGCGCAGGATATCCCGAGAGCCGGGTTGGCCGGCACGCGGTCGGAGACGAACTCGATTGGTAAATATCCCGACAACCAAAAGCGAATGTGGACCGGTTACTACGCGTCGGTGGCGTTCATGGATGCGCAAGTGGGACGCATTCTCGATGAACTGGACCGCCTCGGTTTGCGCGAGAGTACGGCAGTGGTTTTCACCAGCGACCATGGCTATCACCTTGGCGAGCACGGCTTTTGGCAGAAATCAAACCTGCACGAGGAAGTTACTCGCGTGCCATTGATCATCGACGCTCCTGGCTACTCGTCCGGTCGTTCCCGTGCTTTGGCTGAATTGATGGATATTTACCCGACTGTATCTGAACTAGCGGGACTCAAGGTGCCCGCGGAGGTGCAGGGCCAAAGTCTGGTGCCGGTGATCAAGAACCCGGCCGCCAGTGTGCGCCGCGGGGCGTTATCCCTCAACCGAGGTAACTATGGCCTGCGCACGACCGACTGGGCCTACCTCCGCTACAAGGACGGCTCCGCCGAATTGTACGACATGAAGGCTGATCCGCATCAATTCACCAACCTTGCTAAGCAGCCACAACACGCCAAAACCGCCGCGCTGCTGGATACCCATCTGAACAATCGCCTACGCAAGGCGGGTTTGCAGGGTGAGCGCGGAGGGAAGAAAAATTAGGCGCTACGAGCACCTGTTGGTGAGCGGATTGTTTACTGCTCTTTCCTCTCGATGATTTGCATGCGGCGGAATTGAACCCAGCCGTTGTGGCCTTCGGCGCCGTAGGTTTGCAGGGCAATTGGGCCGGGCTTGAGGAGATAGGCGGGTGGGTTCTTGTGGGTGAAATCGACGATGGATTTTTCGTTGAGCCAGACCTGAATGCACGGGCCGATTGCGCGGATGCGGAGCTGGTTCCATTCGCGCGGTTTGCGGACGGCGTCTTTTTCGTCGCCCTTGTGTAGCCATTGGTCGAGATACAATCCCACCGGTTCCCCGGCGGTGCCACGGCCGATGTTGATCTGGTACGCGGGGCCGATGCTTTTCTTCGTGGGGCGCCGCAGAAACACGCCGCTGTTATATTTGCCGTGTTCGTCGATTTTGAAATCGAGGGTCAGTTCGAAATCCTTGAAGTGCTTCTTGGTCTGGATGACGCCCCAGCGTTTGGGATCGCCGTCCTGGCCGCCGGTGAGCACGCCGTCTTTCATCGTCCACTCGGCGGTACCGAAGGTGTCCCAGCCGCTCAAGGTGTTTTCCGCAAAGAGCGGGTAAAACTTATCCGCGTGCAGCGGCGCGGCAAGAGATAGCAGCAGGAGCAGGGTGCAGACCATTTTAGTCGATTGGTTTAAACGGGAAATCCTTGGAGGGCACGTGTTGTTGGGCCATCAGTTTGCGGAGCTTTTCGACGACCTCGGGATGTTCGGCGGCAACGTCGTTTTGCTCGCCAATATCGGTCTTGAGATTGTAGAGCTCGATCTTGAGGGGATCCTTTGTGCCCTTGCGTAGCATTCGCTGGCGCACGCCTTTCCAGTCGCCCATCCAGACGGCCTGTTGGCCACCGTAGCCGGTGAATTCTCGATAGAGAAAGGGTCGCGCGTGCTGGTGCTTACCGAGGAGCGTGGGCGCGATGCTAATGCCGTCAATATCGGCGGGAATGGTTTCCTCGGCCTCGATCAGGTCGAGCAGGGTGGGGATCCAATCTTCAAAGCCGGTGCTGAAGCCAGTGACGCTGCCGGGCTTTACTTGGCCGGGCCACTTGACGATTAACGGTACGCGGATGCCGCCTTCGTAGAGCGAGCCTTTCAGGCCACGCAAAGGTTTGACGCTCTCAAAGAAATCGTAGTCTACTTCCAGCTTCAGGTGCGTGGTGCCGTTGTCCGAGGTGAATACAATGATTGTTTTTTTCTCGAGGCCAAGATTCTTAACGAGATTCAGAACATTGCCGATGTAGCGGTCCATGCGGGTGATCATCGCAGCGTACGCGGCGCGCGGCGTGAAGTGCGGCGTGTAGCCGTAGCCCTGATCGCGGGTGAAGGGCGGATCATTCCATTTCTGCGCGAGGTAGGGCTTTAGTTCCTCATCGGGCACATGCAATGCCACGTGCGGAATTACCGTGGGGTAGTAGAGGAAAAACGGTTTGTCCTTGTTCTGGCGAATGAACGCGAGCGCCTGTTCGTTGATGCGGTCGGGCGCGTAGTCCTGTCCCTTGAACACATCGTAGCTGCGCGGATCCCTGGGATCGGCGTCCTTGGGCAGTGAGGCGTGGCCAGGCACGGGGGGGACGTTTTTGAGTGGCACACGTTTTTGGTCGCTCCAGAGATAGTCCGGATAATAACTGTGCGCATGGCGCTGGCAGTTGTAGCCGTAAAAACGATCGAAACCCTGCTCGATGGGATCGCCGTGCGAATGCGGCCCGCCGAGGCCCCATTTACCAAACGCGCCGGTCACATAACCCTGCGCTTGCAGCAGCTCGCCCATCGTTACCTCTTCGGGTGGTATGGGGTGTTGCCCCTCGGGTTTGAATTCCTTGTTGTTGCGCACAAAGGCGTGGCCGGGATGTTTGCCGGTCATCAACACACACCGCGACGGTGCGCACACGGCGTTGCCGGAATAGTTCGCCGTAAACCGCATGCCTTCGCGCGCAAGCTGGTCGAGGTG
>CAJWMQ010000045.1 GCA_913042895.1 uncultured Verrucomicrobiales bacterium | reverse complement strand
CCGGCGCAGGGTGAGGTTTATGCGTTGCGGGGAGGGCATCAGGGTGGAGGTTTCCGGATAGACCCGGTCGACCCCATGGAAGAAATCGCGGCTTTTGCCGCCCAGCACCACGACATCGCCGCTTGAGAGCCGGAAGCTCGACGTTTTGTCGCGGCGGTTCGGCCCGCCAAGGCGAAAAAGCGCGGTCGCCCCCAAAGAGACGGAAACGACCGGCGCGTCCGGCGCGTCTTCGTCCTGGTCGCGGTGCAGGCCCATGCGGCTCTTTTCCCCATGGTACCAGTTCACCAGACAAGCTTCCGGCGGCGCATCGTAACCACCGACATCGTCCCATAGCGCCAGCAAAGTATCCGGGATCGGGGGCCAGGGCGTGTTTTTGACCGGATGATGTGTCTGATAACGATAGCCGCCCTGTTTGTCGGTCATCCAGCCGAGGGTGCCGGCATTCGTCATCTTCACCGACATGGGCTGGCCGGATTTCGGCATGGTCGGCTGATAGAACGGGGCCGCGCGCAGAATGTCGCGCACATCCTGCAGCAGGGATTCCTGCTGGGCGCGCCCGAAATAGCCGGGCAGAAGTTTGAATCCGTCAGCCATGACGGCGAATTCGCCAGAGAATTAGCCTCGCGGCAACCGATTTGCCCAGGCTATGGAGGTTGCGACCCAGTCGGATGGAATCTTGTGGCCCCCGTCATGCAGACAAAATTCCATTTCCGTCGCCGCCGCGCATCCGGTCCAGATCCAGCACCGGCGGTCCGCCTCCGTCACCATGCGGGTCGGTTCGGTACCGCAACGATTTGCCCGGCGCAGCACGGAGAAACTCTCGAAGGTCCGGCCCTGGTGCCAATGCTCGCCGATTTGCCGCCCGTTCAGCGGCATCACCGTATCCGTTGTGCCGTGGACATAGCGCATCCGGTCCGGCCCGGTGGCGCAGTGCTCGGGATGCGGGCGCCAAAACCCGCCGGAAACCGTGAAATAGGCGCTGAACAACCCGCCATCGGTGCAGGCGATGTCCCAGACCATGGAACTGCCCAGGCTGAACCCGCCGGCCCAGACGTGCGTTTCGTCGACCGGCCATTGGGAGCGGACATCGGCCAGAACCTCTTTCACAAAGGCGACTTCGTCACGGTAACTTTCCGGCGCATTACGCACAGACCAGCTTTTGTTCATGCCGTCCAAGGCCACCAGCAACACACCGTTTTTGCGGGTCTCCCCACCGATCCTGGGGCTGTTCACGACATATTTGCCGGTACGTCCATAGCCGTGGAACCAAACCACCACCGGCAGGGGCGATGTGCCGTCCCAGCCATCCGGTTCCAGGACCTGATAGGTGCCGCCCGCGACCGTGCACGGGGTCGTCGCGTTGTAGCACGGGCAGGTAGAGCTTATCCTCATAGAGTGTGGGCGTGGCGGAGAAGGTCCACTGGAAGGTGAAGTCGCCGTAGTCCTTCTGGATGTTACGGGCCCAGAGTTTGTCGCCCTTCATGTTGAACCCGACGAGGTCGCCGTTGCCGTAAAAGAATACCACGGTCTCACCGTCGGTGACGGGTGAAGGCGAGGCGTAGGTGCCGCGGTTGTCGAGGCGGTAATCGGCTCCGTCGCCGTTGGGCCGGTAGCCGCTCCCGGCATTGCGTTCCCAGAGGGTCTTACCGGTTTTGCGGTCCAGACAGAGCGCAAGCAATTGGCCCTTGCCGCTGGCGGCGTTCTCAATGCGTGCAGAGCTCAGGAACACGCGGTCACCCACGATGATCGGCGTGCCGGCGCCAGGGCCAGGCAACTCGATTTGCCACGCGATGTTTTGTGTTTTGGAAAACTTCACGGGCAGGTTCTTGCCGCTGGTGGCACCGTTGTAGTTCGGGCCGCGCCAGTTGGTCCAGTCTTCGGCCAGAGCGCTGACACCTAGGCTGAGGACGGCGATTGTGAGGATGCTATTTTTGATCATGTTGGATTGGTTAAATTTGGACGGTGCAATGGGGGGTTACTTCAAGGATTTTACAAATTCGCGGTACGCCTTCTGGGCGGCAGCGCGCCAGCGGGTTTCCTGATCTTTGCTGACCTGCGGCGGAAAACTCTCTAGCGCGGGTTGTTCGCTGGGCGCAATGTGGAAGCGGTAATCGAGCTTCTGAGTCTCGCCTTGCTTGAGATCCTTTTTGAAGAAGAAGCCGAACCGGCCGTAGTTGCGCCAGGACAGTTCTTCCACTGGTTGGTTGGGGCTGTTGAATTGCGTGGCGCTGTACCAATTGCCGCCGAGCTGGAATTGTAGGCGGTTCCACTTCCATTCCTTGCTCAAAATCTTGCCGTTACCGGCCACCTTGCCTTCGGGTTCCCAAAGGTAGCTGGTGAATTTCGTACCCTTGTCGGCCACCTCCGTGTGCGCGCGGAAATGGCACCCGGCATGTTGTAGATCGCCGCCCAATGTGAGGTCGCGTGCGGCGGTCAGTTCAGTGTGGAAATCCACCTGTGTCACCCCGTCGACCTTGGAGACTGTGAGCGCGCGGGTTTCGCTGACCAGTAGGTCATCGCTATCCCCCACCTTGCCGGTGCGCCACTCGATGTCTGCCACGATGGTCACGCCGTTGTCGCCAGCCTTGGCGCTTTTGATTTCCTTCACGCGCATGATCTCGCCCTTGTGTATATGCCATAGGTCATACGTGCCATCGCTGATCACGCGCCAGCCGATGTAAATGCCGCGATGATGCGGGTATCGGCCTGTGTCCTTACCGTCAGGTCCCACGCCCGGGTTTGTGAGCAGCTCGCCTTTCGCGCCGTACACGTGCAGGAACGGTTTCTTCTGGCCTTCGCCAAAGACAAAATGCGCGACGGGCTTACCGTCCTGGGCAATCGCCAGCCCTTGGCCGGGAGCCTTCGGGTTAGCGGCGGGTTTCACCGTCCAAGCGGCTTGGACGGAAAGTGAAAGGAACAAGGAAAAGACGAGCAGTTGCTTCATGACAAAAGTATGCGCTGATGATGCCTGCACGGCGGTTGCGGTCAAGCTGGGATTGAAGGCGCAAGTAGCGCCTTCGTGGCGCCCAGTGCGAATATTTTCGTTTGCTTTTATCATCCCGTCCGCAACCCTCGTGGGAATGAATTGGGGCCGGACGCCGGTGGACGGATTCATTAACGCCAAATTGCAGGCAGCAAATTTATCACCTCAGTCCGAGGCGGATCTGCACACGTTGATCCGGCGTTTGACCCTCGGCCGCACCGCGCGGCGCCTCGTGGAAAATGGCGTGCGGTTCGTTGAGATCTTGGATGGCGCTACTGGTCCCAAATGGGATGCGCATGGCAATCGCGACGGACTCATTGGCAATCACCGCACCAACGCCGCTCGAACCGATCAGGGCCTTACAGCGCTCATCATCGACCCGAGGGCGCGCGGGATGCTCGATGAAACCTTGATCGTCTAGGCCACTGAATTCGGCCGGACACCGTTTAAGGAAGCCAACCGTGAAGTGAAGATCGGTCGCGGCGATCACCATCGCGGTTTCAACCTCTGGCTGGCCGGCGGCGGCCTCAAGGGTGGCTTGTCATACGGTGGTGCCGATGAACTCGGCATGAACGCCATCCATAACGCTGTTCATGTTCACGACATCCATGCGACAATTTTACATTTGTTAGGCCTTGATCATCTTCAACTGACTTACCGCCATAACAGTCGCGATGTGCGTTTAACGGATGTGTTTGGAAAAGTGATCCAAGGTATCGTGGCTTAAACAAACTAGGGGGTTAGGATTAGACTTGTCTGGTGGGTGCCATGCAATTATTCATTGGGCAACCGGCAGTTTCACATGGCGGTTAAAAATTGCCTATTTTATGCAAGATTTGGACCCCAACGAGACCCAAGAGTGGTTGGATGCCGTTGATTCGGTGATTCGGGAAGAGGGAGTTGAGCGCGCCCAGTTTCTGGTGGAGCAAGTAACCGAAAGGGCACGAGCCAATGGAGTGGCCGTTGCTTCCGGGGTAACAACCAGATACACCAACACCATCTCCGTAAACGAACAGCCGGAGTACCCAGGCGATCGGGCATTGGAGCGCCGCATTCGAGCAGTGATCCGCTGGAATGCCATCATGATGGTGTTGCGGGCGTCCAAAAAAAATCTGGAATTAGGCGGGCACATGGCCTCCTACCAATCGGCGGCTATGTTCTATGAGGTGGGTTTCAACCATTTCTTTCGCGCTCCGAATGATGAGGATGGCGGGGATCTGGTTTACTATCAGGGCCACATTTCTCCCGGCATCTATTCGAGGGCTTTTGTTGAAGGCCGCTTGACCGAGGATCAGTTGGACCATTTCCGACAAGAGGTGGACGGAAAAGGGCTCTCTTCCTATCCGCACCCAAAGCTGATGCCGGAGTTCTGGCAGTTCCCGACGGTATCTATGGGGTTGGCACCGTTATCGGCGATATATCAGGCTCGCTTTCTTCGCTATCTACATAACCGCGGCTTGAAAGATACAGCCAACCAGCATGTGTATGCGTTTTTGGGGGATGGTGAAATGGATGAGCCAGAGTCCAAAAGTGGACTCGCTTTTGCCGCGCGTGAAAAGCTGGATAATTTGTGCTTTCTCGTAAACTGCAATCTTCAGCGACTGGATGGTCCGGTGATGGGGAATGGTAAGATCATTCAGGAACTGGAAGGCTTGTTTCGAGGTTCCGGCTGGAACGTGATTAAGGTGATCTGGGGATCGGACTGGGATAAGTTGCTCGCCAAAGATACTAGCGGTCGTTTGCTGCAGTTAATGGATGAAACGGTAGATGGCGATTATCAGACCTTAAAGTCCAAGGATGGGGCTTATGTGAGGGAACATTTCTTTGGGAAATACCCTGAAACCGCTGCGTTGGTGGCAGATATGAGTGATGAGGAAATCTTCGCTTTGCGCCGTGGCGGGCATGATGACTCGAAGTTGTATGCTGCCTTCAATAAAGCGAAGGAAACAACCGGTCAACCCACGGTGATTTTGGCCAAAACAGTTAAAGGCTATAGCATGGGGCAAGCGGCAGAGGGCAAAAACGTGGCCCATCAGGTGAAGAAAATGGATCTTTCATCGATTCAGCATTTGCGTGATCGCTTGAAACTCGAGGATCTGGTGCCCGATAATCAACTGGACTCTTTGCCTTATCTGACACTCGAAGCAGGTACGCCCGAGCACACATATCTGCACGAACGGCGGACGGCCCTCAACGGCTATTTGCCCGCGCGGCGTCCAGGTTTTTCCGGGCAATTCGTGACTCCAAAACTGGAGGAGTTCGAATCTCTCCTCACCGAGCAAAAGCGTGAGATTTCCACCACGCTCGCCTTCGTACGTTTGTTGAACATCCTGTTGAAGGATAAGAATTTCGGAAAAACCATCGTGCCGATTGTCGCGGATGAAGCACGGACGTTTGGTATGGAGGGATTATTCCGACAAATCGGCATTTATAATCCTGCCGGCCAAAACTACGTGCCACAGGATCGTGAGGCGGTGTCCTATTACAAAGAGGACGAATCAGGGCAAGTCCTGCAGGAAGGTATCAACGAAGCTGGTGCCATGGCGTCCTGGGTGGCGGCGGCAACTAGTTATAGTACGCATGACTTGCCGATGATCCCATTTTATATTTTCTATTCCATGTTTGGCTTTCAACGGATTGGTGACATGGCTTGGTTGGCGGGCGATCAACAGGCTCGCGGCTTCCTGCTGGGAGCCACTGCCGGGCGGACCACGCTCAATGGAGAGGGGTTGCAGCACGAGGACGGACACAGCCATGTATTGGCCGGTACGGTGCCCAACTGTATCTCCTACGATCCCACCTTTGCCTACGAGGTGGCCGTGATCCTACAAGACGGATTACGCCGGATGTATGGCGAACAGGAGAACGTGTATTATTACCTCACCCTGATGAATGAATCTTATCATCAACCGGCCATGCCGGAGGGTGCGGAGGAAGGTATTCGTCGGGGAATCTATAAATTGGCCAGTCGCGAAGCCGGGCCGGCCAAGGTGCAGTTGCTTGGATCCGGTACCATCCTTACAGAAGTTGTTCAGGCTGCGGATATTTTGCAGGAGGATTACAACGTCTCTTCTGATCTGTTCAGTGTCACGTCATTCAATGAACTGGCGCGGGACGGGCAGGATGCCAGCCGGCAGAACCTGCTGCATCCGGATGCCGAGCCGCGGACTCCCTATGTGACCGGGATGTTGGGCGAAGCGCCAGCCATTGCAGCAACGGATTATATAAAGAATTACGCGGACCAAATCCGCGCCTTTATCCCGGCTAAATCCTATTGTGTGCTGGGCACAGACGGGTTTGGACGGTCCGATAGTCGCGCGAACCTCCGCCGTCATTTTGAGGTGAATAAACACTACGTAGTGGTGGCAGCCCTGAACGAGCTGGCGAATCAGGGCGAGCTCGAGCGCAACGTGGTCACTGAGGCCATACAGAAATACGGTTTGGACACCGACAAACCCAACCCCTTGTTCAGCTAATCTCGCGCCATGGCTATTGAAGTTCAATTACCGGACATCGGCGCCGATGCGGCGGAAGTCACCGAAATTCTGGTCAACGTGGGTGATTCTGTGGAGTTGGATGCCCCGCTACTGGTGGTGGAAGGGGAAAAGGCCGCGATGGAAATTCCCTCACCGCAAGCCGGCACGGTTGCAGGGATTCAAGTGTCTGTAGGGGATGAAGTCACCAGCGGGACGGTGATTGTGACTCTCGAAGGGGAAGCGGCCGCCACCGCGCCTGCCAAAGATACGCCCACCCTTGCCGCTGAGGCAGGTCCCCGAATTGAAACCGTGGAAGTGGCGTTACCAGATGTGGGCACGGACGCTGTGGAAATCACCGAGGTCATGGTGGCTGCCGGTGATGCCGTTGAAAAAGATCAATCCATTCTGGTCGTGGAAGGTGAGAAAGCCGCGATGGAAATTCCCTCGCCACACGCCGGCACTATTCAGGAAATCAAAGTAGCGACTGGTGACTCGGTCAATTCCGGCACTCTGCTGCTGACCATGGAGGCCGAAATCGCGGCCGCTGTCTCCCAGCCTGCTGCTGCAAGTGCCGCCGCCTCGGCCGCGGCAAGTGCCCCAGCCCCCGCGGCCCAGCAACAGGTCGTTTCGCAATCGGCCCAGTCGGGATTTGTGGAGAACCGCGAATATGCTCACGCTTCGCCGTCCGTGCGCCGGATCGCCCGCGAGTTCGGTGTGAACTTGGCGCGCGTGCGCGGGTCCGGCCGCAAGAATCGCATTCTTAAAATTGACGTACAAAACTACGTCAAAGAAGCTCTCCGCACGCTGGAAGCCGGTGGTGGCGGTGGGGGGTTGAATCTGCTCCCTTGGCCTGAGGTGGATTTCGCCAAATTCGGCGAGGTGGAGCAGCAAAAACTGCCCAAGATCAAGCGCATCACTGGCGCCAATCTGCATCGCAACTGGGTGAAGATCCCGCATGTGACGCAATGGGACGAGGCGGATGTTACGGATCTGGAGGCTCTACGCAAGCAGTTGAACGCCGCCGAGGCGAAGCAGGAATCGGGCATCAAATTTACCGTGCTGGTGTTTGTCATGAAGGCATTGGCTGATGCTCTGCGGAAATTGCCCACCATGAACGCTTCGCTCACCAAAGATGAACAGGGCATCGTGATCAAGCAGTACGTGAATATTGGTATTGCAGTGGATACCCCTAACGGACTGGTGGTTCCCGTAGTGCGAAACGTGCAAGAGAAGGATTGCGTGGAATTGACACGCGATCTGATGGAACTTTCTGGCAAGGCACGTGAAGGTAAGCTTACTAAGGATGAGATGAGTGGCGGAACCTTCACAATTTCAAGTTTGGGCGGTTTGGGTGGAACACAATTCACACCCATCATCAATGCGCCAGAAGTAGGCATCCTCGGGCTCTCGCGATCTGAGCAGAAACCGGTTTGGTCCGGTGACGCTTTCCTGCCAAGATTGATGCTGCCGTTGTCGCTGTCTTATGATCATCGTGTGATCGATGGTGCCGAAGGAGTGCGGTTCCTGAATCAGTTTAAGGAATCACTCGCGGAACTCACCAAGGAGATGCAGAGCTGATGGGCGAGACGCTGGACACGCAGGTGGTGGTGCTGGGTGGCGGTCCGGCCGGCTATTCCGCGGCCTTTCGCGCGGCGGATTTGGGGTTGGATACCGTTCTGGTGGAACGCTATTCCACCCTCGGCGGCGTGTGCTTGAACGTGGGTTGTATCCCTTCTAAGGCACTATTGCACGTTGCCAAGGTGATCAAGGAGGCCAAAGTGATTTCCGACCATGGAATTGATTTTGGCGAGCCAACCATTGATTTAGACAAGGTGCGTCAGTGGAAGGAGAAGGTGATTGGCCAGCTCACCAAAGGCCTCTCGGGCATGGCTAAGCAACGCAAGGTGCAGACGATCAACGGCCTCGGGCAGTTCACCGGACCAAACAGCCTCGAGGTGGATAGTGCCGATGGCTCTACCACGATTCAATTTCAGAACGCCGTTATTGCGGTTGGCTCGCGGCCGATTCAGTTGCCTTTTATCCCGCATGAAGATCCGCGCATTTGGGATTCCACCAATGCGCTGGAGCTGAAGGAAATTCCCCCCCGCCTGCTGTTGATGGGGGGAGGCATAATCGGCCTAGAAATGGGCATGGTCTATCAGGCCCTCGGCTCGCAGGTTGAGGTGGTGGAGATGCTCGACCAGGTGATCCCCGCCGCGGACAAGGATGTAGTTAAGCTATTCACGCGGGCCACCAAGAAAGTGTACAAATACATGCTGGAAACCAAGGTCACCGCCGTGGAGGCGCAGGACAGCGGGATTGCAGTTACTTTTGAAACTAAAGACGGTGAGACGCGCACTGGGAAATACGATGCAGTGTTGGTCGCGATCGGCCGCACGCCGAACGGCGCCTTGATCGCGGCCGAGCAGGCCGGGGTACAAGTGACCGATCGCGGATTCATTGAGGTGGATAATCAATTGCGGACTAATGTGCCACACATTCATGCCGTGGGCGATGTAGTGGGCCAACCCATGCTAGCGCACAAGGGCGTGCACGAAGGCCACGTGGCCGCGGAGGTCATCGCCGGTAAGAAACATTATTTTGATCCCAAGGTCATCCCGTCCATCGCCTACACTGACCCGGAAGTGGCGTGGGTGGGCAAAACCGAAAAGGAAGCTCAGACGGAGGGGATCGACTACGAGGTATCTACCTTCCCGTGGGCGGCCTCTGGCCGGGCCATTGCGTCTGATGCCACAATGGGCATGACCAAGCTGCTTTGGGATAAGGAAACAGATTGCGTGATCGGTGGTGCTACAGTGGGAACTAATGCCGGCGAGTTATTGGGGGAGATTTGTTTGGCAATCGAAATGGGGGCCAATGCTGAGGATCTGGCTTTGACCATTCATGCACACCCTACATTGCATGAATCCATTGGGTTGGCTGCTGAAATGTTCGAGGGAACCATTACCGATTTGCCCAACCCCAAGGCGCAGTTAAAGTAGCTGCTATCCGGCTTTGAAAGTCCTTCTTTTTGCTTTTGCGCCCGAGCCCGTTGGTGTTCACTCTGACCTCACTTTTTAGTCATGGCAGGACACAGTAAATGGGCGAATATTAAGCATACCAAGGCGCGTATGGACGCCAAGCGCAGCAAGGTGTTTGCAAAAATCGCGCGCGAAATCACCATCGCTGCGCGGCTTGGCGGCGGGGATGCGGACATGAATCCGCGCTTACGCTTAGCCTTGCTCAAGGCGCGCGGGGCCAATATGCCCGCGGATAATATCACCCGAGCGATCCAGCGCGGCACCGGCGAAGGCGAAGCCGCCAGCTTTGAGGAATTGAGCTACGAGATTTACGGTCCTCATGGAGCAGCTATTTTAGCTGAGATTTCCACGGATAACCGAAATCGCACCTCCGCTGATATTCGAGCTATTCTCACCCGCAATGATGGTAAGATGGCTACGGCCGGTTCGGTTTCACGTCTGTTCCACCGTAAGGGCCAGATTATGATTTCGCGCGATGCCGCCAATGAGGATGAACTTATGGAACTTGCGCTGGAAGCAGGCGCCGAGGATTTTAAGGCGGAGTCGGAAGGTTATGAGGTATTGACTGCACCAGAAGATTTTGAGGCAGTGCATCAGGTGATTGAGGCCAAGGAGATTACCATGGAGACCGCCGAGATTACCCAGTTGCCGGAGATGACCGCGGCAGTCGGTACTGAAGCGGAGCTGGACAAGGTCCATAAACTCGTGGATCTACTCGAAGATCATGACGACGTACAAAGCGTATATACGAATGCCGAACTCACTTAGGCAGTCCCTTCTACAATTCAAAATCATCATTGATCTATCGGGTTTGATTAACGAATAGGAACTTTCCTTTATGCGACCATACGATCGATGGCTTCAGGCAGACGGACTTGTGAGCGTGTTAGTAGAGCGTCTCGCTCAGACTGGGTGAATTTGAGTTTACTGGCTGCCGTGGTGACAATCGCTTCGAGAGCGTGCTGGGCGTAATCAGCCAATCCTTGGCGTTTAGCGATGGAAAAGACAGCCATAGTAAGACCAAACACGGTGAGATGATGACCGGGGGTCCGACCGAAGCGTACGGCATCGAATAGTCGCTGAACAGTACGCTCATCCTGCAGTGGGCGTAAGCGAGTCAGATAATCCTTACCCACGCGTGTGCTCGCGGGAGTCAGGAGTAGCCACTCGGGGTGTTGGCCAGCAAATTTTTGATCTAGTTCAATGAGTTCCATGGCTCGGCCTTGGGTGGCTTCACGGTTGGCTCGGGCAATAGCGGGCAGTTCAATGGGCTCCAGCATGGTGGTGCGATAGCGTTCCAGCAGCAGACCGAGATCCGTAATCGAGCGGAGGGGAGCGTCGCCGAGGGTCTGCCTCAGGGTCGAACAGCACAGCACCGACTCCAGCGCATCGAGTTGCGCCTCGTAAGGATGCTGCCGGCTGAGGGGCAGCGAGCCGTTTTCAGGTGCGGTGAGCACGGGAGAATCATGGGTTTTTTAGGATGATTTGTAAACCTTGGCCCATCAATCGGAGTGGAGGAAATTACCGTCGCCAAGGCATATGCGGAACAAGCCAGAGAAATAGCTACAACGTCTCGTATCGTGGAGATTTTTTTATGCTAGTACGGCCCGGAGATTGGGTGATTCAAATACTTCGGGGTTCAATACGAGCTGGGGGCGTTGGCCTTGCTTGAGATCGATGATGGCTTGGGCGCAGGCGTGGCTGACGCGTTGGCCGGTCTCGGCGGCAAAAGATGCCTGATGCGGGCTCATGAGCAGGTTTTCGGAGGAGTGCAGAGGGTGATCTAACGGTAACGGCTCAACCTGATAGGTGTCCACGGCTGCTCCCGCAATGCCGTGGTCGTTCAGGCATGCGGCCAAATCGGTTTCGTTCATCAAGGCCCCGCGGCCGGCGTTGATCAGGTAACTATCCGGTTTCATGAGCTGCAGTTGGGGCGCACTGATTAGGCCTTCGGTTTCGGGGGTCACGGCCGCGTGTAGCGAAACGTAATCGCTTTGCCGCAGTAATGTCTCCAACGGAACGAACTCTACGCCTAATTCCTGACCTGCTTCATTTGGAAACGGATCGTAGGCAAGTAGGCGCATGTTGAACCCGGATGCCCTTCGGGCAACGGCTGTACCGATCCGGCCGCAACCGACGATGCCGAGGGTTTTGCCATATACATCATGGCCCCATTGTTGAGACCAGCCGCCGGCGTGCATGGAGAGATGCCCGGTGTGGATCCGGCGCGCCACACCGAGCAGCAGAGCAAATGTGTAATCGGCAACGGCTTCATCCAGCAGGCCAGGGGTGTAGGTGATCACGATACCCAGTTCGGTGGCCGCGGCGACATCGATGCTGTCGTATCCCACGCCCCAACGGGAAATGATCTGGAGATTTGCGGCTTCGTCGCTGGCCAGCACCTCAGCGGAAAAATCATCCACACCGGCATAAATGCCCTGCACGCCGGTCAGTAGAGATTGCAGGGCTGCGGCTGGATGCGTCTGAAATGTTTTTGGTAAACGAATATCGCAGCCCGCTTCGACCAGCATTTCAGCCGAAGCCTGCCCCACATCTTTAATAGCCGAAGCGGTTGCCAGCACGATCCAGTCAGATTCCATGTGCTAAAGAATACTGATTTTGAGCAGAGAACACCATTCAACACGAAATTTGATGAGAATAACATTTAGAATTATTCTAATTCAGGTTGACAGTCACACATGAATCCACGAGGTTGTGCGCCCCATGAAGGATGTTAAGGCACGCACGGTGTTTGTGCCGCCGCACCGTGAACGCGGTGCGGTGGATGCCCGTATTGCCGAGTCCGGATTGCGACCAACGGCGCAGCGGAGCGTGGTGTATGGCGTGCTGTTGGATCACGCTAAGGAGCATCCGACGGCAGATGAGATTTTCATACAGGCCAAGACCGAGAAGCCGGAGATCTCGATGGCCACGGTCTATAACTGCCTCGATGCTCTGGTAAAGCATCATCTGGTGAAGCAGGTACATCTGGACCGGGCGGCGACGCGGTATTGCCCGAACATGGAGGAGCATGCGCATTTCTTGTGCGAGACGTGCGGGGAGGTTTGGGATTTTGAAATTGCAGTAAAGCCGCGTATGAGTGGGTTTCGGGTGCCGAGCGGGTTTGCCGTGACGCAGAGGGAGGTGAACATGCGCGGTGTGTGCCCGGCTTGCGCGGAACAGGAGGTGGTCCGATGAGCAGTGAGAGTGAGGTCATCGATCAGTTTGTTGAGCAGGAATACAAGTGGGGTTTCTACACGGACGTGGAAACTGACACGCTGCCGCCGGGACTGAACGAGGATGTGATTCGCCATATCTCTGGCAAGAAAGAGGAGCCGGAATGGTTACTGGAATGGCGGCTTAAGGCGTTTCGGCACTGGCAAAAAATGGAGGAACCACGCTGGCCGCATGTGCAGTACGAGCCCATCGATTATCAGGGCATCAGCTACTACTCCGCACCGGGCGCAAAGGATAAGGATCGGCCGAAGAGTCTGGATGAGGTGGATCCCAAGCTGCTCGAAACCTACGACAAGCTTGGTGTGCCGCTGCACGAGCGCGAACGGTTGGCAGGCGTGGCAGTGGATGCGGTGTTTGACAGCGTGTCGGTTGGTACCACGCACCAGGAGGAGCTGGCCAAGCACGGCGTGATTTTCTGTTCGTTCTCCGAGGCCGTGCGCGAGCATCCGGAGTTGATTAAGAAATACCTCGGCTCGGTGGTGCCTTACACGGACAATTTTTTTGCTACGCTGAACTCTGCAGTGTTCAGTGATGGATCGTTTGTTTACATCCCGAAAGGCGTGCGGTGTCCGCTGGATTTAAGCACGTATTTCCGGATCAATGCTGCTGAGACGGGGCAGTTTGAGCGCACGTTAATTGTGGCTGATGAGGGCAGTAAAGTGAGTTATCTCGAAGGCTGCACGGCGCCGATGCGCGATGAAAATCAGTTGCATGCGGCAGTGGTGGAACTGGTTGCGTTGGGCGATGCGGAGATCAAATATTCCACCGTGCAAAACTGGTATCCTGGCGACGAAGACGGAAAGGGAGGCATCTATAATTTCGTGACCAAGCGCGGCATCTGCAAGGGCGATCACTCGAAGATCTGCTGGACGCAGGTGGAAACCGGATCGGCAATCACGTGGAAATATCCAAGTGTCATTTTGCGTGGGGACGATTCGGTCGGCGAATTTTATTCCGTGGCCCTCGCCAATCTCGCGCAACAGGCCGATACCGGCACCAAGATGATTCATCTCGGCAAGAACACCCGCAGCACGATCATCAGTAAGGGAATCTCCGCCGGCAAAGGTCAGAACAGTTACCGCGGCCTGGTGCAGATGGGCAAGAACGCCACCGATGCGCGGAATTTTACCCAGTGTGATTCGTTGCTGATTGGGAGTCGCTGTGGCGCGCACACGTTTCCTTACATCGAGGTAAAGAACCCGTCGGCCCAGGTGGAGCACGAGGCGACCACTTCGAAGATCGGGGAGGATCAGATTTTTTACTGCAACGCTCGTGGTATTGAGACACAGGATGCGGTGAACATGATCGTGAACGGCTTTTGCAAGGAAGTCTTCAGCGAGCTGCCGATGGAGTTTGCGATGGAAGCGCAGGCACTCATGGACGTGAGCCTCGAAGGCAGCGTGGGATAATTTAGCATGTTAGAGATCAAAAATTTGCAGGCCAGGGTGGAGGGCAAGGCGATCCTGAAAGGGATTGATTTGTCGATTAACGCCGGCGAAGTACACGCCATCATGGGCCCCAACGGCAGCGGCAAAAGCACACTGGCTCAGGTGCTCGCCGGTCGCGAGGGATACGATATCACCGACGGCTCGGTGGCTTACAACGGAGAGGATCTACTCGACCTCGGTCCTGAGGAGCGCGTTCGCGAGGGGTTCTTTCTTGCGTTTCAGTATCCGGTGGAGATTCCTGGCGTGAACACCACGTATTTCTTGCGCGCGGCGGTGAACGCCTTGCGCGATCATCGTGGCGAAGCCGAGCTGAGCGCGGTGGATTTTCTCAAGTTGATGCGTGAAAAAATCCAGCTGCTCGAGCTGGATGAGTCCCTGCTCAAGCGCTCGGTGAACGAGGGCTTTTCCGGTGGCGAAAAAAAGCGCGCGGAAATCCTGCAGATGGCCCTACTCGATCCGAAATTTGCCGTGCTCGATGAAACTGACTCGGGTTTGGATATTGACGCGCTTAAGGTTGTCGCCGGCGGCGTGAACCATCTCAAACGCGTCGATAATGCGCAGCTGGTCATCACGCATTACCAGCGCCTGCTCGATTATATTGTGCCCGATTACGTACACGTGTTGGTCGATGGCCGCATTGTAAAGTCCGGCCCCAAGGAGCTTGCCCTCGAACTGGAGGAGCGCGGGTACGATTGGATTATTGAAGAACAAGTCGCCTGATGGTTGCCCCTGCTCACATGGACGTTAAAGACGCTGCCAGTCGCCTGCTGGCCGCCTTGCCCGAGGGCGATGCCGCAGGTCGGACGCGCTTTGCCGAATTGGGCTTTCCCAGCCCGCGCGATGAGGATTGGCGCTTCACGCCGGTCAAACCGATCACGGAGCTCAACTTTTCCGCCGCGTCGGCCGATGCCGACGCTACGCTCGAAGGCTGCGTGTTTGCCGCCATCGACGGGCCGCAGTTGGTGTTTGTGAACGGCCATTATTCCGAGGCCCTTTCGCAGGTCGGCGAATTGCCTGCCGGCGTGGAGGTGCGCCCAATGTCAGCCGGAGACTGTCCGACACCGCCTGCGCCCGAGGATGCCTTTGGCGCGTTGAATGCGGCGACGGTGACTGACGGACCGTTTATTAGCGTAGCTGACAACGTCCATTTTGAAACACCCGTGCGCGTTTACTACCTCAGCACCGGCAGCAACGGGGCCACGGCGAATTTGCGCGGCTACATCCGTGCCGAAGTAAACAGCCGGGTGACCGTGTTGGAGAGCTGGACCGGCACGCAGGCGAGTTATTTTAACAACGCTAGCACGGAACTACACGCGGCGGACAACGCGCAGGTGGAGCATGTGAAATTTCAGGACGAGCACACGGGCGCCTTTCATGTGGGCGGGCTCCACACCACGCTCGGGCGTGATGCTCGCGTGGCGCATCATTCGCTCGCATTGGGAGGACGTATTGCCCGCAACAATCTCCGCGCCCATCTCAACGGCACCGGTATTGAGGCCGTGCTTAATGGTCTGTACCTGCCACGCGCCGGGCAGTTGATTGATCATCACATGGTGGTGAATCACGAGCAGCCCCATTGCGACAGCCACGAATATTTCAACGGCATCCTCGATGACGATTCGCGTGCGGTGTTTCACGGTCGCATTCACGTGCACAAGGGCGCGGATAAAACGGACGCGAAGCAGACCAATAAAAACCTGCTGCTGTCCGACAGCGCCACGATTGATACCAAGCCGCAGCTGGAGATTTATGCCGACGACGTGAAATGCACGCATGGCGCCACGATCGGCCAGATGAACGCTGAGCAAATTTTTTACCTGCGTGCCCGTGGGCTGGACGAAGAATCCGCGCGCCGGATGATCATGCACGCCTTTGCCGGTGAGATCGTCGAGCGCATCCAATTCGAAACCGCGCGCCAGGAACTCGATCGGATTGTGTGGAATCGGCTAGAGCAAATGGGAGGACTCGTCGCGGCATGAGTGCTACGGTGCAAAGCATCGATGAGTTGGTCGAGAATTTCGAGCTGCTCGGCGATTGGGAATCGCGCTTTGGGTATCTCATTGATCTCGGTAAGGAACTGCCGCCGCTCGCCCCGGCTGATCAATGCGAGGAAAACCGCGTGCACGGTTGTCAGGCGCAGGTGTGGCTGAAGTTTGTGCCCGAATCCGACGGTCGCATCACCATCGCCGCCGACAGCGATGCTTTCATCGTCAAGGGTCTTATCTCCGTGTTGCTGGCGGTGTACTCCGGCAAAACCGCCGAGGGAATTCTCGCTATCGACGGTGAAGCGGAATTAGGTCGGTTGGATCTCGCCACGCACCTTAGTCCTACCCGTAAAAATGGTCTTTTTGCCATGGTGCAACGCGTTCGCGAACTGGCCGCTGCCGCGCAGGAGGCCACGCCATGATGGGCGGCGAACAGGTGGCTATCGAGCGCGATGTGGAGGCGTCGGTCGTTCCCTCGGGCACGCGCGTGAAGCTGGAGAAAGGCGAGACTGCCACAATCACCCAGTCGCTCGGCGGCACTTTTACTGTGGTGGTGAACGGCAACATGTTTCGAATCGACGGCAAGGATGCCGATGCCATCGGGCAGGAATTGCAACTTACTCCCGCCGAACAGACCGGCAAGGCTGAGAACGCCGAAGACCTTGAGCAACAGGTGTGGGAGCAGATGAAAACCTGTTACGACCCGGAGATCCCCGTGAACATCGTGGACCTCGGATTGATTTATGACTGCCACCTCGAGGAACTGGAGGCTGGTAATCATAAGGTCTGCGTGAAGATGACGCTTACCGCTCCCGGTTGCGGCATGGGGCCAACCATCCAAGCGGATGTGGAAAATAAAATCCTGTGCGTCGATACGGTGGAAGAAGTGGATGTGGAACTCGTCTGGGAACCGCAATGGACGCAAGCGATGATGACCGAAGCCGCGCGGTTGGAGCTGGGCATGATGTGATGAATGCGCCGATTTCCATCGCCCGTGTTGACGAGATCGCTGAAGGTAGAGGCAAAGCGTTTGATGTCGGCGAAAAGCGCATTACAGTTTTTCAAGTGGACGGCCGATTACACGCCATCGACGACGCCTGCCCGCATGCCGGCGCATCCTTGGCGAAAGGCTATCTTGAGGACGGCAACGTCGGTTACCCCTGGCATTATGCTGAGTTTGGACTGGCCACCGGGAAACACCGCCACGCCCCCTCCACTTGCGGAGTGGCCGTGTATCCCGTCACCGTGACCGACGGCCCAACCCACATGGAGGTTGCATGAGTACAATTCCCACCACCATTCGCGAAGATTTCCCGGCACTGGCGCAGGAGATCAATGGGCATCCGTTGGTGTACTTCGACAACGCCGCCACGACGCAAAAGCCGCAGCCGGTCTTGGATGCTATTCAGCGTTACTACGAGCATGACAACGCTAATGTTCATCGTGGTATTCATGAACTGAGCAATCGCGCCACAGCGGTTTACGAAGGCGCGCGTGAACGGGTAGCCCAGTTTCTCAACGCGCCCTTGGCGAAGGATATCATCTTTACACGTGGTACCACCGAGGCACTCAATCTCGTGGCCGCTACCTGGGGTGCGGCTAACTTACGCGAAGGCGATGTGATCCTGCTGACTGAAATGGAACATCACAGCAACCTAGTGCCATGGCAGTTACTCGCCCAGCGTACTGGAGCCAGGTTGCGGTTTATTCCGGTGACTGGCGATTCCGGTGAACTGGATCTGAGGGATCTTGATGAGAGGCTGGCCGATGTGAAGCTTCTGTCACTTACACATATTTCTAACGCGCTGGGTACGATCAATCCGGTGACTGAGCTTTGCGCAAAGGCTAAAGCGGTCGGCGCGGTAACTCTAGTGGATGCCGCGCAGAGCGCCGGGCATTTACCGCTGGATGTGCAGGCACTAGGGTGCGATTTCCTTGCGTTTTCAGGCCATAAAATTTGTGGACCGACCGGTATCGGGGCGTTGTTTGCACGGGTGGAATTGCAGGCGGCGATGCCGCCGTATCAGGGTGGTGGCGATATGATTTCCACAGTGGGATTTCAAATGTCCGAATACCATGAACCACCGCATAAATTCGAGGCCGGCACTCCGAACATCGCCGGCGCGGTGGGGCTGCATGCGGCTATGGATTACCTGGATGCCCTAGGTAGTGAGGCTATTCATGCGCACGATACGGACATCGCGGCGTACGCCAGGGAGCGGTTGGCGGAGTTTGATGGCATCCGCATTTTTGGTCCGGCTGGTGAGCGCGGTGGGTTGGTGAGTTTTGTGTTTGAGAAGGTGCATGCGCTAGATTTGGCCACCATGGCTGATCAACAGGGTGTGGCCATTCGCATCGGGCATCATTGCACACAGCCCTTGCACGAAAAGCTCGGCGTGCCCGCCACGGCGCGCGCCAGTTTCTATTTTTACAACACGCGCGCGGAGGTGGATCGCTTCATTGAAGTGCTGCAAAAAGTTATTCAGCTGCTAAAGTAACCGCATGAGCGCGACAACGGAAATCAACTCCGACTCGACGATGGAGCAGGTACTGATGGAATACCCGGGGGCACGGCGTGCATTGTTTCGGAAGTACCACATCGGCGGGTGCTCCAGCTGTGGGTTTCAGATGGACGAAACGCTGGGCAGCGTGTGCGAGCGCAATAACGCGTTGGAGGTAACCGAGGTGCTGGCGGAAATCCAGGAGAGCCACGCGGCAGATGAGAAGATTTACATTGAGCCGAAAGCGCTGAAAGCCGAGCTGGAGGAGACGCCGGGATTGAAGCTACTGGATGTGCGCACGCAAGAGGAGTTTGACGCGGCGCATATTGAAGGGGCCATTCATATGACGCGCGATCTTATGCAGGAAATCATGGGTAAGTGGGAGCCAGAAGAGATGTTTGTGATAGTAGATCATCAGGGCCAGCAAGGGCTGGATGCGGCGGCTTATTTTTTGGGGCACGGCCTGAAACAGGTGCGTTGCTTGCGGGGCGGAATTGATGCGTGGAGCCTAGAGGTAGATAATTCGGTGCCGCGCTACGAATTTTCATAATTGTCATGGACGAATCGCTGGAGAAAAAAATCAGGGAGGCCATTGCTGATCCCAAGAATATGGGCGAGCTAGCCGATGCAGATCGCGTGGGCACTGTGGGAAATTCCGACTGCGGTGAGATGCTGCGCCTGTGGGTAAAGTTCAAGGAGGATCACGGCCGTAAGGTGATTGATCAGGCGAGCTTTCAATCTTTCGGTTGCGAGACGGCGATTGCTGTGGCGAGCATGGCCACGGAATTAATCCGCGGTAAAACCGCCGATGAAGCGCTGGCCTTGCGGCATGATGAATTGACCGGCGATCTCGGCGCTTTGCCGCCTATGAAAATTCACTGCGCCCAGCTGGTAGAAGGCGCTCTCAAGGCCGCGTTAGACGCTGATGAGGCGGCCGACAAAAAAACAGCTCCGGCCAAAACCGGAGCTGCTGAAAATATCCCCTCGTTGATGGACAGCTTGCAGGCGGATCAAAAACCGGCTCAAGGCAAGCTGCGCCTGCTCGGGGACGAGTAGATTTACCAGCTGTCGTTGTCGCGGAAACCACCGCCGCCACCACGACCGCCACGATCACGGCCACGGCCTCCGCCGCCACCAC
>CAJWMQ010000044.1 GCA_913042895.1 uncultured Verrucomicrobiales bacterium | reverse complement strand
TGGGATTGGCTATGGGGGGCTTAGCTTTGACGGATCCGGAGATTGGGGCCTTCAAGGTTGCGACCCCAGTGGAAGATACATCTACCCCCATTCCGGAGCCTTTGTCGTCTGAAGAAGCTGGGGGCACGGTGGATATCCCTGAAAAGAAGATCGAACTTGTAGATAAAAATGTATTTTTTGATAAAATGGGCCTCGAACCGGATCAGCATTCAACGAGCATTACTGTTTTTTTGGTTGGCTGGCTTTTGCTGTTGATTGGAACCAAGTCGAGATTTTATCGGACTGACAGTGTTCTTGCGTATGGAATATCCATGTTAGGGGCGATTGGTATTTTGGTGTTCATGTTTATGCCGGGGCAATATGGCATGCCCTTTATGGCGGCCATTGATGCTAACAATAAATTTTTGGGGGTTGGTCTGCTTTTAATGATGGCAATGCTGTTGGGCGCAGCTGTTTTGTGTTTTATAAATACATTAGGTAGGCGGCCTAGCCAGATGAAACAATGGTCTAATTTAGCCGTAACTCTTACCGTTGTTTCTTTGGCTATGCCTGTTTTGCCCGCCTGGGGGAAAGTGATCTATGACGAATGCAAGAATGATCATGAGCGAGCAGAAAAACGCTTAGCTTATGTGGAAAGTCAGTTTGGCACAATCTACACGGGGCAACAGGCGACCCAGAAAGATATGGCAATGAATAAGGTGGAGAAGCCGATCAGTGCAGTGATCGCTGCCTCATGCGGTTGGTTGATGGCCGGGGTGAAATATATGGCGTGGGTTGGCGGTATCATGATTTTGTTGCCTTTGGGGATGATTGAGACGATCTGCGGTACTCGCGAACGGGATAGTGATTTCATGGTATTGCAGCAGTGATGGATTGGTATATTGTTGATGATGGGGAGGCTGCGGGGCCGTTTAAGGAATCGGAGGTCCGGCGGTGGCTGGGTTCGGGAAAGCTTACTCCGGAGACGCACGCGACCCATGAAGGGGTGAATGAGTGGAAGCCTTTGTCGGAGTTGTTGCCCGATGATGAAACGACCGAAAATCTGCCACCGGCTTTTTCTCCTGAAGAGCCGATAAGTTTTCCCGTTGAGTCTGTTGAGGTGGATTCAACGGAATCTCCGGGGAAAACCAATGCCGATCAGCCGGATTTGCGGCGTTATCAACCTGCGCAGGAGGAACGTATTCGAAGTTGGGCGTGGACGGTGGTGGGGGCTATGTATTTGGCCGCATTCTTTTGGCCCACTGAATTATCTGATGGAATGGGCGTGGTGAATTTCCAATTCGCGTGGGCCATGGAAAATCTTTCGTGGTCGGCGATTCCATTGATGGTTTGGCCGGCGGTGGCCGGCTTGGGGGCGATCGGTACGGGGTGGTTATTGCGCGGTCGATGGCGGGCTTTTTTTGGCGGAATATTGTGTGTCTCTCCCTTGGTCCTGGTGTTTCTGGTGGGGGGCGATGGCTTTGTGAAAATCGTCGAGGCGCTCGGCACTTTGGAGGGTGTGGATATTAATGATAGAGAATCGGTCGATCAGGCGGCTGAAAAGGGTAAGCATTTCATGAGTGGAATACTCGGGGTGTTTGCGGCGATGGCGTTGGGTATGTTTTTGATTGTTGGAGGCGCGCTGTCTGTTTATCTGATGCTTTTATTGACGCCGTCGACAGTGCGTCATTTGCGGCCCAATTCATCGGGAGCTTATTACTTCGGTTTGGTCGGCGGCGTCATTCTGTTTATCTTTCAACTAGTGTTACTGATCCTTTCGCTTTTGTCATTTATGGGCAGCGTCCTGTTTGGATTGGGGCAGGTGTTGGCGATGGGGATGCAGATGGCTGCTGTGATCATTGGTTTCTTAAATGCACCCAGCCGACCTCCCAAGGAATCCACCCGGCGCGCATTGTGGTCGGCGGGCTTGGGGTTTGGTGGATTGATCGTTTACCTATTGTGCCTGTTGGTTGTGCCGCTGATTGAAGGAGAGGTGCAGGCTGTCTTGGGCATGTATGTTTTCAAGGCATTTTTGGGATTCACAGCGGCAGCGTTGATTTTTCCGCTCGTGGTGATGGATCTTTGGCTGGGGCGGGCACAGACAACGCTGCAAAACGATTGACCATGAACTGCTTTTCCCGCAAATACACCGCGCATGAATGAGGCTGAGGGTAGCGAGGGGTTGAGGGATTTTATCCGCGATCGCGTGCAGGCGGATTTGGCGGCGGGGAAATATCCCGGCGTGGTCACGCGGTTTCCGCCGGAGCCCAATGGGTATCTGCATCTCGGCCACGCGAAATCCATCTGCCTGAATTTCGGCATCGCGCTGGAAAATGACGGCATCTGTAATCTGCGTTTTGATGACACCAATCCGGTGAAGGAGGACACGGAGTATGTCGATTCGATCACCGAGGATGTGAAGTGGCTGATCGATGGCTGGGCGGATTCGGTGCTCTCGGAGAAAACTTTTTTTGCCTCGGATTATTTTGAGCAGTTGTATGGCTACGCGGTGCAATTGATTCAGGACGGCAAGGCGTATGTGTGTGAGCTGCAGCCGGACGAGTGGGAGGAATACCGTGGCGTGCCGGAGAAGCCCGGTAAGGAAAGCCCCGGCCGGAGCCGGTCGCCGGAGGAGAATCTCGCACTCTTCGAGCGCATGCGGGCGGGGGAATTTGCCGATGGCGAAAAGACGCTGCGCGCGAAGATCGACATGGCCTCGCCGAATCTGCACCTGCGCGATCCGGTGATCTATCGCATCCGCCATGAGGAGCACCACCACGCCGGTGATCAATGGTGCCTCTATCCGATGTACGATTTCACGCATTGTCTTTCGGACAGCATTGAGGGCATCAGTCACTCGATCTGCACGCTGGAGTTTGAGGTGCATCGGCCATTGTACGATTGGGTGCTGGATAATCTGCCGGTGCCTCAGCCGCGCCCGCATCAGCACGAGTTTTCACGCCTGAACCCCACCTATATGGTGATGAGCAAGCGCAAGCTGCTGCAGTTGGTGGAGGACAATCATGTGTCCGGCTGGGATGATCCGCGCATGCCGACCATCGCGGGCTATCGCCGGCGCGGTTTCACGGCCTCGGCTATTCGCAATTTCTGCCAAGGCGTGGGCGTGACCAAGTACAAGGGGGTGACCGATGTCAGCCTGTTGGAAAACGCCATTCGCGAGGAGCTGAACAAAACCGCCGAGCGCCGGTGCGCGGTGTTGGATCCGCTGGAGGTGGTGGTTGAAAATTATCCGGAAGGAGAATCCGAGGAACTGGAGGCGGTGAACAATCCCGAGGACGAAGCCGCCGGGAAACGCTCCGTGCCTTTTGGGCGCCGGTTGTTTATTGAACGTGCGGATTTTATGGAGGATCCGCCCAAGAAATTTTTCCGGCTTGGGCCCGGTCGCGAGGTGCGACTGCGCTACGCCTATTTCATTACCTGCCAGAGTGTCGAGAAAGATGCGGACGGCAACATCACCCGGCTCATTTGCACCTACGATCCCGAAACCCGCGGCGGCCAAGCGCCTGATGGTCGCAAGGTGAAGGGGACCATTCACTGGGTCAGTGCCGAGCACGCAGTGGATGCTGAAGTGCGCCTATACGACCGGCTCTTCACCGAACCGGAGCCGGAAGCGTCCGGTGATTTTCTCGAATGTCTGAACGCCGATTCGCTGAAGGTCGTTACCGGCAAGCTGGAGCCTTCACTGGCGGAGTTGTCCCCGGGCGAGCGGGTGCAGTTCGAACGCCTCGGTTATTTCACGCCTGATGCCAAGGACACGGCGCCGGACAAGCCGGTCTTTAATCGCATCGTCGGCCTGCGCGATAGCTGGGCTAAGATTGCGAAGAAATAATGTTCACGCAGAGATGCGTGGGTGCTGGTGAGGCAAGCGTCTCAGGTTGCACTACACGATCCCGGGGTGTCCGCGATAAAACTGCGGGCGGTGATTAGATCGTACGCAGCGCGATGGGCAACCGCGGCTTTGACGACGACGTTCAGTTTTTCCATCGCCACGCCTTGGCTGTGCCATTGGCCGAGATCGAAGGGCGCGGTTAGGACGTACGCAGCAGGAGAGTGAGGCTGCCATGGCGGATGACTGTGCAAGGGCTCATGTTCCAATAATCACCCACTATAGAGGTGAGGTGGCTTTGTTTATTCTTCCGTTCAAATCGGCCTTCATTGCGCGAAGCGAGGCAACGGATGTTTGAGGTAAAGGTTTTTGTTTGCGCGAACGCCATGAAAGGCGAACTGTCTCCGCGTGAGCAAACCGTCAATACGACCGGATACCGGCGCCTCATATCGGCAATCCAAGCGCGAGTTGTTTGTGATGATCGCGGCCTGGGCGGTCACGGGACTCTGGGTGCTCGGCTACAATTCGCAGGCGGCGTACGCTGCGGAAACCGAGACGCCGGTGCGGATGCTGTTTGGCCTACCACGCTGGACGGTGATTGGCTGGTTGCTGCCGCTGTTGGTGGCCAACGCATTTACAATTTGGTTTTGCCTGCGCTTCATGCGGGATGAACCGATGGAGGTGCTGCCGGAAGACGAATGACCGGCGCGGATTTCATGCTCGCTTCCGCAGCAGGCAACGCGGCGCTGATCAGCTTCGCGTTGTACATGGTGGTGGTGTTTGTGCTGGCGGGCCTGGCCAACCGCGAGCAGTCGGGCAAATCGTTCCTTAACGAATATTTTCTGGGCAGTCGCAATCTTGGCATGTGGGCGTTTGCCTTTACCTACGCGGCCACCAGCGCCTCGGGAGGCAGCTTCATGGGATTCCCCTCGCTCATTTACACCCATGGCTGGGTAATGGCGCTGTGGATCGCGGGCTACATTATCGTGCCGCTGGTGGCGATCGGCCTGATCGCCAAGCGCCTAAATCAGGTGGCCCGTAAGAGCGGCAGTATCACCGTGCCCGAGCTGTTGCGTAAACGTCTGGGTAGCGACAATGTGGGCACCGTGGCGACAGTGTTGCTGGTGTTCTTTCAATTCTTTTTCCTGCTCGCACAGTTCAAGGCCGGGGCAAAAATTATGACGACCCTGCTTGGCGATGTGGGGGTGTATCAAACGGCTGTGGTAATGGTGGACCGGTTCACTGCACCGATTCCTTGGGTCGGCGCGGCTGAGGCGGATTATCTGTTGTGCCTTCTGGTGTTTGCCGCTTCGGTGGTGGCGTACACGGCATGGGGTGGCTTTCGTGCGGTGGTGTGGACGGACATGATGCAGGGCTTAATCATGGGGCTCGGGGTGGTGATTCTGCTGGGGCTCGTGCTCACGCAGGTGGGCGGCTTAAGTAACGCGACTCAGGAACTCTCCAGACAGGTGCCGCCGCGCGATGGAAATGCGACCTTGGTCCGGACCGAATCAGCCTCGTCTTTAGTTCTGGCCAAAGGAACTTGGCTGGAAATGCCGGCGGAGGAAAAGCGGCAACCATTTGTTCGCCTAAAAGAGGTCGTTGAATTTTCGAAAGGCCAGACGGAGTTTGTGGGTGTACCAGTGATTGAGGTGCGAACCTCGGTGGAAAATGCCACCGAACTGAAATCCATTCGGGCGCAGGTGAAGGATGTGGGGGTGAGTGCGCAGGCGGTGGACGTGGAGGGCTATCAATACGGCGATGACAAGCCGGGGGTGTATGTCAGTGCGCCGGGACCGAAATCCAGTAGTGGTATGGGGTTTCTCCCCATCATGTTGGCGGTGAGCTTCTTCTGTTTCTGGCCGTTTGCCGGCGCGGCCCAGCCGAGCTACATGGCGCGACAGATGGCGTTTAAGGATATCCCGACGCTCCGACATTCCATCATATTTGTGGCGCTGTATTTTTCGCTGATCTATTTTCCGTTGATTATCATCTTCACCTGCGGGCGTGTGCTGTTGCCTGGCTGGGAAATTGATGCGGACCGTGTGATGCCCGAAATGGCGACCTTCCTCACCTCCACCGCCGGTGTGCCTTGGCTGGCCGGTCTCCTGGTGGCCGCGCCGTTTGCAGCGGTGATGAGTAGCGTGGATAGTTTTCTGCTGCTCGTTTCCGGCAGTGTGGTGCGCGATGTGTATCAGCGCAAAAATCCCAAAGCGAGCGAGATTCAGATGAAAAAGGTGACCTACTGGACCACCGTGGGCGTCGGCGCGCTGGCAATGTTCGCGATGTTGAACCCACCACAATTCCTGCAGGACCTGATCGTCTTTGGCTCTGGCGGCCTGGGTGCCAGCTTTTTAATGCCAGTCATCCTGACGCTCTATTGGCCTGATCTCACGCCTCGCGCCACCGTGGCCGGCATGATTAGTGGCGGTGGTGCGATGGCGGTGTTTTATCTGATCGGCTATCTGGTGCACGACAAATTCAGCCCGTATGAACTGCTGAGCTTGCATCCCTTCATTTGGAGTGTGTTGGTTTCGGCGCTGGTGATGCTGGCGACCTCGAAGGGGTCGAGGCCAACGGACCCGAAACTGGTTGAGAAATATTTCGGGAATGTTGTAAACGAAGAGGGAAAAGCATGATGCGTTGGGTTCTTATGATTTTAGGGTGTATGGCTTCGGACGCGTGGTCGGCGAATCAAGTGGTGTGGTATCCCAAGGCAAGGACCTTTGATTTGCGGGTGAAAGATGTGCCGTTGGAGGTGTTTTTGGGGATGGTCAAAGCCGAGACTGGCTGGGAGGTTAAGGTGGAGCCCGGGCTGCAGCAGATCGTGAGTGGAAAATTCCGAAACAAGCCGGCGGCGGATGCGATTCGATTGATGCTGGGGCGGGTGCGGTTTGCCTTTTTGCCAAGATTGGAGGGCGGAACGCGTCTGTTGGTTTATGCCGGGAACACGAGATCGGCTACGCAATCGGTGGCGGCTGTGGAGCAGGCGGCGGCGGACAATGAAAATCCGGATGAGGCTTTGATTCATTTGCCGGTGAAGATTCATTATCTGAAGAGCCGGTACGTTTCGATTAACGCGGATACCAAGTTGACGAATCTGCGGCCGTTGTTTGCCGGGGCCAATGAAATCTGGGGTCAGGGTAAGGTGCGATTTGTCCCGGGGCGGCCTGAGCAACTGTTATCGGCGGATACGGTTGCGGAAAAAGAGTTTGCCGATTTGTTCAAGCCGAGTGTGCCCTCAGCGTATGTGCGCTTGCATCAATCCCGTATTTTGCATCGTATGATTCCGGATTTTCCGGATCGTGGGAAAGTCTTTCGAATCATTGTATTGTACACCATGCCGGATGCGTTTGGGGCGGTTTACATGCCCAAGAAAGGCGTGGTGCTGATGCCGCAGGTGAAATTTGCGGGATTGATCGACAAGGGCGGGGTCTGGAAGGACGGCTCGCCGGTCTTTTTTGCGCAATCCAATATTCTCGCGCATGAGCTGGGGCATGCGCTTGGGTTGCCGCATGTGGCGACGCAGGGAAACCTGATGATTGACGGGCGCCTGCGTGAAGGCAGTGGGGTGGGGCCAGGTACTAAGCTGTCTGAAAAACAAATCGAAACCGCCCGGGCTCAGGGGAAAACCGGAGGGCCGCGCGTGCCGGGTATAAACCCGAAAACTGGTGATTGATCACCGCATGAAGCAGTGTTAGCTTGCTCCCGTTGTCATGAATTTGCCTTGGAAAAAATCACGCCGTCTCAAATCAAAAGGCGCCTCATTAATTGAGATGCTGGTGGTGATGGCCATCATTGCGATTCTAGCTTCAATGATGTTTCCGGTGTTTTCCAAGGCGATCAAAAAGGCCCGTTCCGTGGGCCGGCCTGTGGATCCGAATGATGACACCAAGGGATACTACGCACCTTCTTCAGTGAAGCCAGAGGACGAGCATTTGCTCGATTGATTAACCTTGCGGTGTGCCGGGAGGGATTTCCTCGGTGTAAGGCTGAGCTACAAAACGGGTGATCAACAGCTTCGCTTCGGCCAATTCTTCGGGTGACATTTTTTCACGGATAGTGGGGAGAAATTTTTCGGCGCCTTGATTGCCTGTCAGGGCAGCCAGTTTCATCCATTTATAGGCGCCCACCAGGTCCGGTTCGCCAACGGCCCCGCTGGCAAGCAACAGCGCCAGATTGATCTGCCCTAGAGCAAACCCTTGACGTGAGCCGGCCAGATACCATTTGGCAGCTTCCTCATAATCCTTGCGAATGCCCACGCCGTTTTCGTGCATCCATGCCAACTTTACTTGGGCATAGGCATTGCCGCGTTCGGCCGCGCGCAGCATCCATTCGATTGCAGA
This sequence comes from uncultured Verrucomicrobiales bacterium, assembly GCA_913042895.1. Taxonomy (GTDB): domain Bacteria; phylum Verrucomicrobiota; class Verrucomicrobiia; order Limisphaerales; family UBA1100; genus UBA1100. The sequence goes on along the minus strand of CAJWMQ010000044.1, from coordinate 11,652 downwards.
AATGGAATCCTTCTCAACGCCACGTCCATCGAGATACAGGCAGGCGATATTGTACATGGCCATGGAATAACCGCGTTCGGCGGCCTGCGTATAATACTTCACGGCCAGTTTCGGGTTGTGTGGGACGGATTTGCCCTGCTCGAAAAGCCAAGCCACGGCGTTCATGGAATACACGTTTCCGGCATTGAGTGCCTGCTCGTAATGTCCTAGAGCCTTGCGGATATCCGGTTTCACGCCCAGTCCGCGCTCAAACATGATGCCCAGATTATGGTGGGCGTGATGGTTGCCGGCTTCGGCTGATTTGCGGAACCACTTCACCGCGGTAAACGCATCGGCCTTGGTGCCCTTGCCGTCGCGGTAGAGGCAGCCCAAATTATTTTGGGCCATCGGATGCCCCGCGTGTTGCCGGCCGGTTTCAAAGTCGCGGTATTCCTTAGCGGCCTCTGTGTAAAGTTGCAATGCTTGGCGGTAGTCCTGCGGTACACCATAGCCGCGTTCGTAAAGCCAGCCTAGATTGGTGCGGGCATGGTTGTTGCCCTGCTCGGCGGCCATGCGAAAGAGGGTGGAGGCGGTTTTGTAATCCTGAATCACGCCGCGGCCATCGCGGTACAGACAGCCGAGATTATTCTGGGCCATGGAATGCCCGCCGCGCTCGGCTGCTTGGCGGTACCAAGCGGCGGCCTCGCGCGCATCGGTTTTTACGCCCGTGCCGGTATCGTAACGCCAGCCCAAATGGACCATGGCAAAGTAATCTTCGCGCTGGGCTCGTTCATAAAGTTCTTCAACGGAGGTCTTGGCAAAGCGGCTTCCCTCAGGGCTGCGCCAGTCCGTGGGGTCGGTGGATTCACACGAATTCCAGAACAACACCACCGGCAAAACCGCCAGTGCGCCGCACCAATTTTTGGGAATTCGGATGCCTCCTCGCATTTAATCAACTTCGCAGAGCCAATAGCTTTTGCAAGCGGGAGTCATTCACAGTCCGCCGGATTGTAAAACGGCCGCTTTTGTGGCAGGGTTCGGCGCATGGGGAATTCTTTTGGTGAAATTTTCCGCATAACCACTTGGGGCGAAAGCCACGGTGGCGGCGTCGGCGTGGTGATTGATGGCTGCCCGCCGCGCATCCCGTTGAGCGAGAAAGACATTCAGCCTGAGCTGGATCGCCGCCGTCCGGGGCAATCGAAGATTGTCACCCAAAGAAATGAGGGTGACAAGGTCCGCATTGTTTCCGGTACGTTTAAGGGTAAAACGCTCGGCACACCGATTGCGTTATTGGTGGAGAACGCTGACCAACGATCCGAGGCGTACACCGAGATGGAGGCCAAATATCGCCCGAGCCACGCCGATTATACCTATGATGCCAAGTACGGCATTCGTGCTTGGCCTGGAGGAGGACGTACCAGCGCACGTGAAACAATTGGCCGCGTGGCGGCCGGTGCGGTGGCCAAGAAGATTCTTAAGAAACAGTTCGGCGTGGACGTGCTTGCCTGTGTGAGTCAGGTGAAGCACATCTCCGCCGAGATTAATCTGGATAAGTTTACCCTGAAACAGGTGGAGGCAAACATCATCCGTTGTCCCCATAAGGCGACCGCGGAAAAAATGATCCGCCTAATCCAACGCGTGCGTAAACAGGGAGACAGTGTGGGCGGCATCATTACGGGTGTGGCACGCGGTGTGCCGGGGGGTTGGGGCGAGCCAGTGTTTGATCGGTTGGAGGCAGATCTGGCTAAGGCGATGCTCAGTTTGCCGGCGACCAAGGCGTTTGATATCGGATCGGGTTTTGAGGGCATCACCCTGCAGGGCAGCGAACACAATGACGTGTTTCGAATGCGCGGTGGCAAAGTGCGTACAGTGACCAATCGGTCCGGCGGCGTGCAGGGCGGTATTACCAATGGGGAAACCATTTACTTCCGCACAGCCTTCAAGCCGACGGCGACCATTTTACAAACTCAGGACACCGTGAGTGCGGGCGGTGAAAATGTGAAGTTGAAGGCCCGCGGCCGCCATGATCCTTGCGTGCTTCCCCGCGCGGTACCGATGGTGGAAGCCATGACGGCTCTGGTGTTGCTGGATCATGCTTTACGCCAGCGGGCACAGAACGGCAGGTAGGGTCTAGTTTTTCCCGAAGTTGCCCCACCACCATTCCCACAGTTCGTATCCGCCGAAGATCCAGGCAATGGCGGCGAAGGCGATGTAGGGGCCGTAAGGGATAATGTTGGCTCCATCCTTGCGGAAGGCCATGAGCAGTGACCCCACAATGGCGCCCAATACCGCACTGAACATGAGGCTGAACACAGTGGCTTGCCAGCCGAGGAAGGCACCGATGGCGGCCATGAATTTTACATCTCCAAACCCCATGGCCTCGCGGGGTACGACGACTTCATTGGTCATGACCTCCAAATGTTTAATGTCTGACGGCTTGAAGACCTCTTCGCCAATGCGCGCAGATTGGGCGTCGATGGCCACTTTGCAATCCCACAGGCAGCGGTCAATGTATTCCACCTTCTCAGCGTGCAACGTGATCGTGTCACCTTCTCGGTAAAAGATTTCCTCGTACGGCAATTCCAAATCCGGTTCTTCTCCTTCACCGCTCATGGTCATGGCGTGTTGGCCGAAGGTGACGCGTACGGGTTGCTCGGCCGAATACGTTTGTTTGCCAAACATGGCTTTACCCATGCGCACTACGGCATAGACGATTGCTCCGCCACAGGCCATGCCGAGGAGACTGTAAACCAGCGCCATGCCGTGGGAAATTTCTTCGCCCAGAAAGGCTCCGTGGAGTTGGGGGGCAGCGAGAGAAAAAATGGCGCCGGTGACCATGCCACCCTTGGTCAGTTCATCTGGGATGATGAAGTGTTCGAAGTCGATAAAGGTAGAGGCGATCAAGCCGCCCAGGAGAGTCACCAAAGCCAGCGTGACCAAAGCGGCCACGATGGGTTGCTTAAGAAATGGATCTTCTGCACCAGCCGCGAAATGATAATGTACCAGAAGCCATGCGCCGAGGAAGGCGAGGCCGGTAAAGAGCTCGACGAGGAAATAACGACCGGGAATGGAGAGATCGCAACCGGCACAGCGGCCGCGTTGCCAGAGCCAGGTAACCAGGGGGATGTTTTGATACCAGGGAATGATGTGGCCGCATTGTGGGCAATGCGAGGGCGGATTGGCCACGCTCATTTCGCGTGGCAGCCGATGGATCACCACGTTGAGAAAACTGCCAACGATGCAGCCGAACATGAAAAAGATGATCGAAAACAACACCAGCGTGCTGCCTAGCCATACGACGAAATCAGCCATAGATCGTCTCCTTTAATGCCTGCCGCATCACCTCCAAGGGGGCAGTTTGGCCAGTCCAGATTTCGAGGGCTTTCGCGCCTTGATGGAGGAGCATGCCGAGGCCGTTGGCGGTTTTGCAGCCGGCTTCGGTGGCAGCGGCGAGCAGCGGGGTTTCGGCGGGTCGATAAACCATGTCATACACCGCGCGGGATTTACCGAGGGAAAAGGCGGCGGGATCAAAGGGCAAGGGATCGCCGGGCTTGAGGCCGAGGGAGGTTGCGTTGAGCACGAGATCCACTTCGGCGGGCGGATATCCCAAATTTACCTGCACAGCGGGGAAACGATCGCGAATCTCGGTGGCGATGGCTTCGGCTTTGCTGGCGGTGCGGTTGACGAGGAAGAGTTCCTTTACGCCGGTGGCGGCGATCTTCAGAGCGGCCACGCGGCCGGCGCCGCCGGCGCCAAGGAGCAGGATGCTTTCGCCGCGTACTTCCATGCCGAGATCTTCGCGCAGGCTTTGGGTGATGCCGTCGGCATCGGTGTTGAAGCCGTGGCTACGCAGCTTTTCCGGGGCGGTTTCAAATTCATGAATGGCGCGCCAGTCGCCTGAATCGGTTTGGCCCTCGAACAGGATGGTGTTTACTGCGCCCCATTCGCGGGCGCTTTCGTCGAGTGCCTCCACCATGTCCAGCGCCAGCAGCTTGTGCGGCACGGTGAGGTTCAGTCCCACGTAATGCATGGCCTGCGCGCCGGCGATGGCTTGGGCGAGTTGCTCAGGGCGCACCTCCGCGGCAGTGTAGCGCCAATCTAGCCCAAGCGCGGCGATGCCGGCATTTTGCATGGCGGGCGAGGCAGAGTGGCGCACGGGAAATCCGTACACAGCGCACAGGCGCGTGCTGGCGGAAACGGTCTGGGCGTGGTCGGCCACGGGCGGAATGTAGCGGGGCACTGGGCGGTGGTCGAGAGTCGAGTGACTTGACGCCCGCGCGGCCCTTTCCCAAGATGCCGCACCGACTGACTATGAGTGAATCTGTTTTTCCCCCCACCGCCGAGGCTGCGGCCCGCGCGCATGTTTCTTCCCTCGACCAATACCACGAGTTGTACGACCGCTCGATCAACGATCCCGAAGGGTTCTGGGCTGACCACGCCCAGCGGCTGCATTGGGTTGAGCCGTGGCACACGTTGCGCGATTGGGATTATCACAAGGCGGAGATCGGCTGGTTTCTCGGTGGTAAATTAAACGCCTGCTATAACTGCGTGGATCGGCACGTGGAAGACGGGCACGGTGACGATACGGCGCTGATCTGGGAGGGGAACGATCCGGAAGAGAGTCGCACGTACACCTATCGCGAACTACAGGCCGAGGTGCAGCGCGCGGCCAATGCCCTCAAGGCACTGGGCATCGGCAAGGGCGATCGCGTGTGCATTTACATGCAGATGATTCCGGAACTCTCGATCGCCATGCTAGCCTGCGCACGAATTGGCGCGGTGCACTCGATTGTCTTTGGTGCGTTCAGCGCGGATAGTTTGGTCACGCGCATTAATGATTCTGAGTGCAAAGTCATCATTACACAAGACACCGGCGTGCGCGGCACCAAGCTCGATATCCCGATGAAAGCCAATGCCGATCTGGCCGTGCAGAGCACGCCGTCGGTGGAAAAGATTTTGGTCGTCAAACGTACCGGCTCCGAGGTGGCCATGAGCGAGGGACGCGATGTGTGGTGGCATGAGGCCTGTGAGGCGGCGGATGCCGAGTGTCCCGCGGAGCCGATGGATGCCGAGGATCCATTGTTCATTTTGTACACCTCCGGCAGTACCGGCAAACCCAAGGGCGTGTTGCACACCACTGGCGGATACCTCACCTACGCGGCCACCACGCATCATTACATTTTTGATTATCAACCCGGAGATGTCTACTGGTGCACGGCCGATATCGGTTGGATCACCGGCCACTCGTACATCGTGTACGGCCCGATGGCCAATCGCGCGATCACCCTGATGTATGAGGGAGTGCCGAACTATCCGGACTTCGGCCGGTTCTGGCAGATTGTGGCCAAGCACAAGGTGAACATTTTTTACACCGCGCCGACTGCCCTGCGAGCTTTGATGAAAGAGGGCAACGACTGGCCTGCGCAGCACGACCTGTCCAGCCTGCGATTGCTGGGCACGGTGGGTGAGCCGATCAAGTCGCCCGAATGGACGTGGTACCACGAGGTCATCGGCAAGGAACAATGCCCGATTGTCGATACATGGTGGCAAACCGAGACCGGCGGTATTTTGATATCGCCGTTGCCCGGCGCCACGCCCACCAAACCGGGCAGTGCCACACTGCCGTTCTTTGGGGTGAAGCCGGCCTTGGTAGACGAGGAAGGCAATGTCATCGAAGGCAATGAAGTGTCCGGCAATCTTTGCATGCTCGAGCCTTGGCCGGGCCAGATGCGCACGGTGTACGGCGATCAGCAGCGTTTCTACGATACCTATTTCGCTCGGTTCCCGGGTAAATATTTCAGTGGCGACGGCTGCCGCCGTGATGCCGATGGTTATTATTGGATCACCGGCCGCGTGGACGACGTGATCATTGTCAGTGGTCATAATCTCGGCACAGCCGAGATCGAAGGCGCCATTGGCGGGCATTCGTCTGTGGCCGAGGCGGCTGTGGTGGGGTATCCGCACGATATTAAGGGTAACGCCATTTACGCCTATGTGACCCTCAAAACCGGCGAGGAAGTGACCGCCACCACCCAGGCGGAAATCGTGAAACAAGTCCGTGCCGACATCGGCCCCCACGCGTCGCCCGATAAAATCCAATTCACCCCGGGCCTACCCAAGACCCGCAGCGGCAAAATCATGCGCCGGATCCTCCGCAAGATCGCCGAAGGCGACACCGAAAACCTCGGCGACACCAGCACCTTGGCCGATCCCGGTGTGGTGGAATCCTTGGTGGCCGGGCGCGTGGAATAGCCGTGAACGTCTAAATCTTGCACCGGCTACGCTGTGGTCCTAGCCTCACGGAAATGAGTTGGCTGCCGTTCGAATTCTCTCTGGCGCTGCGTTATCTGCGGCCCAAGCGAACAGCGGTTTCGTTTATCACACTGATCTCCGTGGTGGGCGTGATGCTCGGAGTGGCCGTGCTCATCATTGTCACCTCGGTCTTCTCGGGCTTTCATCTACAGCTCAAGAAAACCTTCTTTCAATTCTCGGCCGATGTGCAGGTGCGACAGGTGGTGAACGACGGCTTTGGCGGGCTGGCCGGCGTGCCGATTGCCGATTATGAGGATCTAGCCCAGCAAATGGAATCGGTGGATGGCGTCACCGGTGCCATGCCGATTGTGGTGGGTAAGGTGATGCTCGAAACCCAGCGGGAAGGCATGGAGCCCGCCTTTGATGCGCCGAAACTGATCGGGGTGGACGAGGAGGGCATGCGCAAAGTCAGCCAGGTTCCGAAATCCACGGTTCTGGGTGAATTCGATCTGTCGGGAAATGGTTTGGTGGTGGGATGGAATTTTGGTCGGCCGGACGGAGCATTCCGGTTGAACGTCGGCGATACCGTGCTGATCTATTCGCCGCAGAGCCTCAAGGAAATGAAAGACGCTAAGGATGAAGGTGAGACACTTGGGGTTCTGCCCGAGGAATACACGGTGAAAGGCATCTTTGATGCGGGACAGGGTGAGCTGAATGATTTTATTTTTTGCGATATCTGGAACGCGCAGGATCTCTACCACATGGAGGATGACGTCGCGCACATGATTTGGGCGGAGACCGATCAGCCGCTCAACCTCAAGCCGATCAAAGCGGGACTGCAGCAGAAGCTCGGCACCGGTTTTCACATCGGCACATGGGAAGACCTGAACCCCGTACTGTTGGCGCAGGTGGAAGTGGAGAAAATGGTGACGCAGTTTCTGATGTTCTTTATCGTGATTGTGGCGGCATTTGGGATCGCCAGTTCGCTGATTATTTTTGGCGTCCAGAAAACCAAGGAGATTGGGCTGCTCAAGGCCTTGGGCGCGACCAACGGGCAAGTAAGCAATGTGTTCCTGATCCAAAGCGCGGTGGTGGGGGTGTTGGGCACGGCCTTTGGCGTGGGGCTGGGGATGTTGGTGCTGAAGTACCGCAATGAATTTTTGGGGTTCATGCGTGGCAAAGGCGTGGAGTTGTTTCCGGAGAAACTGTACGGTTTTAGGGAATTGCCGGCGCAAATTGTTCAGAGCGATGTGTTAATCATTTGCGGCGTGTCGTTGGTGATTTGTGTGGTGGCCGGTTTATTGCCGGCCTGGAACGCGGCCCGGTTGCAGCCGGTGGAGGCCTTGCGCAATGAGTAACGTGGTGCTCCAGGCTGATGCAGTGTCGAAATCGTACTTCTTGGGCGGCAAAGAGTTAGCGGTATTGCAGGGAGTGAGTCTGGAACTGCAGGTGGGGGAATTTGTGGCGCTGCAGGGGGCGTCTGGTTCGGGTAAAAGCACGCTGTTGCAATTGTTGGGCGGCTTGGATCGGCCAACGGCCGGAGCCATTCGGTTTGAGGGCGAACCGCTTCGTCTCCAAACGCCGGCACAGGCAGCGGAATTTCGAGGGAGCCACGTGGGCTTTGTGTTTCAGGCGTATCATCTGTTGCCGGACTTGGATGCGCTAGAAAATGTCCAACTGCCTGCGCAGGTGCTGCGGCGGCCGCAGGCCAAGTCTATACAGCGGGCGCGCGAGTTGCTGGACAGTGTGGGGCTCAGTGATCGAATGGATCACCGGCCATCGGAATTATCCGGCGGCGAACAACAGCGGGTCGCGATCGCCCGGGCACTGATGAATGAACCGGAGATTGTGCTGGCTGATGAGCCAACCGGTAATCTCGATACCGGCACGGAGTCGGAAATTATTGACCTCCTCAAGCGACTGCATACCGAGCGACAGTTGACACTGTTGGTGGCGACACACGACGAAACGGTGGCCCGAGCCGCCCAGCGCGTGGTGCATTTGAAGGATGGCCGGGTGTGTGAATAGTGAGAGATTGCTCCAGCAAGGAGGATGCGGCTAAGGTGCGCCGACCGATGAAGGTATTTGTCGACGGAAAATTTGTGGATGAAAAGAAGGCGGTGGTCTCCGTGTTTGACCACGGCCTGCTTTATGGCGATGGCGTGTTCGAGGGCATCCGTGCTTACAACGGTCGCGTCTTTAAGCTCAGCGAGCATGTGGACCGGCTTTTTTACTCGGCCAAGGCGATCCTGCTGAAAATTCCCATGAGCCATCGGGCGATTTGCGTCGCCGTGCGAGAAGCCTGCAAGCGAAACAAGATTCGCGATGGCTACATCCGGCTGGTAGTGACGCGCGGCTCGGGTACGTTGGGCTTGGACCCTAACCGCTGCAGCAAACCACAGGTGATTATCATCGCGGACAAGATTCAGCTTTATCCCGAGACATTTTATAAGAAAGGCCTCGAGATCGTCACAGTGCCGACAACGCGTAATCACACCAACGCGGTAAACCCGGCGATCAAGTCGTTGAATTATCTGAACAACATTCTCGCCAAAATAGAGGCGATCAATGCCGGTTGCGTGGAGGCGATCATGCTCAACAGCCAAGGATTTGTGGCTGAGTGCACGGGCGACAATGTGTTTATGCTTAAGGGCGGGCAATTGCTGACTCCGCCTCTGGCGGCCGGCGCGCTGTACGGCATCACGCGCGGCGTGGCGATTGAGTTGGCCAAATCGTTGGGTGTCGAGGTGACCGAGCCGAATTTGACGCGGTATGATCTCTACAATGCTGATGAGGTGTTTATCACCGGCACAGCGGCTGAAGTTGTTCCGGTGGTGAAGATTGACGGCCGCCAGATCGGCTCGGGTAAGCCCGGCAAGTTGACCAAGAATCTGATTAAGTCCTATCAAAATTTGACCAACTCCACGGGCGAGGCTATATAAAGAAACATGAAGTGTTGCCAACCAGATTGCGATAATGAGGCCACGGTGCACCTGACCGAGATTGTGAACGGTCAGATGAAGAAGGTTGATCTCTGCGAGGAATGCGCCAAGGACAAGGGCGTGACTGATCCGCAGGGTTTTGCGCTGGCGGATTTACTGCTCGGCCTCGGAGCCTCTTCCGAAATGGAGTCAGTGAGTGCCGAGCTCGAATGTCCGACCTGCGGATTTACCCAAGCGGATTTTAAGAAGACCGGTCGGCTCGGGTGCTCGACCTGTTACACGGTCTTTGCCGAACCGCTGGAAGGCATGCTCAAGCAAATGCATAAGGGCACGCAGCATGTTGGCAAAGTGCCCAAGGCGTTGCGTGCGAAGTTGGATATCACCAAGCAGCGCGATTCGTTAGCCGAGCAGCTGCAAAAGGCGATTGAGACGGAAAACTATGAGGAGGCCGCGCGCCTGCGTGATCAGTTGAAGGAGCTGGAATCCGTTGGTTCAGTGGAGGAGGGATCCTGATGGAGTTGTTGGATTTTCTAACGCCTTCCGATGAAATCTCAGCCAATGGTGGTCCGGAGGATCATGTGGTGCTGTCCAGTCGGGTGCGGTTGGCCCGCAACATTTCAGGGGTGCCATTTCCGGGTCGGGCCAAGAAATCCAGCCGCGAGGAATCGTGCGAGGCGATCCGGCCGTCTGTCTCCGGGGCTTCGGCCATGCGCGGGGGATTCTCCAGTGGTATGGGCGACCTGAAGGCGCTGGATAAACAGTTATTGGTGGAACGCCACCTGATTAGCCGTGAACATGCTGCCAAGGCCGGTGGCAGTGCGTTGGTGTTGAACAAGGACGAAACGCTCAGTGTAATGGTCAACGAAGAGGACCATCTCCGTATGCAGGCGCTCCTGCCGGGCATGCAGATCAAGCAGGTTTGGCAGAAGATCGACCGGTTTGACACGAGCTTGGAGAAGAAACTGCAATATGCGTATGATGCCAGCTACGGCTATTTGACGGCGTGCCCCACCAACCTCGGCACGGGTATCCGCGTTAGTGCGATGTTGCATTTGCCGGGGCTGGTGCTGACGGATCAGGTGAACCAAATCGTGCAGGCAGTGACCAAGCTGGGTCATGCGGTGCGCGGGTTATATGGGGAAGGTACAGAGGCACTTGGACATATTTTTCAGGTTTCCAACCAAATGACTCTGGGCGAGAGCGAGGCGGATATCATCGAGCGGATCCACAAGGTGGTGCTGCAGATTATCGAGCACGAGACCAACGCACGGGCGACGTTGCAGCAGGGGAAACCGAAGGAATTGTTCAACCACATCGGGCGCGCGTACGGTGTGCTGGCCAATGCGCATATCGTGAGCAGTAAGGAATCGATGAATCAATTGTCGCTGATCCGTCTCGGTGTTAAGCTGGGTATGTTCGATGAATTGAAGACCTCGGTGGTGGATGAGCTCTTTTTGATCACGCAACCGGCGCATTTGCAGCAGTTGGTGGGGGAAAAATTGTCTGGTGAACAACGCGACGTGCACCGAGCGGATTTGCTCCGCAGCCGTCTGAGCGGGGTGAAGGGGCCTCAGGTGAGCGAATAGGAGGGTAAAGTCCCCGGACTTCGTCCAATTCATGGGGTTTTACGTTTTGCTGGGCATAAGTTGGCATCCGGATTGCTGGACGAAAACGGGGATTTCAGGTAAACTAAATATTTGAGCGATGAGTGACGAGGGCATGAGCAATTTTACGCCGCGAGCGCAGCAGGTGCTGGCGTTGGCGCGCAAGGAGGCGGACCGATTTAACCACAACTTTGTGGGCACGGAGCATTTGTTACTTGGGCTCATTAAACTTGGGCAGGGCGTGGCGGTTAATGTGCTCCAGAAGATGGGGCTCGATTTGGAGACCGTGCGGCTTGAGGTGGAAAAACAAGTCGGCACGGGCCCAGACCAAAAACAGGTCGGCAACATTCCCTATACCCCGCGCGTGAAGAAGGTTCTGAACCTTGCCTCCAAGGAAGCTAAGCAACTGCAACACACTTACGTGGGCACCGAGCACATTCTGCTGGGGCTCTTGCGTGAAGGCGACGGAGTGGCCGCGCGCGTGCTTAAGAATCTCGATATTGATATCGAACAAACCCGCCAAGAAATTCTCAAGGAACTTGATCCCAACTTCGCCATGAGCGATGAGGAGATGGAGAAGCTTCTCGAAGAGCAGGGAAGCCTCCAGAATCAGATTGATGCGATAGGTGGATGGGAGATAGAGCGGAAATTAGAGATCGCATCAGATGCATTAAGAATTCCTGCATGGGAATCTAAAATAGCCCAATTATCAGGTGGAGAGCGGAGAAGAGTGGCTCTTTGTAGGTTGCTCCTTTCTGAGCCGGATATGCTCCTTTTAGACGAACCTACTAACCATTTAGATGCAGAATCTGTTAATTGGTTAGAAATGCATTTACAACAATACAAGGGTACAGTTATTGCTGTTACTCATGACA
>CAJWMQ010000043.1 GCA_913042895.1 uncultured Verrucomicrobiales bacterium | reverse complement strand
TGGTGCCGTTTGGATCCACCCTGCGAATAACGTGATTGTAAGTGTCACAAATATAGAGACCGCCGTCGGGGCCCTTGATCACGCCAAACGGGCCCTTAATCTGGGCTTTCGTGGCCGGGCCGCCATCGCTGCTGTACCCAGCTTGGCCGGTACCAGCGATAGTGTGAATGGTGGCGGCCCAGAGAGTCGGAGCCATTAGAAAAATCCAGAGAATCGGCACGTCTTTTTTTACTGGCTCTATTGGCTATATCCAGCCTGTTTTGTTCCTTCCAAATTTGGTGGCCTTGGGTCATTTACCTCCCTCTTTTTTCCTAGAGTTGCCGGGCTGTTAATAAATCGGAGAAATCCGCCGTTTAACCGCCTTTGGCTAAATAAATGAGGATTACTGACCCGAGTACAATGCGGTACCATCCAAAGGCCATGAAGTTATTTCGTTGCAAATACGTAAGTAACCATTTCACCGCGGCAAATGCTGTGACCGCTGAGACTACCGTGCCCAGTACTAACATCGGCGCCTCTTCATGCACTGCGGTCGGGTTGTCCTTTATCGCTGAAGCAAGTTGATACGCGCCTGCGGAAAGTAAAGTAGGCACCCCAAGCAAAAAAGAATACTCCACTGCCTCTCGTCGCATCATGCCCAGGGATATGCCGATGAGAATCGTGGTGCCACTTCGTGAAGCACCCGGAAAAACCATGGCCACCAACTGCGCCATCCCAAAAGCCACCGCCACCGTCCAGGTGATCTGCGGCAATGAAATGACTTCGGTTGATGGTTTCGTTTCCTTTAATGCTTGTTGGCGTTCGATGACGATAAAGAGCACGCCTCCCACCAACAATGCCCAGGCAATAGGTGTTGCGTTATCAGTCAATTCCCATCCGGCCGCCTTAAGTGAAAGACCTCCGATCGCGGTGATAACGAAGGAAACCCCCATTTTTACGAGGTAATCGCTCGTTTTTGGCTGTTTCCATTCGGTGGCCAATTCAAGCAGGCGTTCCTTGAAAACAGCCAGCACGGCCAGCACGGCGCCACTTTGGATAAAAACCGTGAAATGTTCGGAGCGTTTCCCCAGCCATTGTTCTGCGAGCAAGAGGTGGCCGGTGGAGGAAATGGGCAGGAATTCCGTGATGCCTTCAATGAGGCCGAGCAGGATGACTTGAAGCCAGTCTGGCATCGCGGCAGAGTATGCAGTAAACACAGGCCGTGCGCACGATTTATTTGGATTACAATGCCACTACGCCGCTGGATGCCCGCGTGCGGGAGGCGATGCAGCCGGCTTTTGATGAGGCTTGGGGCAATCCTTCCAGCGTACATCATGTCGGCCAATCTGCGCGCGCCCTGCTCGATGATGCCCGCGAACGGGTGGCTGCCACATTGAAGTGTAAACCGAGCGAAATCATTTTCACCAGTGGCGGCAGCGAAAGTACGAACCTCGCGCTCCTCGGGATGGCCCGCCAATTGCGCTCTCATGGGCGGCATATCATCGCCTCGGCCGTAGAACATGACGCTGTGCTTCATCCCTGTGAATATCTTGCTAATAATGACGGGTTTGAGATTACCTTCCTGCCGGTGGACAGCGTGGGCCGTGTGTCGCCTAATGACGTTCGCGAGGCTTTTCGTAAGGATACGATTCTTGTGAGCATTATGGCCGCCAACAACGAACTGGGCACCATCCAGCCGGTGGCCGAGATAGGTGCGCTTTGTGCCGAAAATGGCGTCCTTTTCCACACCGACGCCATCCAGTGGTTCGGCAAACTTCCTCTTGTTAGCGTTGCGGATTTTCAGGCGGATTTGGTTTCCTTATGCGCCCATAAATTCCACGGGCCCAAAGGTGCGGGGCTGTTGTACGCTAAATCGCCGCTCAATCCGGATCCCATTTTACATGGTGGTGCACACGAAAATGAACGCCGCGCGGGAACCGAAAATCTCCCCGCCATTCTGGGTTTAGCCGATGCTATTGTCCAATTTGTTCCGTCTCCTGCTTTTCCAATGGCCCAATTGGGTGAATGGTCCAATCTTTTGATCGATTCTGTGGACTCCATCGAGGGTGCCTCTTTCATTGGCGATCGTGACCCAAATGGGCGTTTGAATAACACCGTTTCCTTTATCGTTGAAGACTCTGACAGCATTGCTCTTTTAAGTGGATTGGATCTTGTTGGTATTTGTGCTTCGAGTGGTTCGGCCTGTTCGAGTGGTTCGGTGACTCCTTCACATGTTGTTAAAGCTTTGGGCGCTCCGGATTCGTCCGCTAATGCGTTGGTGCGGTTTTCTTTGGGTCGGGAAACTTCCCTGGAAGAAGTTAAATTGGTTGCCGATTTTCTTCCTCGTGTTGTGGCTCAGGCGAGGGGGACCAATAAGTAGCGAATTGTACCATGAATTTCTCCTTAATAAATCCACGATGTTCACATGGATCCAAGATGTTATGGCTTTCCCGCTGCCTTATCCGCATGGGCTGTGTACAAGAATCCCCTGTGTTTTCGGTGCGCTTTCTTGACTCTCGGAGTTGTTTGCCTTATCCACGGCTCTTAATAATACTTTGATTCTTTAAGAATTCATCTTGTAGTAAGCACTCGTGAAAATCTCCGTTTCCAAGGAAGCCATCTCATCCGGCCTGCAATCTGTGCAGAATGTGGTGGGAACCCGGTCAACCCTCCCGATTTTGTCCAACGTGTTGTTGATCGCCGGCGATAACAAGCTGGAGCTGCGCGCCACCGATTTGGAGGTAAGCATCAACGCCTCCGTTCCCGCCAAGGTGGAAGTGGAGGGGGCATCCTCATTGCCGGCAAAGCGATTGTTTGGACTTGTGCGCGAGATCGAAGCAAACGAGATCGAGATCGAAATAAACGACAAGGAGATTGCCTCCGTTCAGGCAGGAGCCGCCAATTACAAGCTTCATGGGCTTGGGGCAGACGAGTACCCTCCAACGGCGCAGTTCCAAGAAAGCGGCAAGATCAAGGTCGCCCAGGCGAAGTTTCGCGAGATGATTCGCAAAACCTCTTACGCGGTGTCCACGGACGAATCGCGCCACACGCTAAACGGCATCAATATAGTGGCTGAACCCGAGCGACTGACTCTGGTGGCCACCGATGGACGCCGATTGGCATTGGTGGAGGAGGAAATCGAAGGAGGAGCCAAGGCGCAGTTTATCCTGCCCACCAAGGCGGTGGCCGAGTTGCAGCGGTTGTTGACCTCCGAGGGGGATGTGGAGATTGCCGTGGGAGAAACACACGCGGAATTTAACGTACCGCAGGAGAGCGGCGAACCCATACGCATCCACAGCAAGTTGGTAGAGGGAAATTTTCCGAATTACAAACAGGTTATTCCTGCCGAAAGCGAACAACGCATCACCTTGGTTAAGGAAGAGTTGAACCACGCACTGCGACGAGCAGATCAAATCACCAGCGATAAGGCCAACTCGGTGAAGCTAAAGTTTGCCGACAACACCTTGGCCATTACCGCCAACACGCCGGACATCGGGTCAGGCCGCGAATCCATCGCCATCCAATACACCGGCCCGGAAATCGAAGTGGCATTTAACCCCGTGTACCTCATGGATCCACTCAAGATATTGGAGGGCGACGAGATATACGTGGAGTTGACCGACAGTCTCAGCCCCGGCGTGATCAAGAGCAACACGCCGTTCCTCTACGTGCTCATGCCCATGCGCACGAACTAGGCCGAACGCGTGCACAAGAATTCAAACGATGCCACGGAACCCAATGGGCCGGTGCCGTTCCTGCAGGAGAAACGCATTCTCCTGACAGCCGCCCTCGTGCTGCTGGCTGATCAACTCACCAAGCTGATCGTCATCAAATGGATCGATCCTAGCCAACAGGTTATTATAATTGAGGGATTTTTTAAATTCGTGAACTGGCACAACACCGGGGCAGCGTGGAGTCAGTTTCAAGGAAAGAGCCTTCAGCTCGCAGGGATTTCAGTGATTGCCTTGGGGGCGCTCATTTACTGGCGGCATCAGTTTGAAATTCGCACCCCAACCGGCAAGCTGGCGATGGGCATGCTTATCGGCGGGATAGTCGGAAATCTCATCGATCGCGTGGCATATCAGCACGTGGTGGATTTCATCCGATTTTATCTCAAGCAACGAGGAGGCAACGAGATTGGGTATCCCGCGTTTAACATCGCGGACATGGGAATTTGCGTGGGCGTTGGGTTGTTGTTTGTGATGGCATGGCGAGAGCAAGAGACGGACGGCACAGACGGAGAGAATCCGAATCCCGAATCTAAAGAGGAATAGGTGGGCGCGCCCATTTCCATCGCCGGCCCTACCGCCAGCGGCAAGAGTGCCGTGGCGATGGAAGTTGCCGAACAAATTCAGGGCGAAATCATTTCGGTTGATTCCATGCAGGTCTATCGAAGGCTGGACATC
The DNA here is from genome assembly GCA_913042895.1 of uncultured Verrucomicrobiales bacterium. Classification (GTDB taxonomy): domain Bacteria; phylum Verrucomicrobiota; class Verrucomicrobiia; order Limisphaerales; family UBA1100; genus UBA1100. The sequence continues at coordinate 15,441 of CAJWMQ010000043.1, read as the reverse complement.
GGTACGGCAAAGCCAACGGCTGCAGAACAGTCAGCAATCCCACATCATCTGATCGATTGCGTAGAATTGGAGGAACCCTATGACGTAGCGCGGTTTGTCCGGGAAGCGATCGAGGCGGAAAGGCAAATTGAAAGGCCCATTTTTTGCGGCGGCACAGGGCTTTACTTCCAGGCCTGGTTGGAGGGGTTGGGCGAAACGCCACAGGCTGATGCGGCCTTGCGGACCGCCATCGAAGCGATGAGTCACGAGGAACAATTAACCGAGTTGAAGGCGGCCGATTCCGTGACGTTCGAACGCATTGACCAACAAAATCCTAGGCGGATTGTCCGAGCATTGGAGGTCATTCGGTTGACGGGGAAACCGTTTTCCGAGCAGCGCGCGGAGTGGCAGAACACGGTGCCAGCCAACTTTTTTTTGATCGATCGCGAACGCGATGATTTGCGTACCCGCATTGAAGCGCGGGTGGATGGGATGTTTGCGGCCGGGTTGGTGGAGGAAACTTGTTCCCTGCGCGCAGCCTTGGAGGACAATCGCGTCGCGCAACAAGCCCTCGGATATCGACAGGTTATTGGGCACCTCCGAGGCGAACAGGACTTGCCGGACACCATTGCGTTGGTTAAATCCCGCACATGGCAATTCGCAAAACGACAGATGACCTGGTTCCGCCGCTTGCAGGGAGCTGTGTGCATGGCGGTGCCGGCGGAAGAGGCGCCATTGGAAACCGCCCGTCGCATTTTGAGTCATTGCCGCATTAACCCGTGAAATCCCTCGCCGAACAGGAAGGCAAAACCGAGCGTGTCTTTCTCGTGGGCACCGAGCTCAAGCAGGGGAACACCTTCGATGTGAACGAATCGATGGAGGAACTATCCGAGCTGGCCACCACGGCCGGGGCCACCATCATCGGCGAAGGTACGCAAAAGCTCGGTCGACCGCATGTCGCCACCTTCATTGGCAAAGGCAAGGCCGGCGAATTTGCCGAGTTGGCCAAACAGGGGAGGGTGGACACGGTGATTTTTGATGACGAATTGAGTCCGGCGCAGACCCGCAACTTGGAGCGGATCTTTGACTGCAAGGTGCTGGATCGAACCGCGCTGATCCTCGACATCTTCGCCCAACGCGCACGCACCCGCGAAGGCAAGATGCAAATCGAGATGGCACAACTGCAGCACATCCTGCCTCGATTGACGCGGATGTGGACGCACCTGTCCCGGCAGAAAGGCGGCATCGGCATGCGCGGCGATGGTGAATCGCAGCTGGAGGTTGACCGCCGGCGCATCCAGGAACGCATCGCCCGTTTGCGGCGAGAGCTGGAGGAAGTGAAGCGCGTGCGCTCCACACAACGCAGCGGGCGTCAACGCAGCCAGTGGCCGTTGGTGTCGATTGTCGGCTACACCAACGCCGGCAAATCCACGCTGCTCAACAAACTCACCGGCGCGGAGGTATTGAGCGAAGATAAACTCTTTGCGACACTGGACCCCACCACGCGACGGCTGCGGTTGCCCACCAACCAGAACGCGTTGCTCAGCGATACCGTTGGGTTCATCCGCAAGCTGCCACATCAGCTCGTAGAATCCTTCAAGGCGACTTTGGAGGAAGTGGTGGAGGCGGACATTCTGATGCATGTGGTTGATGTGTCCAACAGAGCCGCCGCCGAACAGATTCAAGCCGTCGACGAAGTGCTCAAGGAAATTGACGGGAACGACAAGCCGACCCTGATGGTCTTTAACAAGGTTGATCAGTTGCCCGAACGAAACGGCAACCTACATTGGCTGCGCGAGTACGATCATGCGGTCGCCGTGTCGGCGCGCACGGGTGAAGGCATGGAGGAACTAATGGCCGAGCTTGGCACCATGCTCCGGCCCATTCGTCAAAGTCTGCACCTGCGCATTCCTGCGGCCAACGGTGCCGCCCAGGCGCGCGTGCGGGCGCTGGGCCAGATCGACGAGGAACATTACGAGGGTGAATGGGTGCATCTGCACGCCCGTATCCCCGCCCATGCACAGTCGGAATTTGAGGCGTTTCGGCAGGAAATGGAATAGGCTTGCGAGATCACTATAAAAGTTCACGATTCCTGTCGTGACCCTGCCGTCCCGCATCAAGGACTTGCCGCAGCGTGAACGGCCGCGCGAACGGCTGGCCGAGCATGGAGCCGATGCGCTAACCGATGCCGAGTTAATTGCCATTCTGCTGCGTACCGGCTTGCGTGGCCAATCTGCGGTAGATGTGGGGCGCGCATTGATCCAACGGCTTGGCACCTTGAGCGAATTATCCCGCGCCCCGCTCGAAGAACTACAGGAAATCCGTGGCGTCGGTCAGGATAAGGCGATCGCCCTGAAAGCAGCCTTCACACTGGCACGCCGCATGGCGGCGGAGATACAGGCGGTCGCACCGTTACTAGATCAACCGGCGGCCGTAGCCGACTTGCTGCGAGAGGAATGTCGGCCGTACACAGTGGAGCATTTTTATGCGCTGCTGCTCGATACCCGACGACGACTCCTGCGTAAGGTAGCTCTGACCCGCGGGACGCTCGACGCGGCTATTGTGCATCCACGCGATGTCTTTCGCCATGCTGTGACGGCCAATGCCTCGGCGGTGGTACTGGTGCACAATCATCCCAGCGGCGATTCCACGCCGTCCAAGGCGGACATTACGGTGACGCGGGATCTCATTCGAGCCGGGCGATTGCTTAAGATTGAAGTGCTGGATCACGTCATCCTTGGTCGCCGGACCAACGAGCGGGAGCGCGATTATTTTTCGCTCAAAGAACACGGGTACTTTTACGAATGACCGATTTGGAGCTTGGGCTTTGAGCTATCCTTCGGTATTGGGGGATTCCCATGATTCACCCGACGGCCGTGATTGATCCGAAAGCCGAGCTGCACGAATCCGTGCAGGTGGGGCCGTATGCGGTGATTGATGCGAATGTGCGCGTGGGTGCCAACAGCCAGATCGGGCCGCATGCACATCTTACCGGCCACACCGAGGTGGGCACGAACAACATCATTCATACCGGCGCGGTGATCGGAGATGCGCCGCAGGATCTAAAGTACGAGGAAGAACCCACAAGACTTCTGCTGGGCGATCACAATGTGATTCGCGAGCACGTGACGCTGCACCGTTCTAACACGCTGGAGGAGGATACAGTGATTGGTTCGGGGAATTTTTTTATGGCGCATAGCCATGTGGGCCACAACGCGGCGATCGGCAACGACAACATTTTTGCCAACGGCGCATTGATTGGCGGACACGCGGAGATTGCCAATCGCGTGTTTCTCTCCGGCAATTGCGCGGTGCATCAGTTTGTTCGCGTGGGCACGCTGGCGATGATGCAGGGCAACGCGGCGGTGAGTCAGGATTTGCCGCCGTATACGATGTCCTTCGGGGTTAACAAATTATGCGGCCTGAATATCGTGGGCCTGCGGCGCGCCGGCTTTAACGCCGAGCAGCGCCGAGAGTTGAACATCCATTACAAACGGATTTTCGTTGAGGGGAATAACGTGGGGGCAACCGTGACGGAGGCGCTGGCTTCGCAGCCGGGAAACAAGGCGCGGGAGTTGCTGGAGTTTATTGCGGCCAGCACGCGCGGCGTGTGTGCGCATGCGAGCCGCAAGCATTAGCTCACGGCGACGAGCGGTTTGCGCACGAGCTTGCCTTGCAACTTGAACCCCGGCAGGCGGGTTCGGGTGATGGCGGCATTGTCCCCGGCGGATTCGCCATCTGGCAGGGCGTGCTCCTCAACATTAAACGGCGTGCCGTTCTCCGCTTCAAACGCCACCAAACCCACGCGCCGCGCAATATCGCGGCAATGACCCTGGAACTTGCCTATGGTCTGGATAAATTGTTCCTTGCCCGAGGAGATGGCCGATTGCTCCAATTGATATACCAGATCGAGCATGCCGACCAGTGTGTTGGCCCAGTCGGCCTCGGTGCGGCGGAGTTTTTCTACCTGGAGCTTGAGGGTGTTTAATTCCTCGGTTCTGGCGTTAGCTAAGAAGGAGTCGTGGTCTTTCACCGTGGCGGCCATGCCGGAAGCAATCTCTTCGGCGAGTTTGGCGGTTTGTTCGGAGGTTTCCTGAACCGCCGACCAGTTTGCTGATGCCTCAGTGATCAATTTGGCAGTATCCTCCATTTTGTTCACTTCCCTAGCCACCGTGGTTAGCTGGGCGATCTCCACAGCTTTGGCCTCGGCGCGGTACTCAAAGTAAAACGGCGCCACCGCAAAGCCAGCGCCTAGACCGGCGCAGACAAGAACGCTGATGATCTGCCAGGATTGAGGTTCGCCCTGAATGAGAGTGCTGATCCAGTAGCCGAGCCCGATGAAAATTATGTCGGCGGCCAGGAATGGCCATTTCGGCACGGACACTGGCAGGGGTAGAGGCTTAAGCTTGCCGCTGCCGGTTTTACGGGGCTTGCTGGCGGGCGTGGATTCCGTTTTTGATTCCTCACTCATTTAGACGGGACGTTGCCGATTGGAAAGCCGCGCGTCAACGGTCAATCGTGAGTTCATTGACACCAACACGGTGCCCTCGTATTTTAACCGCTTACCACAAAAAATTTTAATGAAAACTGAGACAAGAATAGAAAAAGATACAATGGGCGATGTTGTTGTCCCTGCAGATAAATATTGGGGTGCTCAAACACAAAGAAGCATAGAAAACTTTCCGATTGGTGAAGAAAGAATGCCCAATTCTATAATCCATGCGATGGGGATACAAAAACAAGCCGCGGCAAGGGCCAATTTAAAACTAGGACAATTAGAAGAACATATTGCTACAGCAATAGAAGAAGTATCTCGAGAAATAGCAGAAGGAAAATTAGATGATAATTTTCCTTTAGTTGTTTGGCAGACAGGCTCTGGAACCCAAACGAATATGAACGCTAATGAGGTGATTGCAAATAAAGCAAATGAAATGCTTGGAAGCCCAAAAGGAATAAAAAAACCTATACACCCCAATGATCATGTAAATAAAAGCCAATCCTCAAATGATACATTTCCTACCGCGATGCATATTGCAACAGTTCTAGAGGTAGAAAATAGATTGCTGCCCTCATTAAAAGTTCTGCATGGAGAATTAGAAAATAAGTCCCGAGAATTTGATTCAATAATTAAAATAGGAAGAACGCACACACAAGACGCTACCCCGCTTACATTAGGCCAGGAATTTTCTGGGTATGCAGCGCAAGTTCAGTCAGCGATAAATGGGGTAAAAAACAGTCTGCCGGCCCTTTTGGAACTTGCGCAAGGAGGCACAGCGGTAGGAACAGGACTTAATTCACCAAAAGGGTATGCAGAAATTTTTTCTGCGGAAGTTGCTGAAATTACTGGGAAGCCATTTGTTACGATGCCAAATAAATTTGCAGGCCTAGCAGCACATGACGCCATGGTTGCAATATCAGGAGCACTAAACGTGGTTGCAGTTACTTTAATGAAGGTAGCTAATGATATCAGATTATTAGGGTCAGGGCCAAGAAGTGGTATTGGAGAGCTTAGTTTACCCGCCAATGAGCCAGGTTCATCAATTATGCCCGGTAAGGTGAACCCTACTCAATGTGAGGCGATTACCATGGTTGCCGCGGAGGTGATGGGCAATCATGTTACAGTGACAATTTCCGGGAGTAATGGACATTTTGAATTAAATGTATTTAAGCCTGTTATTGCTTTTAATGTATTAAAATCTATTCAACTTTTAGGAGATGCGTCCCGAAGTTTTTCAGAGAGGTGTGTGGCGGGAATCGAAGCAAATCATAAAAGGATAGAAGAACTAATGTCGCAATCGTTAATGTTGGTAACGTCTCTAAATCCACATATTGGATATGAAAATGCAGCAAAAGTAGCAAAAAAAGCTTTTATTGATAATACTACCCTTAAAGAAGCTGCCGTAGAACTCGGGTTTTTATCACCCCAACAGTATGATGATTGGGTGCGTCCAGAAAAAATGATTAGTCCAAGTTAAGCGGGAGATCCAATAGATAATACAAAAATTAATCGACCCCGTTCACCAGATACAATACGGCCATGCGTACTGCAATCCCATTGGTGACCTGTTCGAGAATAACCGCCCTATCGCCGTCGGCAATTTCACTTTCGATCTCCACTCCGCGGTTCATAGGGCCGGGGTGCATGATCATGGCCTCGGGCTTGGTGAGCGTGAGACGGTTGCGGTTCAGGCCGAAAAGCCGGGCGTACTCGCCGATGCTCGGAAACATCGTCTTGCGCTGTCGTTCGTGTTGGATGCGGAGGAGATTAATCACATCGGCGTCGGCCAGTGCTTCGTCCAGATTATAGGTCACCCGACAGCCCATTTCCTCAAACACCCGTGGCACGAGTGTGCTGGGGCCGCAGAGGGTGACGTTGGCGCCGAGCTTGCGCAGGGCCCAGATATTGGAGCGGGCCACGCGGCTGTATAGAATATCGCCAAGGATGGTGACGTTGAGGCCGGTGATGGTGCCTTTCTTTTCACGAATGGTGAATACATCTAGGAGGGCTTGAGTGGGGTGCTCGTGAGCACCGTCACCGGCGTTCACCACGTGGGCATTGAGAAAGCGCGCGAGGAAGTGCGGCGCACCGGCGGCCTTGTGGCGGATGACAATGATGTCCGCATTCAATGCTTCGAGATTGCGCGCGGTGTCCTTTAGACTTTCTCCTTTTTGAAATGAGGACGCATCGGCGGCGAAGTTAATGATATCCGCACTGAGACGCTTGGCAGAGAGCTCGAAGCTCACACGCGTACGAGTGGAGGGTTCGACAAAGAAGTTCACGACCGTCTTGCCTTGTAGGGCGGGGACCTTCTTGATGTCGCGCTCGCCTACGGCTTTAAACTCGCGCGCGGTGTCGAGCACTGTGGTCAGTTCCTCGGCGGTTAGGCTTTCGATATCCAGCAGATGTTTGCGATGCCAGCTCATAGGGTTTGAAGGATAAAAGCCTCGGGTGCGTCGCGGTTGTCGCAGCGCACTTCCACGCGTTCATCCGGGTGGGTGGGTAAATTCTTGCCAACGAAATCCGGGCGGATGGGCAGCTCGCGATGACCGCGATCAATCAGTACGGCGAGGCGGATGCACTTGGGTCGGCCGAACCCGAGCAGGGCATCGATGGAGGCGCGCACCGTGCGTCCGGTGGAGAGCACGTCATCAGCCAGCACGACCGTTTGGCCAGCCAGTTCGCCGGGTAGTTCGGTGGGGCGCAGCTCGCTCATGCCGCGCTGGGAAAGATCGTCGCGATGCAGGCCGGGCTCCACCGAGCCGGTGGCGATCGGGTGACCGTACAGGTCGGCGAGCGTTTCACTGAGTTGTTGCACAAGCGCGACGCCACCGCGTTGAATGCCTACGAGCATCAACGAGGACCCCTCGGTGTGGGCTTCGGCAATCTCATGCGCCACCCGGCGCCAGGCGCGCCTGAGATCGGCAGCTTCCAGGATAATGCGTTCGTCAGGCATGGTGGCGGGCACAAAAAAAACCGCGCGGCCGCGCTTGGGCGCGAATCCAACGCGGAGTTGATCCGTTTCGTGTCATCGACCTTGGCGGACTCGCAGGACCGCATTAAAGGGCGTTCAAATTATTACGCCGTGGCGCGTTCGGCTTGGCGGCGTTTGCGCCACTGCGACCGGTGGTTCACCATCCAATCCGTGAGCGCTTCCTCAAACCCAATATCCGCGCCGGCTTTTTCGGATTCCAGCCATTTATGCCGCATGATTTCCTCACGCTCCGCCAGAAACTCCCGGTAAAGCGTGGAATTCTTTAGCAAATCACTGGATGTAGCCGAATCCGTCATTAGCGTGTTCCAATAGGACGTGTTGCGTACACGAACTCTTCATTGAAAACAATACATTATTGGAGAAAAAACGCAAATTGACGGGCAATAATTCGGCAAACAGCCTTGGATAACCGGTGAATAGCGGAAATAATACTAGTCCAACACCTCGCGCAGGGTTGCGGCAACTTTTCCGAATGCCTCCGCGGGAACGCTTTCGGGAGCGCTGACCACCACCGGCACACCGGCATCGCCGCCTTCGCGGATCTCAGTGAAAATCGGCACCTCGCCTAGGAAGGTCGTGTCCTGATTCAGTGCCTCGGCCGCACCACCGCCGTGGCCGAAAATCTCGACGCGCTCACCACCTGGGGCGGTGAAGTAACTCATGTTTTCCACGATGCCCAGCAACGGCACGTTCACGCGCTCAAACATCGCGATGCCCTTGCGCACCACGCCGAGCGACGCCTCCTGCGGTGTGGTCACCACTACACCGCCATCGAGCGGTACCGTTTGGCAAAGGGACAACTGCGCGTCGCCCGTGCCCGGCGGTAAATCCACCAGCAAATAATCCAGCGTACCCCAGTCCACCTGCAGCACAAACTGTTGGATGGTTTTCATGATCATCGGCCCGCGCCAAATCACCGGTTGATCGCCTTCCAGCAGGAAGCCTATGCTCATCAGCTTCACGCCGTGGTTCATCAACGGGACCAGCTTTTCTTCCGGACTCACCATGGGCCGTTCGTTCACGCCCATCATCAGCGGCACACTGGGTCCGTAGATGTCGCAATCGAGCAGGCCCACTTCGGCGCCGGTTTGCGCCAGCGCGCAGGCGAGGTTTACCGAGCAGGTGCTCTTGCCCACGCCGCCTTTGCCGGAGGCTATGGCGATCACCTTGTTGATGCCGGGAATCCTAGAGGGCTTGGCCTGACCGCCTCCCGCGGGCGCCTGACCGGCCGGTGGCATCTTCACCTGCACCATGGCGCGCTCGATGCCGTCTAACACTTTCACCGCCGCTTCGCACTCCGCTTTCAACTGCGCAGCTACCTCGGGATTGTGGGTCGTCAACTCAAGGTCAATACCCGCCGACCCGTTGGCCGCCGCCACGCCTTTCACCAACCCGAACGACACAATGTCGCGCGAGTAGCCCGGATAACTCACGCCCTTTAACGCCTCTTGAATTTGCTCTTCGAGATTCATGTTACGCATCCCACATTGGCGACAGGGTGCGGAGTTTGTCGACCTGTTTGGGGATGATCTCCAGCACGTGGTCGACGTCCGCCGCAGTGCTATCGCGGCCGAGGGAGAGGAGAACGTTGCCCTTGGCTTGGGCGGCGTCAAGCCCGATCGCCGTGAGCGCGGGGGGGATGACGAGGTTTTGCGTCACACACGCCGCGCCACTGGCGATCGCCACCCCCTGCATGTCCAACGCCAACGCCAGCCCTTCGCCTTCCAGACCGGCCAACGAATAATTCAATTGCGTCGGCAACCGATCCGGACCGGGCTCCGGGCCGTTCAATATCATCTGCTTAATCCGCTCCAGCAAACCGCCATGCAGTTGCTGTTGGAGTGGAGTCACCTCGATCGCCGGCAAGGCCGAGGCCGCGCCCGCGCCGACGATGGCCGCAAGATTCTCTGTGCCGGCCCGCAATCCGTCCTGTTGTACGCCGCCATGCAATTGCGGGGCCAAGGGCACGCGCGGATTGCGGTATAACACCCCCACACCTTGCGGTCCGCCAAAACGGTGCGGTGCCAGAGTGAGCAGGGAGATGGAATGCGCCGTCACATCCACCGGCAACCACCCGCCGCTGGCAGTAGCATCGATCAGCAACGGAATGCCACGGTCGCCCGCCAATGCGCCGAGCGCGGGGAGGTTTTGCACGGTACCGAGATCATGATTGGCGTGGTGCGTGGCGATGAGGATGGTTTGCTCGGTGATCGCCTCGGTCACGGCTCCAACAGACAAACGTCCCTCGCGATCCACGGGCACGCGCGTGGCTGTGAAACCCTGTTTTTCGAGCCAGGCAACCGATTGGTCGATCGAGGGATGTTCGATGTTCGAGAGAATCAGGTGCGTGCCGCGTTCGCGCTGGGCCTCGGCGACGCCTTTGATCGCGAGGTTATTGGCCTCCGTGCCGGAACTGGTGAACACCAGATCGTCCGCAGTCGCGCCGATCTTCGCGGCGCATTGGGCGGCGGCTGTGTCGAGGGCTTCGCGAGCCTTGAGCCCGTGTCGGTGCAGGGAGGCCGTATTACCGGGAATCTCCTCTAGCCACGGACGCATTGCCGCGCTCACTTCGGGAGCCAGCGGCCCGCCTGAGAGATGATCCAGATACACGCGGCGTTTCATGCAGGGAGCGTGGACGGTGGAGGGTTATTTGAGCAACGACAAATATTTCGACAACACGTCGATGTGGTCGATGAAGGTTCTGGTTTCCATACGATCCCCGAAGGTCATCCCGCGGGTTTCGAGTTTGCCGCGGGTGATCCAGCGGCCTTGAGCGTCCTGCGCGGCGATCACTACTCGGACCTGTTTCTCCATGGACTCGGCGCGTGCGGCGCTTTGGGCGGCGGTGAGCGTCTTGGGAGTTTGCGCGGCCAGCCAAGCGGTGCGGCCTTGTTTGCGCACGGCTTCGTAATAGCGAATCATGTTCTCCACGCCATAGGAACTTTGGAAACTGTAATGCGTGGGCATATCATTGTCCCGATAGGTCAGCTGATATTTCTTCGTGAAATACAGCGGCCGGTTGGATTGTAGTTCGTAAAACCGCGCCCACTTGCCCGGGGCGATGGCCGAGCGTCGGTACCAACGCACGGCGGGCGCCACCGCGTTCAGGTATTTGGCGTCGCCCGTGGCGAGATACAGATCGATCAAGGTGCGACAGGCGCCGACGCTTTCGCTGCCGGTGACCGAGGGAGGCTCAAACTTGCGCGCCCATGCTGGCTCCATGCGGGCGTTGTATTGCTGGGCCCACACCGGCTGCGGCTCGGGCATTTGCGCGCGCAAAATGAATTCGCCACCACGCCGTGCCGCCTGCAGATATTCCGGCTTAGTGGTTACCCGGTGCGCCTCCAGCACCAGCAACACGCAGTCGCGATGAGAGTTGTCATTGAACGTGTAGTGGTTGATGTAGTTGGCCTTGGGATATACGCGCGACCACGTTTTGGGATAGCGTGCGGGCAGCACGGGAAAATCCTGCGGCAGCTTGGGCACGCCGTCGTACCGCTGTGGCCAGGCGCCGTTAGGGTACTGGGCTTCGAGCAATTTGCGCAGGCCCACATCGCGCGCTCGGCGGACGGCCTGTTCGCGCGGCGTGTTGCCCGTGGCTACCTCGCCGAGTGCCAGCAGAAAACGCAGGCAGCTTTGCGAGGTGTTGTCGTCGAAGGTCGAAATGTTTCGGCGCAGGGTCCGTTGCGGGTTGCGGAAGTCATGTCGGTAATCCCAGCCGCCACTGGCCAACTGCGCCTTGGCAAGCGCGGCACCGGCGGCCAGCGCGTGGTCCAGCAGCGCGGGTTCGCTCGTGCGTTGGTAGGCTTCCAAAAAAGCCATACCCATCGAAGGTGTGCCCGGCGGCTGCAGCCACATCATCGATCGGGTCGCGCGGTTTTCGCCCGCGACCAGTTGTAGATCCTTGGAATAACGCCACAAATATCCGCCCTCCGCCGAGATCGACCGCATAAGCGCCGCCCCTTTCAACAGCGCACCCCGCGCCTCACTGGGCGTGTCGGCGGCCAGAGCCATCCACGGAAGCAAAATGAAGCAGAAGGATCGCATGCCAAACCGTAATTGTTGGAAGTGGGATCGACAATGCTGAACCCGTGAAGGGTCTGACACGTTTCGCCGTTGACGGGTGAGGTTGGGAGTGGTCTGCTCGGACCGGATCATGAGAATTCTTCTGGGTTTATTCTTGGTGCCACTATGGCTGGGGGCACAGCAGGTGGCGGTGAAGGAGCATCAGCTGTCCAACGGCATGAAGGTGCTGTTGCTCGAACGCAATGATGCGCCAAGTATTTCAGGCGGCTGGGTGGCGCGTGTGGGCAGCGTGGACGAACGGCCAGGCATCACTGGCATGGCGCATTTGTTTGAGCACATGATGTTTAAGGGCACGCCGACGATTGGCACCAAGGATTACGAGAAGGATATAGAGATCATTGCTGCGCAGGAAAAAGTACGGGACGCGATGCGCTCGGAGGAACGCCGGATGCGCGAGATGTGGCGTCGAGGTGAAATCACCGACTTGCAGGATCCGGACCAGAAGACGGTGGAGTGGAATCAGTTGAATGAGGAGTTTAAGAAACTAGTGGAGGCTCATCGTAAGGTGATCGTGAAGAACGAGTTCGACCGAATTTATACAGCTAATGGCGGCAGTGGGATGAACGCCTACACGAGCTACGATCATACGGCGTATTTTATCACTGTACCGGCGAACAAACTGGAACTGTTCATGTGGATGGAGAGCGAGCGATTGTTGCGCCCCATCCTCCGCGAGTTTTACGCTGAGCGCGATGTGGTTTTTGAAGAGCGCCGAATGCGAACAGAGAGTACGCCATTGGGGAAATTTTTTGAGAGCTTCAATTCGCTCTTTTGGGAATCACATCCTTATAGCTGGCCAATCATTGGGTGGCCCTCGGATATCACAGCAATTTCTAAAAAGCAGGCCGACGCCTTTTACGGAACCTATTACATGCCGCAAAACCTGACGTTGGTGATGGTAGGGGACTTTAAATCCAAGCCAGCGCTGGCCTTGGCAGAGAAATATTTTGGCCGGCTGAAAAAAGGCGAGGGTCGGCCGCCGGACGTGGTGACGCTCGAGCAACCACAAAAAGCCGAGAAACGGTTTTATGCCGAGGCGGAGACGAACCCAAATGTGGACATCTACTGGCACACGCCGGCGTTCGGTCACAAGGATACGTATCCCCTAAGTGTGTTGGCGCAGGTGCTTAGCACGCGTACGGGTCGGCTGCACAAGGAGCTAGTGCTAGGCAAAAAATTGGCGACGGACACTTGGGCTTGGCAGGGCGCGCGCAAGTACGCGGGTGAGTTTAACATGGGCGCGGAGATCACCGAGGGCAATACACCGGAGATGGCCGAGCAGGAGATTTACCGGTTGATTGAGCAGATTAAAACCGAGCCTGTGCCGGCCAAGGAATTGCAGAAGGTGAAGAACAACTTTGCCGCGGCGGAATATCGGAGATTGAGTTCCAATCACCCGATCCTGATGCAGATAATGCGTAGCGAAGGTCTGGGCAACTGGCGCGAAATCAATGAAGCTGGGCCGAAAATCCAGGCGGTGACCCCGGCGGATTTGCAGCGCGTGGCCAAAAAATATTTCACCAAAGAAAACCGCGCCGTGGCGGTCTACACGCGCAAGCCGGGCACAGGCGGCGGGGATGAGGACCCGTTGATGGCCGGGTTGGATGCGCAGTCCAAGGCGATGGCCCGCAAGATGAGCAGCAGCATCAACGCGAATAAAAACCTCGAGGAACTGAAGAAACAACTGGCGGGGTTGGAGGCGCAAATGGAACAAAACGGGGCCAAGGCGCCGCCGGTGATGAAAGTGATCCGCACCGTGTTACGCAATCGGATTGCGGAACTGGAAAAGAAATAGAGTAAATGGATTTGAATCGATGAAGAACAAGACGATCATTGTTGGACTGCTGCTGGTGCTGGCCTTGCCGGGTTTGGCTGCGAAGATTCCGGATCGGCCGGAGAAGCTGACGTTTCCCAAGCTGACCTACGAGCCGCCCAACGGGGCCGAGTATCGCGTGTCGCTCAAGAGCGGGCCGGTGGCGTTTGTGGTGCCGAACCGCGAGCTGCCGCTGGTGAACATTTCCATCCTCGTGCGGACGGGCAAATACAATGAACCGAAAGGCAAGGAAGGGCTCGCGGCCATGACGGGGTATCTCCTGAGTAAGGGCGGCACTCGGAGCCGCAGCGCAGAGGAACTGGAAGAGCGGTTGGCATTTCTTGCGGCGGGCTTGTCCTCCAGTGTGGGCGACACCTCCGGTAGCGTTGGCGTGAATCTGTTGTCTAAGGATCTCGACGAAGGCCTGACGATGCTGCGCGAAGTGCTCACAGCGCCGCGCTTCCAGAAGGATAGGATTGATCTCTACAAGACCCAGCAACTGCAGGCGATGAAGCAGCGCAACGATGACTCGCGCAACATCGAGCGGCGGGAGTTGATCCGGCTGGCTTACGGTGATCACTTTTTCCGCAGTCAGGTGACGACTAAGTCGTCGATCGAATCGATCACCGAGGCGGACTTGCGCGGTTTTCATCAGGCTTGGTTTCATCCGCGTAATTTTGTGGTGGCCGTGAGCGGGGATTTTGATCGCAAGACGATGCTGGCCAAGCTCGAGGCGTTGTTTGCCAAGTGGCCGCATCAGGGACAGGTCGCCAAGCCGGTGCCAACCAACAAACAGTTTGCCAAGCCGGGCGTGTATCTGGTGGACAAGGAAGTGAATCAGGGTCGCGTGGACATCATGCTGCCCGGCATCCTGCGCGATAACCCGGACTACTACGCGGTGCAGGTAATGAATGATATTCTCGGCGGCGGCGGCTTCACCAGCCGTATTACCAACCGCGTGCGATCAGATGAAGGGCTGGCCTACAGTGCCTATTCCTATTTCCCCGGCGGTACTTATTTCCCGCGCACGTTTGTGGCCGGCTACCAGAGCAAATCGCGTACGGTGCTGTACGCCGCGCAGATTGTCCTCGAGGAAATGCGCAAGATCACACAGGACCAGGTGACTGATAAAGAAATCGAGACGGCTAAGGCCAGTTATATCCAGACCTTCCCGCAGGCGTTCGAGACCAAGACGGCTGTGGCCGGTACTTTTGCTAGCGAGGAATTCACCGGGCGGCTGGCAAAAAATCCGGCTTATTACAAAAACTTTCGCGCCAAAATCGCTGCAGTGACCAAGGATGATATCCAGCGCGTCGCCGCCAAATACCTCACGCCGGACAAAGTGGCGATCCTCGTGGTGGGTAACAAAGAGGAGATTCTCAAGGGTCACCCGGATCATCCGGTGAACGTAAAGAGCCTCACTTCCGGTAGCCTGAAGGATGTGCCGCTTCGCGATCCGTATACGCTGGAGCCGTTGAAATAGAATCGGTTTGGGGTAAACACCGGTTGCGTTTCAGACAAAAAGCGGGCAGATTGTCACAGCGCCATGGAGATGGTTATTAAATGCCCGGCCTGCTCAATGGACCTGACGGTGGAGGATACTGCCGCGGGGTCCCAGATTAAATGTCCGACCTGTAACACTTTGTTGGTGGTGCCGGCTGTGAGTGCCGAGGCACCATCCGGCGGGGAGGCTGCCTCAAAAACATTTTCCGGTGCCAGCGATGAACAGCTCGCGCGCAAGATCGCGGCGGTCTATCGCCAAATGGCCGCGGAAGTGGGCAAGGCGATTGTGGGACAGCACGAGGTGATCGAGCAGCTCTTCATTGCCATTTTCGCCCGCAGCCATTGCCTGTTAGAAGGCGTGCCAGGTCTGGCGAAAACATACACTATCAAAAGTCTATCCGAGGCCATGAGCCTCTCGTTCCGCCGGGTGCAGTTCACACCAGACCTGATGCCGGCGGACATCACCGGCACGGATGTGATCCAGCAGGACGCCGAGGGGCGGCGCCAGCTGGTGTTCCTGCGCGGCCCGATTTTCGCCCAGTTAGTTTTGGCGGATGAGATCAACCG
>CAJWMQ010000042.1 GCA_913042895.1 uncultured Verrucomicrobiales bacterium | reverse complement strand
TCTCCTCATGGGTTTGAGGAATATTCTCCTTGGGTTTCCGCAGCTTTTGCTGGGGCACCACTCGAGGGATCTTCAATGGGGCGCTGGATGTTGACATGCCAATCAAGCCGACCAAAACGGCGAGAATCGTGGAGCGAGGATTGTGCTGATACAGCCGAAGTGTGTCGACTTAAATCCCGCCAAATTCTGTGGTTTTCGAAAATTCAACGGAATTGAGACGCGGTGACTAGGAGTAGTAGCATATGCGAAGTGTGGTTAGCAGAGGCGTAGGGGTTAAGCGCGTAAAAGACGTGACTCGCAGGTCAATGGGAGTATTTTGGCGACCGCAAACGTCTATTCAGCATGAGAAAAACGCTTTTAGCTTTCCTGTTGGCGCTGGTGGGTCTGATGCCGTTTGCTCAGGTTCAAGCTGGTGGGCTAATCATTTGCCATGATATCCGTATCCTGCCGCATCCCGTACCGCCGCGCCCGATCCCGCCTCGTCCCCACCCGGTCTTTGCCCCGCTGGAATTGCGGACGCAAAAGGTGGATGTGAAAATCGAGAATCAGGTCGCCCGTACGATCGTGGAACAGGTGTTTTACAATCCCAACCCGCGTCGTCGCGAAGGCACCTTTCTTTTCCCCGTACCCAAAGGCGCCTCGATCAAAGACTTCCGCATGGACGTCAACGGCAAGCTCACCAAGGCCGAGCTGCTGCCGGCCGATAAGGCACGCAAGATTTACACGGATATCGTCCGTAGTATGAAAGACCCCGCGCTGCTTGAGTACGCCGCGCGCGATCTGTTCAAGGTGCGTATCTTCCCTTTCGAACCGCACGGCAAGAAAACCATTCGGCTCACCTACAATCAGGTGCTCGAAAATGACGCCGGTCTGGTGGAGTATACTTTCCCGCTAAACACCGCCAAGTATTCCTCCAAACCGATTGAGGATCTGTCCATCAAGGTGGAGCTCGATTCCAAGGTACCGGTGAAAGCCATCTACTCACCCACGCACAATGTGGAGGTCGAGCGCAAGGGCTCCAAGAATGCAGTGATTTTATTTGAAGGCAAAGGCCAGCGGCCGACCACTAACTTCTCGCTCTTTTATTCGCCTAAACAAAAGGATATCAACGTCAACATCATTGCCCATCGAAAAGGCGATGAAGGTTATTTCCTAATGCTCGCCGCGCCGGGCGTGGACGCCGCCGAAGGTAAGCCCACTGAGAAAGACATCGCCTTTGTCATCGACACGTCCGGCTCGATGGCGGGTAACAAACTCGAGCAGGCCAAGAAAGCTTTTCAGTTTTGCGTCGCCAACCTGAATGATGGCGATCGCTTCGAGGTGCTACGCTTCTCCACCGAGACCGAACCGCTCTTTGGCGGCCTGCAAAAGGTCAGCTCCAAGAACCGCGAACAGGCCGTGGACTTCATCAGCGGACTCAAACCCATCGGCGGCACTGCCATCAATGACGCCCTTGCCAACGCCCTCAAGCTACGACCGGCCAAAGGCGATCGGCCGTTCGTGGTGATTTTTCTCACCGACGGCCGACCCACCGTCGGTATCACAGGCGAAGGGCAGATCGTGCAAAATGTCGGCAAAGCCGCCGGCAACACGCGCGTGTTTTGTTTCGGTATCGGTACCGATGTTAACGCCCATTTACTTGACAAGATTACTGAGGAAACCCGCGCCAGCAGCACCTATGTTACACCGCAAGAAGATATTGAGGTAAAGGTCTCCAGCTTTTACACCAAGATCAAGGAACCCGTGCTCGCTAATCCCCAGCTCGAATTTTCTGATGGCATTCGCGTGACCAAGCTTTATCCCAATCCTTTACCCGATCTCTTTCGCGGTGAGGAGCTCGTGCTTGTGGGCCGGTACAAAGGCAAGGGCGACAGCGACGTGCTGCTCGAAGGCACCTTGGCCGGCAAGAAAACGCAGCTGGAATTTCCGGTCACCTTCCCGGCTCAGGCCGATCACGATTTTATCCCACGCCTCTGGGCGACACGGCGTGTGGGTTATCTACTCGATGAAATACGTTTACGCGGTGAGAATAAGGAACTCAAAGACGAAGTTACGACCCTTGCCCGCAAATACGGAATCGTCACGCCTTACACCGCGTATCTGATCATTGAGGATGAGCAACGCCGCGGCGTGCCCGTTGCACAACGCACCCTGCGGAATTTTGAGGCCGACCGGGAAGTGCTGGAACAAACCCGCAAACAGTTTGAAGCCCTCAAGCTCGACAAAGCCGGTGATCAGGCCATCGGCAGCGCCCGCGCCGCGAAGGCATTAAAGGAAGCGACGAACGCCAAGGCCGCCGCCAAAACCAGCAATCTCGAAGCGCAGCAGGCAAACTTTGGCTTTGCTAAAAGTGCACCGGAGGTGCCCACTGACAGCGGCTTGAGCGGTAAAGCCGGCCAGCTCTTCTTTGCGGACACCAAATCCGACAGCGCCCGTGCAGTGTCCCAGCCGATGGAATTCGCCGCCGGCAAAAACTTCACGCAAAACGCCCAGTTTTGGGTCGACAGCGATGTGCAGGCCGCCGAGTTCGCAAAGGCTAAGCGCAGCCGCATAGCCTTCAACAGCGACGCCTATTTTAATCTACTCGCTATGGAGCCCAAAGTAGCACAATGGTTGGCTCTAGGCCGGAATGTACAGTTTGTCTTGAACAACACCATATACGAAATCTACGAGGAAACCACAAATGCAGATAACTAGACTAATCCTTACCGCATGCCTACTGGGCTTTTGCATCAACCTTTCTGCTCAGGAGGCTGATGAACCAAAACGAGTTTTTAAGGCCCCTAACGGGAAACCGTTCCCAGTACATTGGGGACAACCGCCTCTAAGGCAAACGCGGGATTTGCGTACCCTGCCCGCCGACTACGGGCGTGGCAGTGGAACCCTGGCTCGCTGGATCCAAGAGAAGTTGGATAACGACGCGAACAAAGTGGGTGCAAAGCCAATCCCTGCTCCGCCAATCCGACCGCCTGCAGTTTTTGACCCGAACGCCAAGGCGATGGAGCAGGCAAAAGCAGATACGGCCAAGGTGCAGGCTGCAATCAAGCTATGGGAAAGTATCAAAACAAAGTGTCAGGGTAATTATAGTTACAAGGTGAGCTTTTCCAGTTGGGTTGGGTTTGGCCATGAGACAACTATCGTGGTTGAAAACAATAAAGTTACAGAGCGTCACTACCGTTCATTTAATCGGCGCCCCAAACCGGTTGCTCCCGGCGCAGGAGCTATTCCTCCACCTGAAGGCGAGCACTACTTGGAAAAAGGGCTTCAACTTGGCAAAAATAAAAAAGGGGCACCGGTGAAGACATTGGATGAGCTTTACCAGATAGCTCTGGCCACCGCTAAGAAACCGCTAAAGCAATTCGAACGTCGCTACCTTCGTAATGATAAACAAGGCTTATTGGTTTCCTGTTATATCATGGATCGTCGAATTGCTGATGATGCCCCTCGCAATGGCTTAGTTATCTCGAGTATCACGCTTGCAAAGAATGGCACGGCGAATAAGGAGGCCGTTGGTAATTTACGGCCTGCTCGAGTTCATGCGCTGAAGATGGAAATTAACCGTTTGAAAGACTTTGCTAAGCGGGCACGGTTTACCCCCGAAGGTCTTGCGAAGCATAATGCAAAGGTAGCTGAGTTAGAGAGGGAACTCACCAATTTACAGGCCGGGGTAAGTGATTCAAAAAACAAGAAGGTGTATCGGGCACCCAACGGTAAACCATTCCCTGCCCATTGGGGTGCTCCACCATTGCGGCAGACTAGAGATTTGAAACCGTTTCCAGGTGGATACGGTCGTGGGAGTGGTACTTTGGCTCGATGGATTCAGGAAAACCTCGATAAAGATGCTGCCAAGGGAGGCAAAAAGCCGACCTCAAAAATATATAAAGCCCCTAATGGTAAGCCTTTTCCAGCTCGTTGGGGTGCGCCGCCTCGCTTGCAAACACAAGATTTTGGACCTTTACCCGGCGGTTATGGAATGGGAAGTAGCACTTTGGGTAATTGGATCAAAAATAGCATGGCTAAGGACGCGAAAGCGGGCGTGAAGCCCGCACCCGGCCATCAGACAGGAACTCCCTCGTTTGAAGAATGGGTGAAGGGCGGTAAGAAAATTCCGGCCGGCCGCGTTTTTATAGGTGGCTCGCCTTGGTTTAATGAGAGCACGGGAAAGCGTCGCTCAGATGAAGAAGTTTACAAGATGCTCTATGGTCGAGGTCAAGGTGGTAAACCCATCAGACCGATGCCCATTAAACCAGGAGGGCGTAAGCCATTCCCTGCTCACTGGGGGGTGCCACCTCGTATTCAAACCAAAGATCTGCGTCCTCTACCTGGCGGCTACGGGACGGGCAGTAGCACGCTCGCCGGCTGGATTCGGATGAACATGGAAAAGGACGCTAAGAAAAAACGTCCGAAACCGAGCAAGGAATTTGATGCCCGCCATCCTGCGGGGAGCTTTGTGCCGGGGCGCTTATTGGTAGGCATGGAAAAGGGTCATACTCAAGAGCAGTGTCAAAAAGTACTCGTTGGGGCTATTCCCGGCCTCACGGTGACCAAGGGAATGTTTAATAACACAATTCTAGTAATTTCATTGCCAAATACGATCAATGAGGAACAGGCCATCGCTGCCTTGAAAAAGGTGCAGGGCGTTAAATACGCTGAGCTTGATGGGGTTGTCTCAATCCAAAGTGGAGCTAAGCCAGGAGTGGGAGTCGGTCCCGGAATCCAAATTCAACCGCGCATTCAGCGCTAGGTTAAGTTCAGGAAGATTGACTACCCAAAGCGGCTTTGGCCTTGGCGTTGGCGGCTTCTGCTTTTTTGGCAATCTCGTCGGCACTAGGGAGGCTTTGCAAGACCTCGAGAGGGATATCAATATCCGCCTCTGCAGCAAGTTTGGTTAGGCATTTGGTGCGCTCACCGAGAGCTTTATCTGAGCTACGCTCTTTTGAGAATCGGCTACGTGAGCGTTGGCTGCGGTCGCGCAGCATCTGGTACACATCCCCACCGAGCAGGGCAGAGATATCAATCTTCATCTTCTCGCGATTCAGTTCGCCATCGCTCACCACATCGCCGTTGATCGGGCCGCTTTTGTACTTGGGAAACATGATCGCCGCTTCGGGGCATACGCGGCTGCAGGCGGGGCAATTGGTTTTGCAGTTGTCGTTGTTCTGCACCTGAATCTGCTGATCCTCATCCGTGCCGTACACATCAAACAAACAAAACGACAGGCATTGCATGCAGTTGGTGCAGCGATCGAAATCAATGACCGGAAACCACGGCTTCCATTCGCCGTGCTTGGCCGATTGCGTGGACGCACGCTCAGTCTCGACCAGCGCCGTGATGCCCTCGGTATCGAGTCCGGTGATATCGCGAAAAGCCACCGACACTTCGCCATTTGCGTCCTCTGCCTCGGGTGCCTGACCGTTTTCAAACCGGCCGAGCACGAGCAGGGCGCTATCATCCGCCGGCGCCACTGCGCCCGCACCGGCGCAGGTGACTGCATAGCCTTGCTCCAGGAGCGCGGTGACCGTGGCCCCGCGATCCGCGGCATCTAGCGAGGCGGCGCCTTCGCCCTCATAGAGGACAATGCGCAAAGTGGTTTCGTCTGCGATTGCCATCGCTTAAATTTTCTTTTCTCCTTCAGTTGATGCCACCGAGCCATCGGCGGGTAGATTCGGATCCACCATATCGTTCAATACCGCGGCGGTGGCGTCGTCTGCCGATAGCTCGCGCATATTGACCACTTCAGTGCGGTCCGTGGGCAGGCCGGCCTGGCAACTGCCGAAAAGCCATTTCACCGCGCGCGGATAACAGGCGGCAATCTTTACTGGCTCCTCACCGGCGGCCAATCGCTTCAGCGCTGGATCGCGGCGCGCGGACATTTCACACAAATCCGCCACTGCCTCAAAAGCCCGGCCGGACTGGCACAGGCCATCCAGCACACCCTGCTTCACCTCATCGGGTACCACGCGTGCGTAGTTGCAGTGACAAAATAAAATGCGTGGCTGATCGGCCATGGGCAGGAAAGATTACGGCCGGCGGCGGGATTTGCCAATCGCGGAAGTCAGGCAAGATCGGTGACGCGGTGGGTGGGTTCGGGTTTGCCGGGGCGGAAGTGTTCGAGGTGATCCAGGGTCGCGGCAAGCTCGGCTGGGGCAGTCGCGAGGGCAGTTTCCACGGCGGCACAGAGGGTTTCGGGATCACCTTCGGCACGGAGGTTGATAATGAGTTGACCACTTTCAATGGGAGCATCCAGATCAGCGGAGAGTTCAGGCACAAAATCGTTGCGCACCAGATTGATGATGGCGACGTCTCCACCGAGACCGGTATCTGGGCTAAGGGTCATCTTGAGGTGGGCAATTTCGGCGCCCTGTTCGCTGAGGTGTGTTTGCATGGTGCCGGCCAATTGTTGCAGCACGGGGCGCGCCTCGAATTCTTCGGTGCCGGCCAATTGTACTGTCGCATTGAGCCAGCCAAGCAACGCTTCGCCTTCGGCGTACACTTCGTAATCCACCTCCATCACATTGCGCGCGATTTGTTCGGCGTCAGTGATGCGGGTAAACCACGTTTCCAAACCCTCGCCGGTGCGTGCGGAGATTTGCAGTACTTCGGCATTGGGAAATTCCTCGGTGAGCTTGGCTTGCAGCGCGGCAAGGGTGTCCGGCTCGAGTAGATCGGTTTTGTTGATGACGATTAGGTCAGCTTCCTCGAGTTGTTTGCGGTAGATATAAATGACCTTCTCGGAAAACAGTCCGCCTTCGCTCAATCCAAACACACGTGCCGCACGCACGGGATCGACCAACACACTGAGCGGCGCGATGCTGAATTCGTCACCGTAAATGCGACGGAGCGGATAAGTAACCGTGGCCACGAGATCGGTGCAGCTGCCCACTGGTTCGGCGATGAACACATCTGGTCGCGTGCTCTCGGTAAGCTTGCTAGCGGCGTCGACCAGTGAATTAAAACGGCAACAAAAACAGCCGCCTGGAATTTCCTCCGTGGCAAAACCTTTGGACCGTAGCATTGCGGTGTCCACTAGCTCGCGACCCTGATCGTTGGTGATCAAGCCCACCGTGTGTCCGGTCGCGCTCAGGTGCTCTGCTAGCGCGGCAACGCTGGTGGTTTTGCCGGCGCCCAGAAATCCGCCGATCATGATGTAGCGTGCTTTACTCAATGTCTGTGCCTTTCTCTGCCTGTTGTTGCTCGAGCATCTTGTCGATGGTGCTGTTCAGGATAGCGGCGTAGCCCTCGGCATCGACGCATTTATCATCGAGAGTACCGGCCATCTCATAGAGCCAGCCGTCCTCGTAGGGTTTACGATTAATCAGCGCAATGTTTTTTTGTAGTGCGGGATTGGTGCCGCGAAATTCTCCCTCGGCAAAGGCGTACACATCGCTAATCGCCTTGAAGCCCTCCACCCAGCCAAGAATCTGCCCGGGCGTCACCGAATTGCCCGGCTTCACCTCAAAACCGTGATCCACTATATCGCCCAGCATGCGCGTGGCAAATTTTGTGAAGCCAATCCGCAACACACCATCCACCTCACGCGTCCAGAAATGCGATGGGCTGTACTGGCAATCCAGCGGTAGTCGCGTCGCAAAATGCGTGCGTTTAAACAAAAGCGTGTTGCTGGAGCCAGCCATCAGCCACGAAGGTTTCGGATTCATCGATCAGAGGCAAGCCACAAAAGGCTCGAATGCCGCTCGTTGCCGCGTATCCTGCGGTGCCCATGCTATACTTCGACCATAACGCTACAACGCCACTTTGCCCTGCTGCGCGGGAGGCTTGGTTGAAGGCGAGCGAGCAGTTTGTGGGCAACCCTTCAAGCCCGCACCGGCTTGGGGCCCGGGCAGACCGCGCCCTAGCTGCCGCACGCGAGCAATTGGCGGCGTACTTGGGCTGTGGCGCGCAGGACATCGTGTGGACTTCCGGCGCAACTGAATCCAACAACCTCGTCATGCATCATTACGAGCAGGCGTTAGCAGGGGGTGAGGAAGTATGGGTCTCGGCCATCGAACATCCATGTGTAATCGAGGCTGCCCAACGCCATTTCGGCGACCGCGTACGCACTTTGCCTGTGACTGCCTGCGGCGTATTGGATGTGGACACTCTACGCGTGCGGCTGGCAGAGCAACGCCCCGGCCTCATTGCTGTGATGGCTGCCAATAATGAGACCGGCGTCCTGCAGCCTTGGGCCGAGGTCCACGATTTATGTCTCACTCATAAGGTCCCCTTTTTCTGCGATGCTGCGCAATGGATTGGTAAACTACCGGCTAAAGGTTTGGGTGAATGCGATTTTGTTAGTGGTTGCGCGCATAAATTTGGCGGTCCCAAAGGTGTTGGTTTTTTGAAATGCTCGAGCCAAGGCCCCGTGCGTTCTCAGCTCGTTGGCGGTCCACAAGAGGAAGGTCGACGCGCAGGCACGGAGAATGTTCCCAGCGTTCTTTCCATGATGGCCGCGCTGAAAGAACGCGAGACGCTTTTGGCTGAGACCGACACACAGGAGAAGGAAGCTTGGCGCAATGCCTTTGTGATGAGCCTGGTCGGCGCGAAAATCTTGGGTCAAGGCGAAGGCCGTTTATGGAACACCGTGAGCGCGCTCCTGCCCGGCGATTGCCGCGCGCGCTGGGTGGTGAAGCTGGACAAGGCGGGGTTTGCCGTCTCCACCGGCAGCGCCTGTGCCAGCGGCAAGGAGGCTCCGAGCCACGTACTCACCGCCATGGGCGTGGCTGCAGAGGAAACCGACCGTGTTGTCCGCTTCAGCAGCGGCTGGGAAACCACTGCCGAAGACTGGCAAGCACTCACCAAAGGCGTGCACACGGTTGGGCGGGAATTGGCCGGTTGAGTCCGGTTAATTTCCCGGGTCTCCGGGCGGCAAAAGTGAAGGAGAGTCGTCAGTGCCGGGAGGAAATGGCGAGAGGCCCGGACCTCCGGGGCCAATTTCACTTCCGAAAGGAGGCAGGTCAGGGTTCGGCCCGAAGTCAACATTATCCGGGTGAAACGGATTTGGTCGCTCCACTTGTTTCTGACCGGTTACCAGAAACAAGATGGGAATGATAATTCCTGCGATGACAACACCGATGGCTGGCTTTTTATCTTTAGCCGAACGGAAAGCTAAGATCAGCCCGATAACTATGGAGATCACCGCGACAATGACCATCAAGTAAACCAAGCCTTTGAAGAGCTTGGTATCAGCTTCCCAAGTGGTGATGGTTTTGGGTTGGTCTTCGGCCAGCGGATCAATTTCTTCACTCACGCCCAAAGGCCATTGCTGGTCGGTGTGCATCCACCAGAGTTTTTGAAACAACGATTGAGCTTCGCCTTCATCCTTTTGGCGTTCTGGATTCAGGATGAAATAAAAACCCGAAACCATATACAACACCAATAGCGGCGTAATAAAACAGCCAAGGTACAGGTGAATGCGGCGCAAATATTTCACTTACTTGATTTCGCCGGGCAACGGTATGAGCAGCTTTTGTCGAACCAAAAGGCGGTTAGGGTCCAGTCCGGGGTTGGCCTTGAGGACCTGTGATTGGGTAACTCGGCCAGATAACCCCTCGGCCTTGAAGGCGGCGTTGTAGGCTTCAAGGATGGTGCTGAGGAATTCACCGGATTGTACGACATGCTCGCGCGCTTTGAAGTCGGCAGGCACAGGGTTGGTGTTGCCGTTGTGTCGTGGGGTGGCGGGTGGCGCGGCGGCGAGTTTCTTGACGGTCTTTAGGATGGCGTCGATTTGTTTGTTGGTAATATCTAGGTCGTTCAGCCGGTTTTTATCTAGCTCCATAATCTTGTCAGCTAATTTATCGATGGATTTATTACTGGCAAACTTTAGGGCGTTTTCACGTTTCAACGTTTCGTTGGCCGTACGCAGTGTGCGTACCTCGGTTTCCAACGCCATCACTTTACGGATCTGTAAATTGTACGCGCCCTTCAGTTCCTCCATTTCGCCGCGTAATTGGCGGATCTGTTCTAGGAAATATCGGTCCGAGCCCGTGGTGCCAGGCTTGGTGGGTGGGGCCTTTTTGGTTTTGGGAGCCTTACCGGTTTTCGATGCGTTCTTAGGTTTGGATTTCGCTGAAGTGGGTGGTTCGGGGGTGGGTGGCGTTTCCTGAGCGGCAATGAGGAAAGCACCAAAGCCGACGACAGTTATCCAAGTGGTAATTTTTAACTGACTCCTCATGGGGTAAGCGTAGGTTCGTGGTCCAGGTTTTTCAAGAATCAACCCAACCTCTTGAACGCTTTTCCCTTCCCGAATCTCCCCGCAATTTGCAATCTGCGCCTGTGATAATCCGCACGGCTCTTCAGGAAGCCACGACCTCC
Organism: uncultured Verrucomicrobiales bacterium; assembly: GCA_913042895.1. Classification (GTDB taxonomy): domain Bacteria; phylum Verrucomicrobiota; class Verrucomicrobiia; order Limisphaerales; family UBA1100; genus UBA1100. Next base: position 9,873 of record CAJWMQ010000042.1, on the reverse strand, counting down.
TTAAAAACGGCTGGGGTGGAAAACGCCGCGGCCAACGCCGAATGGCTGATGGCCGAGGTGCTCGGCTGCCCTCGGCCGGAGCTTCCGTTACGTTGGTCGGAAACGTTGGGGGCGATTCAAATCCAGCGGTGGCAATCCCTAGTGGACGGCCGAGTCGACCGCATCCCGTTGCAGCATTTACTGGGTACGGCGGAGTTTTGCGGATTAGCATTTGAGATAAACAGCTCGGTATTGGTGCCGCGCCCGGAGACCGAGCTGCTCGCAGAGGCCGCGTGGGCGGTGGCAGCGATCAAGGAGGAGTCGGTGGTGTTGGATATCGGAACAGGCAGCGGTTGTCTGGCGGTTTCAGTGGCCGTCCATGCCGGGGAAGCCACGATCCATGCACTGGATATTTCCACTGCCGCTATCAACGTGGCCCGTGCGAACGCCGAACGGCACGGAGTGGCTGAGCGAATTATCTTTCACGAAGGCGACGCTCGCGTGGCGTTGCCGGGCACTTGCTTGTTTGATGTCATCGTTTCTAACCCGCCCTACATTCCCTCGGCGGAAATTGAATCCCTTCAGATTGAGGTGCGGGATCACGATCCGCGTCTGGCGTTGGATGGTGGCTTGGATGGATTGGAGTTTTACCGAAGCTTGGCGGTTAGTTGCCTGTCGCGGCTGCGGTCGGATGGGCGTCTGTTGCTGGAAGTGGGAGATGGCCAAGGCGAGGAGGTTGCGGATTTGATCACAGCCCAAGGCGGCCGCGTGTTGGAGATTCTACCCGATCTGAATAACATCGAACGGATCGTGGTTGCCTCGTCTGACAATTCATGAACAATTCCCTCTCAGGAGTTTCCCCCCATGGATAGTTTGGAAATCAAAGGCGGCGTGCCCTTGCACGGCGAAGTGCAAATCAGTGGTGCCAAGAATGCCGTGTTGCCCATTTTGGCGGCTACACTGTTGACCCGCGAACCTTGTGTCATCCGCAATGCGCCCAATCTGGCTGACGTGAAGACCATGTGTATGATCCTCGAAAGCCTTGGCGCCACCACGAGCATTGAGGGCGGCACAGTTACTGTGCAGGCCGCTAAGGTACGCGATTTTGCGGATTATGATTTGGTTCGCAAAATGCGCGGATCGCTCTGCGTGTTGGGCCCGTTGTTGGCACGCTTGAAAAAGGCGACCGTATCCATGCCGGGCGGCTGTGTCATTGGTACTCGCCCGGTTGATTTACACCGCAAAGCCATGGAAGCGCTGGGGGCCAAGGTGGAGATCGACAAGGGCTACATTGTTGCTAAAACCCGTAAACTTGTCGGTGGCGAGATGTTTCTGGGTGGCCGCGCCGGTCCCACCGTGCTGGGGACTGCCAACGCGATGATGGCGGCCTCCCTGGCCGAAGGCATCACAGTGATCGAGCAGGCGGCCTGCGAACCCGAAGTGGTGGACTTGGCTAATTTTCTCAGCAGTATGGGCGCGCAAATTCACGGTATTGGATCGCCAACTTTGACAATCACCGGAGTCAAAGAGCTGGGAGGGGCCGAGCATGAGGTGATTCCCGATCGTATTGAGGCGGCCACCTACGCGATTGCCGGAGTGGCAACCAAAGGTGAGGTAACCTTGAAAGGTGCGCGCGCGGATCACATGAAGGCCGTGCTTGAGAAGCTTCGCGAGAGCGGCGTAAAGGTGGAGCAATCTAAGGGCAACCTGACCTTCAAACGCGGTCGTGGCCTGCACAGTGTGCATGTGACCACGCTGCCGCATCCCGGATTTCCCACCGATGTACAGGCGCAGATGATGGCGTTCATGACCCAAACCCCTGGCATCAGCATTATTACCGAGCGCATCTTTGAAAGTCGCTTCACGCACGTTCAGGAAATGGAGCGATTGGGTGCGGAGATTTCTATTGAAGGTCCCAGTGCCATTGTGCATGGGGTGCAGAAACTCTCCGGAGCCGAGGTAATGGCCAGTGATCTGCGCGCCAGCGCAGCGCTGGTGATTGCCGGCATGGTGGCCAAGGGCACGACACGTGTGAGCCGAATCTACCACCTTGATCGTGGTTACGAAAACCTGGATGCTAAATTCAAGAAACTTGGCGCCAAAGTGCGTCGGGTGGCGCAGTAGCCGCTTTGGGCTGGTTGAGGACGTGTTCTTTGGCTAGATTGCCAAAGGAATCGGAGCCTGCTGCCGGCACCATTTGTTTGAAGCCATGAAGTATCAGACCGCCAAGTTTGCCGATGGCATGTTTAACATCACTTGCCCGCATTGTTCCAATGAAGTGGCGGTGGACGAAACACAGCTCGGCCAGATCAACGCCCAAATGGGTGGGCGCTACCCCTGTCCGATCGGTAACTGCGGGCAAGAAATTTACTTTCCTAACGCGGAGGAAGCCGAGGCGTTGAAAACCGGCGGAGCCGCTCCGGCAGAAGGGGAAGCACCTCAACCGGCGCCAGCTCCGGCACCGCCGCCACAATCCAATCCCGCCGCTAAGCCCACTCAGCCGCCGGCTGAACCTCCGGCCAAACCGCAGGAAGTGCCTGCCGCTGAACCTAAATCCGAAGCGGCTTCCTCTATCACCGCGTCTTCCAGTGAGACTAAGCCCGCACCAGCCGATGAAATCGTCATTGGTTTTGGTGGCGGCACGACGGCTACCTTGGAACGCGAGGCAGCCTCGTTGCATAAACTTTCGGTAAAGACGATCCTGCGTTCGGAATGCGCCAAGGCGAAAAAGGATTTTGATGAGGAGGTTTCCAAATTCCTCAGCAGCATTGATGAGGAAAATCTCGTGGAGGTGCATTCGGTGCAGTACACCGAAGATGATAAGAAGGGCAACGATTTCGGGTTAATGATCCTTTATAAGATCGTGCCCGAGGAGGATTAGCCAAACAAATCCAGCTGCGGTGATGGGGTGAGGTCGCGCAGCTTCTTTCGCTCCGCTTTCGGATTGATATCGCCTTGCCGACCGCCGGCGGCAGTGAGATCGGTTTCCTCAAGGTTGGCGAGAATTTCCTTGGCGCGATTGAGCACCGGTTGCGGAACGCCGGCCAGGCGCGCGACTTGAATACCGTAACTTTGATCTGCGGCACCTTCCACAATTTGTCGGAGGAACACCACGGCATCGTTGTACTCGCGCGCGGCGACGTTCAGGTTGAACACGCGCGGTAGGCGGTAGGCGAGTTCGGTAAGTTCATGGTAGTGCGTGGCGAACAGGGTTTTGGCGCCGATTTGTTGATGCAGATGTTCCACAATCGACCACGCCAGACTGAGGCCATCGAAGGTGCTGGTGCCGCGGCCGATTTCGTCGAGGATCACTAGGCTCTTGCCGGAAGCGTGATGGAGAATGTTGGCCGTCTCGCTCATCTCGACCATGAAAGTGGATTGACCTCGCGAGAGATTATCGCTGGCGCCGATGCGCGTGAAGATGCGGTCGAGCAAATCCACCCGAGCCTCGGTGGCCGGCACAAAGCTGCCAGTGTGCGCGAGGAGCGCGATTAAGGCCACCTGCCGGATGTAAGTACTTTTACCGGCCATGTTTGGGCCGGTAATCAGGGCGATTTGGTGTTCCCCATCGAGTCCAGTTTGGTTGGGTACAAACCGTTCGTCGATCAGGGTTTGTTCCAGCACGGGATGCCGGCCTTCGCGGATCTCCAACACGTCATCGCTGCCGACTTTAGGCCGGGTATAGCCGTGTAATCGGGCGGTTTCGGCAAAACCGGTCAGCACATCCAGCTGCGCAAGCGCTTCTGCGGCCTGCTGGATGGCGCGCAAATGCGTGAGCACGGCCTCCCGCACCTGTAGGTAAAGTTCGTACTCGAGCTTCTGACTGCGTTCCTGTGCGCCGAGCACTTTGTCCTCCATCTGCTTCAGTTCATCAGTGATAAACCTCTCCGCATTGGCGACCGTTTGTTTTCGCACATAATGCGCGGGCACTTTATCGAGATGTGTCCTAGTCACTTCGATGAAATAGCCGAACACATTATTGAAGCGTACTTTCAATGACGGAATGCTGGTGGTCTCTTGTTCGCGTTGCTGCAGTTGAGCGATCCAGTCTTTGCCTTCGCTCGCGCCGCTGCGTAGTTCATCGAGTTCTTGGCTAAACCCTTCGCGAATGATGCCGCCATCACGCAGGGCCAACGGCGGCTCATCGATAATCGCGCGCGTGATCAACGCCACTACATCCGGTAGCTCTGCGAGTTGCTCGGCCAGTTGCGAAAGCAACGGCACATCATCGGCATCGCGTAACTCGAGTTCGCTTATTTCACTCAATGTATCATGGATAAGCGAACGCAGATGTGGAAATTGTTCGATCGCTAAACGCAGGTTTAATAAGTCGCGCCCGTTCCCTGTGCCTACGGAGAGACGCGTGATGGTGCGTTCCAGATCGCGCACTTCACGCAGGCGTTCACGAAAGCGTTCGAGACGCGCGTAGTCTTCCACCCACGTTTGCACGGCGTGCTGTCGCGCATGAATGGTGGCGGCGTCAGACAACGGTTGGGTCAACCAATCGCGGAGGCGCCGTGCACCCATTGGAGTCACTGTTTGGTTAACGGCACTGTAAAGGCACGCGGCATTCGGCGCATCGCGTGTTAGCGGTTCGAGGATCTCAAGGTTGCGCAACGTGGTGCCGTCGAGCGTTAAGAACTCGTCGTTTTGATAAAACGATAACGGCCGTAAATGCGCCACATCGCGCCTCAGCGTGTTCACCAAATAATGCAGCGCACCGCCAGCTGCGCCAGTGGCCGCGTGGCGCCCTTTCAGGCCAAATCCATCAAGCGATTGCACGCCGAAATGATCGCGCAACGTGTACCCTGCTGAATCGGCCGCAAACACCCAATCCTCGTGCTCATTAACCATCGCCCGAATTCCGCTCAAAGCCTCTAAAAGGCGATTTTCCGCTGCAGGATGCACTATTTCGGCCGGTTTCAATCGCTCAAGTTCGGCCTGGAGGGCGGTGTGGGAGTTCACTTCCGTGGTCCGAAAATCGCCCGTAGTGAGGTCAATCACCGCCAGCCCAAACACCTTCCCCTGTGGGCTTAGGGCGGCGAGGTAATTGTTGCGTTCGGCGGTGAGAATCTGCTCGTCGAAGTGCGTGCCCGGGCTGAGAATTTGCGTAACCTCGCGGTTGACCAATTTGCCTGGCACCGCATCTTCGGTCTGCTCACACATGGCCACCTTGCAACCGGCTTGCAGCAGCTTGCCGATGTAGTTGTCCGCCGCATGAAAGGGAATACCACACATTGGGGTGTTGCCGCGTTTAGTTAAGGTGATATTTAAAATATCGGCACCGACCTTGGCGTCATCAAAAAACAGTTCGTAAAAATCTCCTAACCGAAACAACAACAACGCACCGCCGGGCAGTTCGCCTTTGAGGCGATGGTACTGCGCCATCATGGGTGTTTGTTTCGGAGTCTTGGCCATGTGCAAAACGCTAACTGGAAAAAAAATTTTGGCGAACAGAAACCTTCCACTGTGCAAAACGTGTGAACATCTGCTAACGTAAACGTAAAAAAGAACTATGCAAACATAGGTAAAGTAGTGTATATGCAAAACCGAATCGCATGCGTGCGATCCAACATCAACCCAAAGAAGGAGGTGAAACTTCATGGCCGCTAAAAAGAAAGCCAAGAAGAAGGTTGCTAAGAAAAAGGCACCTGCCAAAAAGAAAGCTGCTAAGAAGAAGGTAGCTAAGAAGAAAGCTGCTAAGAAGAAGGTAGCTAAGAAGAAGGCACCTGCCAAAAAGAAGAAAGCTGCTAAGAAGAAGGTAGCTAAGAAGAAGCCTGCGAAGAAAAAGAAGGCTGCTAAGAAGAAGCCTGCGAAGAAAAAGAAGGCTGCTAAGAAGAAGCCAGCCAAGAAGAAGGCTGCTAAGAAGAAGCCAGCCAAGAAGAAGGCTGCTAAGAAAAGAGCCAAGAAGAAGTAGTCTCTTTTTTCGCAAAGACTATTTCCAACACGGCGGCGGGATTTTCCCGCCGCTTTTTTGTTTCCGCTTTGATTTTCCAGTGGGTGGGCGCAGTGTGGGGCATGTCCTGTCTGGTTTTCGATATTGAAACCTCGGCTTTACCAAAAGATCATTTTGATGAGGCGCAGTTGGAGTATTTGTTTCGACCCGCGGAAAATATGCCGGATGAGGCGGACCGCGAACGAAAGCGGGAGGAGATCGGTCGCCAGTTTAATCTCTGGCCATTCACGGCGCAGTGCGTGTGCATTTGCATGATTAATTCGGATAGTGGCCGAGGCAAGGTGCTCTATTTGTCCGAAGACTTTGAGGAAGGGCCCGAAGGACCCATCGAATACGTGGCCTGCATGGACGAAGCAGAACTGCTTTCGCAGTTTTGGGAGTTGGTGGCTAAGTACAACAAGGTTTGCACCTTCAATGGGCGTGGGTTTGATGTGCCGTTTCTGTACCTGCGCAGTGCCGCACTCAATGTGCCGATCAGCCGGAAAGATTGGCTGGGCTATCGTTTTCAAACTGAGCCGCACTGTGACTTGGCTGATCAATTTACTTTTTACAACGTCGGCGGTTTTGGTGGCGCGGCGCGGCGGTTCAATCTCGATTTTTACTGCAAGGTATTTGGCATTGATTCGCCCAAGGCCGAAGGGGTGACTGGTATGGATGTGAACGATCTCATGGCAGCAGGCCGTTACAAGGAGATTGCCGAATACTGTGTCCGGGATGTGGTGGCCACTACGCGGCTTTATGAGATTTGGCGGGATCGCCTTGCGGGCGTGAAGTAGACCGCTAACTTGGGCTTGAGAATAAGCCCAAATTGTGTTCCTATCATCACGCCTAGCGCGTTGCCCACCAAGGCTGTGTGATGTCGTCTACACCGCAAAATCGGCGGGAGTGGGTGGAGTCCCTGCAAGGCCCGCTTAAGCTCCCCGAGCGTTGGCATATCCTGCCGCATGAAGTGCTCTTCATGCTGGTCACGGGCGTGATCTGGCTGCGGGTGGGTTGGTCAGCCGGCTTTAGTCAATCGAGCGCCATTCTATTCTTTTTCTACACCTTGTCGCTGGCGAGTGTGATTACCTGGTGCCAGTTGCATCCCTCTCCCTACCGATGGCGTGTCCGTTTGGGTGCCACCCTGTTACTGAGTGCGTTGACGTATTTTTCCCTCTCCACAGCCGTACCGTTGATGCATAACCCCGGGGGCTTGGAGACGATGATTTGGCATCAGGACACGGCGTTGGCCCAATGGGATGCGGCATGGCTGGGGGATTGGCCGCGGCGTTTGATGGAGCTGGCACCGGCTGCGTGGGTGTCGGATGTGTTCATGGCCTGTTACTTGTTTTTCTTTTACTACATCATTGGCGGGCTACTGTATTATTTCGTGAAAGATTTGAACGTCTTTCGGGCTGCTCTGGTGGGGTTCGGCGCAGTATATGCGCTGGGTTATGTGGGCTACATGCTGATGCCGGCGATTGGGCCGTTGGAGGAGATGGGCGCGCGCTCAGGCGGTTGGCTCACAGAAACAGGCGGCGCATTTATTTCCCAACGCACCAACGGCGTGGATGTCTTCCCCAGCATTCACATGGCGGCGTCGTTGTTTTTGTTGATGTTCGATTTTCAGCATCGCCGTGCGCATTTCTGGTGGGTGCTGGCGCCGACGGTGGGATTATGGATCTCCACCGTGTATCTGCGTTATCATTATGGCGTGGACCTGTTGGCCGGCGTGGTGCTGGCTTTTGGGTGTGTGTGGTTGACGCGTTGGTTTGCTCGGTCGCGTTTGTGCGCGGAAGTGAAGGCGGAATGCGCCGCGCATAGCCGGAAGGCTCACGTCCAAATCTGACGGTCTAGAGACCGATACTGAATGGCTTCCGATACGTGGGCGGCCGTCAGTTTTTCTGAGTGCGCCAAATCCGCAATGGTACGGGCCACCTTCAAAATGCGGTCATACGCCCGTGCACTTAGATCCAATTCCTCCATGGCGCTGCGTAACAACAGGCGCGCCGGCTCATCCAACGTGCAGTGCCGTTGCAAATCGCGCGGTTGCATGCGTGCGTTGCACGCGGGTGCGCCATGCCAGCGGCGCTGCTGGATATCGCGGGCAGCAATGACCCGTTCGCGGACGACAGCACTGGATTCGCCGCCGGCTTGGGCGTTCATCTCGCGAAACTTCACCGGCGGCACTTCCACATGCAGGTCAATACGGTCGAGCAACGGCCCGGAAATGCGGCCGAGATAATTTTGAATTTCACGCGAGCTGCTGCGGCTTTCGCTGGGCATCTTGCCATCCGGTGTGGGGTTCATGGCGGCGACCAGCATGAACTCGGAGGGAAAGGTCATCTTGCCCGCAGCGCGACTGATAGTCACGTGCCCTTCCTCGAGCGGTTGGCGCATGGTTTCCAAAACGCTGCGCCGAAACTCGGGCAATTCGTCCAGAAACAAAACTCCATGATGCGACAACGAAATCTCACCGGGCGATGGGTTGATATTGCCGCCCAACAAACCGGCATCACTGGCCGTGTGATGGGGAGCTCGAAACGGCCGTTGCGTCACCAATGCCTGATGTGGCTCCAGTAAACCGGCCACACTGTGGATGCGCGTGGTTTCTAACGCTTCATTCAAAGTAAGCGGCGGAAGGATACCACTCAATCGCTTGGCCAGCATACTCTTACCCGTGCCCGGCGGGCCGATCAAAATCAGGTTGTGGCCACCTGCCGCGGCAATCTCCAAGGCTCGTTTCACCGTTTCCTGCCCCTTCACCTCCTGCAAATCGCCGCCGTTGGCTTGAGCCTTTGAGAACAATGATTGGGTATCCACGCGTACTGGCAGGAGAGGCGAGGTGCCGGCCAGAAACTCGACCGCCTCACGAAGGGTTTTCACCGGAATCACTTCCAGCCCCTCCACCACGGCGGCTTCGGGTGCATTATCTTTGGGCACGAGCAATCCTCGACGTCCCTCGGCGTGTGCCGTCAACGCAATAGGCAATACACCTTTCACCCGGCGTAATTGACCGGTCAATGCCAGTTCCCCCACCAGTGCGTACAGCTCCGCGCGTTCGGTTGAAGCCTGATCACTGGCCATCAACCACGCCAGTGCGATGGCCAGATCAAAGCTTGGCCCTTCCTTGCGTAGATCGGCCGGAGCAAGATTGATGGTAGTTTTGCCTGGCGGCAAATGATAGCCCGAGCTGGTGAGCGCCGTGGAAACGCGGTCCACAGATTCGCGCACTGCGGCATCGGGCAGGCCGACCACGATAATACGCTCTTCGCCGGGACCCACATACACTTCCACCTCCACTGGTGACGCCTCCACACCACGCAACGCTGCCGCATGAACCTTGGAGAGCATGACCTATGATAAATCTACCACCAAATATAATTCGGATCTGGTTTCGGCATTTCCTTGTGAGGAGGAGGAGCTATCCATTTTAGCATTTGTTCTGTCGGCGGAAATACAAACTCTCTCGCATGTCCATCTGCGTAGAGCATAATATGCCGTGCCTCACCATCCTTTGCGTGCCAAGAATCTTCGCGATCGTAAGGCCAGTTCCAGTCGCCTTGTATGATTTTATTCTTTGGTTTTGAAATCTCTGATTCACGCATAGAAGTGCCTTCGTAGGATCCTTCTTTCGCAGATTTTTCTCCCAATACGCGTTTTACTCGAAACATGTCATCAGCCACTTGCGGTTGATAACTATTTCCAAATGAATCCCAGGAGGAATGTACGTTATAAGCACCACCGCCAGTATCTGCCGGGTCATGAAAGGATTTGATCGAGCCAATATAAGCATTTAGTGGGCGCTCCTTTTCCGGTACAGAAGCTCCGTAAAGATTGCCAACAACTACCGGCAACGGGCCACTTGGGCTTCTCGAGTTCCCCGTTTTACCGCCGACTCCCGCAGATCCCTGAACTACAGGATACCACCCATCGTTGTCGGCAAGATATGCAGCATA
>CAJWMQ010000041.1 GCA_913042895.1 uncultured Verrucomicrobiales bacterium | reverse complement strand
GAAAGTGGATCGCATGCGCGGATGATGCAACAAATCGACGTGGCTGCCAACTCTGTTCAGCCTCACACGGAGCCACAGAGCTAAAGAGAAAACCAAGACAATCTCAGCACTTCCGCGTGAATATTAAATCACTTACCCGGAAACGACTTCGGCGGTGCAGCCACAACGTTCGGGAGCTTACCGGTCAGCGAGCGTAAGAAGGCAACGATGTCTGCCCGATCTTCTATGGAGAGATCCTTGCCCAACTGATGCTGCGCCATGCGCTGCACGGCGTCCTCCAGTTTGTCCGAGGAACCATCATGAAAATACGGGCCCGTCTTGGCAATATTCCGCAGGCTTGGAACCTTGAAAAACATTTTGTCCGCCTCTTTCTTGGTGAGGTCAAACCGACCTTGATCCTTTTGGTTAGGCCACGGCATTTTCAACCCAAGCTTTTGGTACGTATTGCCGCCGAGCAAATTACCCGTGTGACATGCCACACACCCAACCGATACAAACTTTTTCAGCCCGCGTAACTCGGGGTCATTCAAAGCCTTCGGCTTGCCCGCCAGCAAATTGTCAAAGCGCCCGGGTGTCACAAACAGCCGCTCGTACGCGCCGATTGCCTTGCCGACGTTATCGTATGTGATTGCCGGGTCGCTTTTTGGAAACGCCTTTTGAAACAACGCCTCGTAGCCTTCAATCTTGCCCAGCTTTTCCACGACAGCCTCCGCAGAGGGCATCGCCATCTCGCCACCGGCCAAGATCGGCCCTTTCGCCTGCTCCTCCACCGTCGGTGCGCGGCCATCCCAAAACTGGGCCACGTGCAGGAACGCGTTGAAACTTGTCGGCGAATTACGCCCCGTGCGGTGATTGTCGAAGCCCAGCGAAAATTTTTCGCCATCCACGCCAAAGGCATCCGTGCGATGGCATGAATTGCATGAGATCGAATTGTCCCGACTCAAACGCTTTTCGTGATATAGCGTGCGACCCAATTCAATTAGGGCAAATGCTGTAGGGTCTTTAGGCAGCTTAGCAACTTGGAGCGGCTCACCAAAAATGGGTAGCAAAGCTTTGGTTGCATCATCAGCCTTCAACCATGAAAAGACGCCAATATAAACCGAAAGAATTAATGAAAAGGTGTGCACTCTCATCGTTAGAAGAATACCGGAATTTTTGAATGGGTCAACCGCATCCGCCTTGAAAGTGAGGGCACCTTAATAATAGTTTTTTCCCGAGTGAATTCAGATGCAAATCACCCTCAACTAGAACGCGCCCTAAACTTACCCGGGGCCGTGATGCTGGGCTTGGGTTCGATCATTGGTACGGGCGTGTTCATCAGCCTCGGCATCGGTATTAGTATGGCTGGTCCCACGGTGCTGCCGGCCATTGCGCTCGCCGGTTTGGTGGCCATGTGCAACGGCCTAAACAGTGCACAACTGGCTGCTAATCATCCGGTGAGCGGCGGCACGTATGAATACGGCCATCGTTGGCTGAACCCATCTCTGGGATTCGTTGCCGGGTGGATGTTTCTCTGCGCCAAATCCGCTTCGGCCGCCACTGCCGCACTGGGCTTTGCCTTGTACCTCGCACCAGATCATCAAATCCCCGTGGCGCTCACCACCGTAGCACTCACCACCGGCATCACCCTCACCGGCATGCAACGCAGCAACACCGTGAACACTCTCATCGTGGGTGCCGTGCTGCTGGCCTTGCTTGCATTCGTGACCCTTGGCGCCCCGGCCATCGGCGCACATCCAGAGCGCTGGCAAACCGCGCTGCAGTCCGGTCAATTCGATCAACTCCTGCCCGCCACCGCTCTAATGTTTGTGGCGTTCACCGGGTATGGCCGCATTGCCACCTTAGGCGAGGAAGTCACCGAGCCGCGCCGCACCATTCCCCGAGCTGTCCTCACCACGCTGGCTCTCAGCATACTGCTCTACATCGGCGTCGCCTGGGTGAGCCTGGCCAATGCCGAAAATGAAATTGTTTCACTCGCAAACCTCGCCGAATCTTTTGCCGGCCCCACGCTTGGCAAAGTAATATTGGTAGCTGCTGCCCTAGCGATGATGAGTGTGCTACTCAATCTCGTGTTAGGACTGTCGCGCGTGGTGCTGGCGATGGGCCGGCGCGGCGATTTGCCCGAGGCGACCGCCCATATCCGTCTAACTTCCAGTACCCCTACCATGGCGACTGTGATTGTGGGAGTGCTTATCGCCGGTCTGGTTTGCCTAGGTGACCTGAAGCTAACCTGGACCTTCAGCGCCTTCACCGTACTGGTGTATTATGCTCTCACCAACCTTTGCGCCCTCCGCCTGAAACCTAAGGAACGCCTGTACCCGACATGGTCCGCCTACATCGGCCTCATTGGCTGCGGATCGCTCGCGCTCTTCGTGGAATGGCGCGTGCTGCTCACCGGCGTGGGGCTGATCGGTATAGGGTTGGTTTGGAAATGGTTATTTAACAACTGCGCTCCAGACGAAGTGGAATCTTAAAACTCCCTACGTCAGCAGCGAATTCAACACACCCGAGCTGTCGGCGAAGCGGTCCTGTTTCAGGCCAAAGGCCTGCATTTGGGTGAGCCAGAGATTGGCAAGCGGCATGCCTTGCTTGGGGTTCACGTATTTGCCGTTAACCTTGGCGACCGGGCCGGTGGTCTCGGAGAGGTTAACGTGCGCGCCGGTCTTGAGACGACCGCCAGCGCTACCGGCCACGATGATGGGCAACGCGCTATACTGGTGGGTAGCACCGTCGCCCAGACCAGAGCCGTAAGTGAAAATCGTGTTGTCCAGCAGTGAGGTGCCGTTAGCTTCCTCAATAGCATTCATCTTTTCCAGCAAGTAGGCAAACTGCTGCATGTGGAAGTGGTCCACCTTCTCGAGGTCCTTGATAAACTTGCCTTGGTTGTGGGACATCTGGTGATGGCTGCGCGGCTTGTCAAAGAGGCTTTCGTAGAGGTAAGGCGTATCCCAACGCTCAGGCCCGACCATGAAGCTGGCCACGTTGGTGAGGCCGGTCTGCAGCGCCACCACCATTAGGTCACCCATTAACCGAATGTATTCGCCACGCGGCAAATGCGCATCAGCAGGCTCATCGAGCCGCACGTTCTGCAGCTCGGTTTTCATTTGCTCCAACCGATCCACCTGCACCTCAATGGTGCGAATGGATTCAAAATACTCGTTAAACTTCTGTTGATCCGCATAACCTAGCGAACGCTTGAGCGATCGCGCATCCTCCAGTACGAGATCGGTAATATTGCGGAAGGCCTGTAGTTCGCGTGTACCGAATAGGCGGCGGTAGGCCTTACGTGGATCACGCATACTGGGGGCAACGTGCTCGGTGCCATACCATGAGATGTTGTCGAACTGAATTGATTCCTTGTTGTCCTCGTGGCTGTTGCTGCTAAATTCCAGCGTGCGGAAGGGCGTATGTTGGCTCAGCTTTTCGGCGAGTACATGATCCAGCGTACGCGCCTGCGGATAGGGCGAACGCTTCACGCTGAAGGGCGCCGCGCTGGTCAGGAAACACGATGCACATTGCGCGTGCACATCGGTACCTGGCTGAAAGTCGCGATCCAAACCGGTGATTAGCGTGACCTTGTCCTTCACCTTGGCCAACGGCTGCAGCGTCGGCGTAAGCTGCAGCGGGTGCGTGCCCACCTTCAGGTTCGCGGTCTTGAAAGCCGACTGCTTGTTAGCACCGAACTTGGGGGTGATTTGATTTCCCTCCCCGGGAAAAAACGAACGCCGCACCACACCGATCGGTACATAATAAAACACCGCACGTTGGGCCGGTTTTTGCTCCACCGCCAGCCCCAGACTTTCCAGCCACGGTAAGGCCAGGACCGTTCCGCCCAGCCCCTGCAAAAATGCGCGTCTCGAAGTGTGCTTCATTGGCGGTTTATTTACCAGATTCCTCTGTCTTGGCCGAGGCTGTTTTTGCCAAGGGCCGATTTACGAACGGCGCACTTTGCACGACCTCGTGCAGGACGGTTTGCAGGCGGTAGCCGTCGGCCACGGTGCGTTCAGTAATGCGATCGAGGGCTGGCGTGTCCGCCGGCGTGAGTGCCCGGCCGAGCGCGTAGGAAAGCGTGTGCTCGGCAAAGGCGCGGGCGAAGCGGTTCTTCTCGGCCAAAATGGCGTCCTTGAATTCCACTACGTTTTTGAATTCATGTTTGCGGAAAAGTTTACCCGAGGCATCGACCTCGCGGCCGTTTTCGTAAGTGTTGCGCCAGCGGCCGACGGGATCAAAATTCTCCAGAGCAAACCCCAGCGGATCGAGCTGGGCGTGGCAGGCGGCGCAATCGGCGCGTTCACGATGCACGGCAAACCGCTCACGCACGGTGAAGTTTTTCTCAGCGGGCTTGGGCTTCTCCAGCGGCGGAACATCGGCCGGCGGGGGTTCGGGCGGGGCATTGAAAATCACGCCGGCCACCCACGCACCGCGCGTGATCGGCTTGGTCTCATGCGGACCGGAATTCATCGTGAGCACCGCTGCGCTGGTGATCACTCCACCCTGTCGGCGATCTGTCACCGGCTGCCGCTTGAACTGCATAGAGACCGGCCCACCCACCTTGCCGGGCTCTGCGTCACCGTACCATTTGCGCAGGCGACCGGAGCGATAGGTATAATCCGAATCAATGAATTCCAGAATTGACCGGTTCTCAATTAGTACGGTTTCGAAGAGCAACAACGGCTCCATTTTCATGTCCATCGTCGTCCTGTAATCGGGCGGGGCATAATAAAAATCGGGATACAACTGCTTATCCGGTACGGCCGAAATAATTCGGTCCAGCTGCAGCCATTGGGCCGGGAAGCTGTCGCAGAACCGCTTGAGTTTCGGGTCGGCCAACAGCCGGTTCACCTGCGCGCGCAGCACCGCGGGCCGACTCAGGGAACCATCGCCCGCCAGCCGCAACAGCTCGTCATCGGGAATGCTGCCCCAAAACAGGAACGACAAGCGCGAGGCCAGATCGTAGCCGTCCAGCGGTTCCGCGCCCTTGCTGGTCGCCGGCTGATCGTACAGGTACAGGAAGCGCGGCGAAGACAGAACGGCCGACGCCGCCTCTTTCATCGCGTCCGTGAACCCCACGCCCGCATCCAGCTGCGCGTGCACGTGTTTCGTGTAGCGATCTAGCAACGCCTGCGGCACCGGCCGGCGGAAGGCCTTGGTCATGAACGACTCCAAGCGCGCGCGCACCACCGTCTTGGCTTCGTCCGTGGCTGGCGGCAGAAAAAACGTCTGCCAAATGCCCACCGTGCGGCCGTCGAAATTCTGGCTCTGCACAATGCGCCGGCTCAGTTTGAAAAAAGCTTCGAGCAAAAACGGCGAGAGCGACAGGTGATCGCCACGGTTATCGAACCCATGCTCCGCGCGCGGATCCTGCGGGAACGGCCCCACGCCCGCCAGCCGTGGCTCAATGAGGCCGGACTTGCCCAGTGGCCGGCTGCTCACCGTTACCACCTCCGGCATCCGCCGCTCCGGTCCGTTCAGTGCCTTGGCGAAATAACCCGAGCGATCACGCATCATTTTTTCCGGCAGCGGAAACACGGACACTTTCAGCCCGAGCAAATCCTGCACTGCGTTGTTGTACTGCAGCCGGTTCATGCGGCGAATCGGCGTGGGCGCGAAGCCGTCGGACTTGGCCAACGCCGCGCGAAGCAGACCGCGCAATTCGCCCACCATCACCTCGCGCACGGCCGGACTCAGTGCCGGCTCCGGTTCCGGTGGCATCTCGCGCGTCTCCAGCACCTCGATGAGTGTCTCCAGCCGTTCCAGATCCGTCTTCAATGCCTCCAGCGAATCCACCTCAAGCAAATTCAGCTTCCCCTTCACTTTGCCCCCCTTGCCGTGGCACTCCACACAGCGCGATTTGAAAATCGACAACACCGCCGAGCCTTCCGCGGCGTGTCCCGCGAAGATTCCCAGCATCAAGCATACTCCCAACCAAAATCGCATCAGACTCATCGTCTCACCCTCGCGCGCGTGCTTCAACTGCTTCCGCACAAAATCGGGCACACGCTGATTAATGTTGGGCCTTGGAGCAGAGCTTAGGCTCAAGCTCAAAACAGAATCAGTGAGGCCAATATTTCATCGGACCGCCAAAAAGATTAGAATCTATATTTGTTTATTCCTGGTCCGAACCAACACTCTCAGTAGGAGCACTCTCTCCCTCTGTTTGTTCTGCCAATTCACGTGCCTTCCTGGCGGCAATGAAGGATCGAATGCACAATCCTACAAAGATAACGCACAGGATGAGAGTCACTACTTTTGAAATGAAAGCAGCTTGTGGTTGCCCTTCCTTAAAAAGAACAGGGGCAACCCCAATCGCCCCCAAAAGACCAAAGAGCACGGCAATATGCATGGCCATCATTCGACGGCTTTCATTAGCAGCCAACAATCCGCAAATTAGGATAACGATGCCGAAGGCTGCAGGGATAAGTGCGGTTTTCTGTTCCGATCCAGTTCCCAAGTAACCAGCTAGTCCTGTTACAATTAGTAATGCTCCAAAAAGAATCGTAGTCTTGTACATGGTCATTCTGATAATCTCTATGGATTCGGCTTAAGAGAGTCAATTCAATCTGGCCGATATCGTTAGGTTTTATTTGTTATTAAGCTGATTTGAATTCTCTAGCGTTGCCCTTTACCTTCACGTCCTAACATTAAGACTAAAATGAAACCTTGGATCTTATGGGTAGGTTCAATCCTTTTTGGCACAGGTTGCCAAACGATCACCTACTATACTCAGGCCGCCCGCGGACAGTTGGAGATTATTTCCGGCCAAGAGGAAATATTCGACTTGATAAATGATCCAACCAAGCCAGAGAAAATCCGCCAACAACTAAAACTAGTTTCGAACTTGCGAGAATTTGCCAAAGCAAATCTAGGAGTAGATCCAAAAGACAATTATCGGCGCTACCGGGATTTAAACCGGAAATACGTATTATGGGTTGTTTACGCCGCTCCCAAATTTAGCACTGAACTAAAATCCTGGTGGTATCCGATAGTCGGAAACATGACGTATCGCGGATTTTTTAATGAAACCGATGCGCGATCATTTGCCTCGAAAATGCAAGGCAAAGACCTGGACGTTCACATTGGAGGGACTCCAGCATATTCAACCTTAGGTTGGTTTGATGATCCGGTACTTAATACCTTTATTAACTATCGAGAGGAAGACTTGGCGGATCTTATTTTTCATGAGTTAGCACACCATCATCTTTTCGTGAAAGGAGACACGACTTTCAATGAAAGCTTTGCCACTGCTTTTGCACAAATTGGAGTCACAGAATGGGCCAAAGCCAAACAAAACCCTCGGGCGCTGGAAGATTATCTGACTAGGCGCCAAACGAAGCACATGGTGAACCAACTGTACGTTCAAAAGAAAATTGAGCTAAAGGCGATCTATGAATCACTTGAAACGGAGGAGGAAAAACGAGAAGCCAAAAAGCAGTTCATAGCCGGGTTCAGGCAACAACTGAATGATATGAGTCTCAGCGATCCACGACTTTCAAAATTAGCCATTCTCGCCAAGAGACCGATTAATAATGCCGTTCTTGGAGCTAGGGCTGCCTATCATCAGTATGTGCCGGCCTTTCATCAATTGTACGGTGAGAGCAATCAGGACATGCACATTTTTCTAAATAAAGTGCAGGCTATTTCGAAACTTAATAAGCTGGAGCGTAATACTCTCTTGGATAAGTATATTCGCCAAAATGAAATGCCAGTGAAAAAACTGTTAACCAACTGACTTGGACAGATTGACCATTAGCATTACCATCTGCCGGCCAATAAATAACAGGCCGTTTTCTGAAGGAGACCTCTCAATTTCTTAACTTAATTCTATGCCTGATATCGTGGGACATTTGGTGGACATCCACCAATATCAAACAACCCAGTTCTCTGCCTTTGGCGGGCAATATTGGTTTTTAGTAGAGTCTTTAATATTAGGTTTCATCCTCTGCTTTCGCTTAATCCCCTACACCACCGACCTGATGGTCAATGCCTCAGCAGGTTTGGCGGCAAAGTATTTTGGAAATAAGAGTCGCACACTGGTAATCAACGCCAGCACTAACAATCCTGAATTGGTTAACATGGTGGCCGCCTTTTGTATGCGCAAAGCCGGCGGCGTGGCCAACCCGCTTGGTTCTAATCTGGCAAACATATACCTGATGTACCTTGTTGCACCTCTCTATGTGATGTTAAGGTGGAAATTAAAGGGAGATACCGACCGATTACAGCAGTTCAAAAAACTGATTCAAACGGAACGCAGATTAATCTACCAGCATCTCGGCATGGCTTTTCTAATGTTTACTTTCTCCATTGTCGGCTTTTGGGTGCTTACTGCCAGCCATCCGTTTGGAGGACTTTCAGAAGAGGTTCAAATCCAACCTGGATCATTCCTCATCGCGGCGGCATTGGTTTGCGTCATCGGTATTGTTGCCTTCCAATATTGGAATAAGCGGCTACAGGAACGTGATCCGGAGCTCTTCGAAGCGATCGACGACGAGGAACACACCGACAGTTGGCGCCAATTTATTGGCGGCACAACCGGCTTGGTCATGAGTTCATTCGCCGTGAATTGGTTATTCCTGGCATGGACGCAAATCTATGAGGCCAGTCTAACAGTATACTTAGGCGCAGCGATTTTCACGGGCCTTCATTATTTTGTCGGCGCATTGATCACGTCTTTGCCTGAAATGAACGTTGCCATGGAAGGTTATTCCAAAATAACACGAGCCGACCTGAATACTGCATTGAGTGCAGCTAGTGTTTCCAACATGACCAATCTGGCCATCGCCGTGTTGGGAATTCTCTTAATCATTCTGCTAAAGGCCATGGGATTGGAACTGAGCCTCTGACTACATACATTGATTCATGAATGCAAACCTTACGCAGTTGCCTTTAACCGATCCGGCTCAAATTTTGCGCTATCGAGATCGGCAATACGCCGCGGAGTTGTTGGCGGCGGCGATTGTGCATCTCGATTTGTTTTCCTGGCTGAAGGACAATTCCGGCGTCCACACGGACGCGTTGCGGGCGCACTTTGATTTTGCCGAACGTCCGGCGGATGTGCTGCTCACCTTGTGTCGAGCCAACGGACTGATCGTCACGCAGGAGGATCAGCATTCGCTCACGCAGTTGGCTAAGGAGTTTTTATGCGGTGACTCGGCTTGGAATCTGCGGCCGTATTACAAGCCGATTCAAAATTCCCAAATCACGCAGGATTTCCTCACCGTCCTCCGCACCGGCAAGCCGGCCAACTGGCAGGCCAAGGATGACGCCAGTGATTGGCATACCTCGATGCTGGATGAAGATTTCGCGCGCGGCTTCACGGAGTTGATGAATTGCCGCGGACTGGCCTTTGGCCAGAAACTGGCCGCGGCGCTCGAGCCGCAATTGGCCAGCAAAAAACGGCTACTCGATGTCGGTGGTGGCTCAGGCATTTACGCCAGTACCCTGCTCGCCGCCCAACCGCAAATGACCGGGGCCGTGCTCGAACAATCGCCCGTGGACGCTATTGCCCGCGAGGAAATCGCCCAGCATGGTTTGACCGATCGGCTGGAGGTGCTCACGGCCGATATGTTTGAGGGCGATTGGCCGGCGTGCGATGTGCTCCTGCTGTCCAATCTGCTGCACGATTGGGATTTCCCCGAGGTGCGCACGCTCTGCGCCAAAGCTGCGGCGGTTCTGGAGAGCGGCGGGCTCTTAATCATTCATGAGGCGTTTATTCACGATGACAAAACCGGGCCGCTGCCGGTTGCGGAATATTCCGCGTTGCTAATGAACATCTGCCAAGGCAAATGCTACACACCCGCGGAGTATGGCGCAGTGCTGGCGGAGCTAAACTTCGAGGTGGGCGACTATCACGATACAATTGCTGATCGCGGATTTATGACGGCGGTGTTGAGGCCTGTTTAATTGGGGCAAGGCGGAACTTGCCCCGCCCGTTGGAGACCGGCACACTGGCGGAGTCATGCGATCCATTTTATTGTTCATTGTAATCACCGGCACGGTGGCCGCGGAGGATTTGGCCAAGCTGCCTGTACTATTTACTGAAGACTTCGAGAAAGGCCACGGGCTTTGGGAGACGACGGATTCCGAGTCATGGACGCATCGCAAGGTGGAGGGCAATGCGGTGTTCGGCATCAACCGCCGCAACAGCAACTACCAACCCAAGGTGCGGAGTCCCCGGCACATTGCGCTCATCAAGGACGTGCAGGTGGCCGATTTCGTGCTGACCTTTCGTGTGAAGAGCACCAAGGATACCGGCGGCCATCGCGATTGCTGCATATTCTTCAATTGGCAGGATCCACAGAATTTTTACTACGTGCACCTTGGCGCGCGTCCGGACCCGCATAGCGGACAAATCATGATCGTCAAAAACGCCCCCCGCAAGGCGATGACCAGGAACAAAAACCTAACGCCATGGAAGAACGAAACTTGGCACAAAGTGAAGCTGGTGCGCGACTCGAAGGCCGGCACGATCACCGTTTATTTTAATGATCTGACCAAGCCGCACATGCAGGTGAGCGACAAGACCTTTGGCAAAGGCCGCATCGGCATCGGATCGTTTGATGACATGAACGACTTCGATGACATCCAACTACGGGGACGCTAGAATTTGCTAAAAAAAAGTCGGTGGGATTGTCCATGCTTCGATTTGCAGGCATAGTACACGACATGTTTTCACGGTTATGTTGCCTGTTAGCAGGCTGGGTTTTGGTATTGGGCCCGACCCATGCCGCTTCACCTGAACTTCCCCAGGCCCTGCGCCCCAACGTAGTACTGATCTTTGTCGACGACCTCGGCTATGGGGACCTCACCTGTTACGGCAACACCAAGATCAAAACACCGCATCTCGACCGTTTGGCAAAAGAGGGTCAGCGTTGGACCAGTTTTTATTCGTCGGGCTCAACCTGCGTTCCCAGTCGCACAGGGTTGATGAGCGGAAGACATCCGGCACTGATTGGCAAACAAAAACTCCCGGCCGCACCGGAGAAACTCATGCCGGCAATGTTCAAGCGGCAGGGATATGCCACCGCCATTTTGGGAAAATGGCACTTGGCTGGTTACCCCAAAGATTTTACTCAAAGCCCCATGCACCCACTCGAGTGCGGCTTCGATTATCACTTCGGCACGCCTGGCAGCAACGATGTGCCGGCGCCGCCGGGCAAACGCCAGACGCGCGAGGTGTTTGACCATTGCACTAAGTTCAGCTTTCCCGTGCCGCTCATTCGCGGCCGCAAGGTGGTGGAGCATCCGACTAATCAGGAACTGCTCACGCGCCGCTACACGGCAGAGGCTGTGAAATGGATTCGCACGCCGCGGGACAAGCCGTTCTTCCTGTATCTCGCGCACAACATGCCGCACGCGCCAATCTTCGCGTCCAAACAATTTCAGGGCAGCAGCGACGGCGGCCGATACGGGGATGTGATCGAGGAAATCGATTGGTCCGTCGGCCGGGTCATGGGGGCCCTCAAACTAGCCAAGCTTGATACCAACACCCTCGTCATCTTCACCAGCGACAATGGCCCATGGAGTATGTTCGGCCCGCACGGGGGCACGGCCGGACCATTGCGCGGCGAGAAAGGTACTTCTTGGGAAGGCGGCTATCGCGTGCCAGGCATCTTTCATTGGCCCGGCAAAATCAAACCCGCCACAGTGCCCGGCATGGCAGCTAATCTCGACCTGTACGCCACCTTTGCCACGCTCACCGGCGGACAACAGCCACAAGAGCTGCCCGGCTATCGGTCTCTTGATCTCACCGAGACGTTGTTAAACGGCAAGGCCAGCCCACGAACACAATGGCTCTTTTCGGGGAGCGCAAAAGCATTCCGCTCGGGGGATTATAAAATCCACCTCAGCACCAAGGATCGTTCCTCTCATCCAGACACCCGCCAACGTGAGCCCGCCATTCAGCACGCGACCCCGCTTCTCTTTAACCTTAGCCGTGATCTGGGCGAACGCACTGATCTGTCCGCCCGCCATCCGGAGATCATCCAGCGGCTGCAAACCGAATTGAAAAAGTTTTAAATCATCATGAACGCACAAGAACTACACGTTATTCAGGCACTGGAAAAAGCCGGCGCGACCGAACATCTAACTGATCGCGAAAAACACCTCATCGGCCTCGCCGTTACCATCACGCGCGGCTGCGGTTTTTGCACTGGCGGCCGCACAGAAAAGGCACTGGGCGACGGTGTGTCGCAGGAAACCCTGCAAGCCACCACCGATCTGGTCGCCGCCGTAAACGCCGGTGTTGCTGTACGCACGATGCTACTCGGGATGGACGGTCTAAAGTGCGACGGCCCCGAATGCGCTTAAAAAAGTTTAATCATGCAACTGGGATTTGTTTCCGCCATTGTTCCGGAGCTGTCGCCGGCAAGTTTCCTGCGGTCATACTTCGCGTGATAGATTTATGAAATAACCATGAAAATTATTGTTCCTCTAATTCTCCTACTTACCTCATGGAGCCTTAAAGCGGCGACTCAGCCGAATATTGTCATCATGCTCGCCGACGATCTAGGTGCCGGTGACCTCAGTTGCTATGGTAGTCCGGAAAATAAAACACCTCATCTCGATCAACTGGCCAAAGATGGCCTGCAATTCAGTGATTTTTACGCGGCCAGCGCGGTGTGTTCGCCATCGCGAGCTGCGTTACAGACAGGCCGATTTTCCGTGCGCGCCGGGGTCTACAGCTGGGTTGCCACTTCGCAAAAGATGCATTTGCGAGTTGAGGAAACCACGATTGCTGAACTCCTCAAGGCCGCCGGCTACGCGACTGCACATATTGGCAAATGGCATCTCGGCTACGGGCTTACTGATGACGTTTCTGGCCCCGACCCTGGAGATCATGGCTACGACCATTGGCTGGCAACGGGCAACAACGCCCAGCCTTCCCACCACAACCCAAATAATTTTGTCCGCAACGGCAAGGCTCTTGGAGAGGTCAAGGGTTACTCCTGTCAAATCGTTGCCGATGAAGCCATCAAATGGCTCGACCAGCATCGCAATAAGAAGAAACCGTTTTTCCTCAACATCTGCTTTCACGAACCTCATCAACGCGTGGCATCGCCGCCCGAGTTGGCCGCCCGCCATCCCGAAGTGAAGCAACCCGAGTATTACGGCTGTATTGAAAATATGGACGATGCCGCCGGACGCATCCTCAAAAAGCTGAATGCCCTCGGCGAGGTAGACAATACACTGGTCATTTTTACTTCTGATAATGGCAGCTACCGCACCGACCGTGCCAACAACCGAAATCTCAAAGGACGCAAAACCCAACTCTGGGAAGGCGGTATCCGTGCGCCTGGCATCATCCGTTGGCCCGACAGGATCAAACCCGGCACACGCAGTGATGTTCCCGCTGGGCTTGTCGATCTCTTACCCAGCGCCTGTACCGCGGCAGGAGTCCCGTTACCCAAAAATGTCACACTCGATGGCACAAGCCTACTGCCCTTATTTGCCACCGGTAAACTTGTCCGCCCCAAACCGCTTTATTGGTTTTACAATCCCTCGCGCCCAGTCTGTGTCATTCGCGATGGCGACTGGTGTCTGCTCGCTGATCCGGAAATTGACCTACCACGCCAAAACATGTTTCTGGAACGGTTCATTGGCGACATCAAGAAGACCGATTTTAAAAATTACCGTCTGCATAACCTCCGCACTGACGCTGCCCAAGAGATCGACCTTTCTGAAAAGGACCCCGAACGCTTCGCCAAGATGAAAGCGCAAATGCTGAAGCTGCACCGTGATGTGATGGACGAAGCGTTCGACTGGCGGAGCTTGAAATAGGTCACTTCCGCCCGCGCACTTTCCAGTTCGGATCTGGCGTGTGCATTTTTTCCATGAGATTGGCCGCGTGCCGGGCGAGGTCCGGGCGGCGCTTGGCGTAATCCCTTTTTTCGCCGGCATCATTGGACATGTCGTAGAGCTCGATCGGGCCGGTGAACATCGGCTTGCGGATGGCTTTCCATTTACCGAAACGCACGGCCTGCGCGGAGCCTCGTTCGTAGAATTCCCAATACATCTCGTGCTCGCGCTTCCATTGATTGGTGCGCGGCGTGCCCTTGAGCGACCCAGCAAAGCTGTCGCTATCAATATCCGCGGGCGGCTGGGCCCCGGAGAGATCGGCCAGAGTGGCCATGAAATCGCCGAAGTACCAGTGGGCATCATCCGCACCGCCGGCCTTGATGGTGCCGGGCCACCACGCGATAGTGGGCACGCGAATGCCGCCCTCAGTCAGGTCACGTTTCACGCCACGCAATTTGCCGTTCGAATTAAAGTAATCGGCCAGATGCCCGCCTTCCTGATGCGGGCCGTTATCCGAGGTAAATATCACCAACGTGTTGTCGGCGATTTTTAATTCCCGCACCAGATCGATGATGCGGCCGGTATCGCGGTCGATATTTTGAATCATCTTGGCGAAGCCCTTCTCCGGCGCAGGCCAGTTCTTGGCGGCAAACTCGCCCAGATCATGCACCTCCATGCCAGCCTTGCCTGCCTCGTTGTTGGCGTGCGGGATGTTCAGGGCGTAGTAGAGAAAAAACGGTTGCCGGTGATAATCGCGGATAAACTTCAGCGCATCAGCGGTGAACAGATCCGGCGCATAATCCACGCGCTTCACCGCCACACCGCGGCCGGCCATCGGTTGTTTGGGATCCTGCATCGCCTTCCAACGCGGCGCCACCTCGTTGCGCAGTTTTTCCACCTTGCCGTTGCGGATGAGAAATTCCGGATAAAAATTGTGCGCATGCCACATGTTGATGTAGCCGTAAAAATGGTCGAACCCCACGTCATTGGGGTTGGTAAAATTATCCGGCGTACCCACGCCCCATTTGCCGATGCACGCCGTGCGATAGCCCGCGCCTTTGAGCATTGAGCCAAGCGTCGGTTGATCGGGCCGGATGACAATCGGCTGCGTGGAATTGCCTCGCACCACCGTGCGCCCCATGTGCCGGCCAGTAAGCAGCACACTGCGTGAAGGCGCGCAAACGGTACTGCCCGAATAAAACTGCGTAAACCGCATCCCTTCTCGCGCCATCGCATCCAGCCGCGGAGTTTTTAACGTCTTCTGCCCGAAGCACCCCAGATCACCATAGCCCAAGTCGTCGGCAAGGATGAGAATAATGTTGGGCGGCTTCGCAGCGAGTACCGGCAGTGATACCCAGAAACAAAACAGGAATACAAAACGCATTGGCGCAGTGTGTGCGGGCGAAGCAAGCGGGGCAAGTTTCACCTTGCCCCATTCAAGTGTTGAACGGATCTTCCCCGAATCGTTAATCCAATGATTATTTTCTGAAGCTATATCGTAGTAACTTTCACAAGTTTTCTTGATACGGAAACTTTTTACCGTTTGAGTGGGGGGCGTGAAACCCCTGCTTTTTTCCTTTCTGACTTGCGTAAGCAGCTGCCTGAGTACTTTTGCTGAGTCCAAACTCAACGTCTTATTCATTACTCTAGACGACATGAACCGCGACTCTGTCGGGGTCTATGGTTCTAAAGTCCAAGGGACGACTCCCAATATCGACAAACTCGCCGGTGAAGGCCTGCGTTTCGAGCATGGCCACGTGTCGATTGCGATTTGCATGCCCACCCGGGCGGTCTGGATGACCGGTCGTTATCCCCACAACAGCGGAGCGCTTGGCTTTACTAAGATCAAACCGGGCGTACCCACTTTACCTGAAACCTTGCTCGAGAATGGTTTCACGACCGGCATACTTGGCAAGACTGAACACGTCGTTCCTTCCCGAAAGAATGCATTCGAATATCGTCGAGACCGTTCCGAAATGGCCAATGGGCGCAGTGAAGAACTGTATGGTAAATTTGCCGCCGAATTTCTCGCGCGGGTAAAAAGAGACGACAAACCCTTTTTCCTTATGGTCAATGCCCATGACCCGCACCGTCCTTTCGATAACCGGAAACCCGCTGATCAAAGAAAATTGACCAAGGAAACTAGTGAAGGAACTTCGGATGATAAGAAAAATAAAAGGAAACAGACCGACTATCCGGCCCCTTCCAGAATCTATCAGCCTAATGAAATCGTCATCCCCGGATTTCTTCCCGATTTGCCCGCCATCCGAGAAGAGATTGCCCAGTACTACAGTTCGGTCAGTCGGGCCGACGACGTCGTGGGCCGAATCCTGGTCGAACTTGAGAAAGCCGGGTTTGCCCAGAATACCCTTGTCATGCTGAAGTCAGACCACGGAATCCCCGTCCCTTTTGCAAAAACCAACGTCTGGAGGCATTCGACTCTCACTCCCTGGATCGTGCGCTGGCCGGGCACGGTTAAGGCGGGCACTCATGAAACCGAGCATTTGGTGGCCGGAGTAGATTTTGCTCCGACCATCCTCGAGGCTCTCGGAATTGCTCCCATGAAGGGTATGGACGGTCGCTCTTTTCTTCCTGTCCTCAAGGGTGAGAAGCAAAACGATAGGGAATTCGTCTACACCCACATCAACACCATTGCCTCGGGTCGCTCCTATACCATGCGTTCCTTGCAGGGCAAGCGTTACGGATTCATCTGGAACGGTTGGCACGACGGTAAAACCCTTTTTAAAAATGAATCGATGAGCGGACTGACTTGGAAAGCCATGGCCAAGGCTGCAGAGAATGATCCTGCTCTTGCCAAACGAGTGAAGCATTACCTTTACCGTACCCCCTTCGAATTTTATGATTACGGGAATGACCCCGATGCCTTGAACAACCTTACCGGCGACGAGGAACATGCCAAGTTAGAGAACCGTTATCGGGAGGAACTTCTGAAGGTCATGCAGAAGACCAAAGACCACGAAACAGATCGATACCAAAAAGCTCTCAACGGCCGTTAGGAAAAATCATTGAATGTCTGACCTAAACAATTTAGGTCCAAATCGATTCCGGGAATTAATTCTAACTACCCAATAATCAAATAAACTTATGCCTTCAACACCCTCACTCAACCGCCGAAAATTTCTAGCAAGCTCGATCATCACCTTGGGCGCACCATATGTCAGTCGGCATTCATGGGCAACTGGATCACCCATGCAAAAACTTCAGTTTGCTGCAATTGGCATCGGTGGGCGTGGAGCAGCTGATATTAAGTCATTGGCCGGTCACCCAAAAGTGAACTTGATTGCCGCAGCCGATGTGGATTCCGGGCCAACCAAAAAACTGACGGCGAGTTATCCTCAAATCAAAGCCTACTCCGATTGGCGAAAAATGCTTCAGGAAGGTGAAGAGACTATCGATATTGTCAGTATTTCCACTCCCGACCACATGCACGGAATCATGGGATTGAGTGCTATGAACCTCGGCAAGCATGTATACCTGCAGAAACCACTCGCGCAAAATGTCGGTGAATGCCGAGCTTTAAGGCAATCAGCTGAACAAAATAAGAAAATTGTGCAAATGGGGACTCAAGGAGCCTCTAGTATCCATGATCGCACCGCGGTAGATTTGATCCAGAAACAAGTAATTGGCCAGGTAACGGAGGCCTGGGTGTTCTGCGGTAAAAGCTGGGGTGACTCGAAGCCACTTCCTAATCATGGAAATCAGGTTCCTGATGGACTCGACTGGAATGGGTGGCTGGGGGTCGGAGAAAAACGTCCTTTTATTGAGAAGTACTATCATCCCAAAAACTGGCGGCGGCGCCAGGGCTTTGGTACAGGCACGCTAGGCGATATGGGTTGCCATATTTTTAATGCCATGTACCGCGGACTGGAACTTACCGCCCCACGCAAAGTGCGCTCACAAACCGGTGTGCCTAATGCACACAACTGGACGAATAATGAGCGTGTAGAATATCTCTTTCCCGGCACACGGTTCACTAGTGGTGATCTGAAAGTGCATTGGGGCAGTGGTGGCGAGCGACCACCAAAAACGCTAACCGATGCTATTCCTGATGGGATAAAACTTCGCTTCGGTTGTTTGCTGAAAGGGGAAGATGGATTACTACTTTTACGGCATGGGAATAGCCCTGTCATTTTACCGACCAAAAAGTATGCGAATGTCCCTCTGCCAAAACTGAAATCCATCGGCCACCATGACGCTTTTGTGAATGCGGTACTAGAAGGTAAGCAAGAGGGCTTACTATCGCCTATCGAATTCGCCGCCGATCTCACCGAGTTTATTCTCCTAGGAAACATCGCCATGCAGCACTCTCCCGACTGGCTCGAGTGGGATGCTGCTAAGCTTAGCTTCACCAACAACGATAAAGCCAATGCAAGTGTTCAGCGAACCTACCGCAGCGGCTGGGAGATCATGGGCGTATGAAAACTATTATACTATTCACCCTAACCGTGGCCGCACTCGACGTCTTCGCAGCTGACACTAGAGACGAGAACAACTTCGTGTCTATTTTCGACGGCAAATCCATGACTGGCTGGGTCGGTAACCTTGACGGCTACGAAGCCAAAGACGGCATCCTCAGTTGCCTCCCAGGAAAAGGAAATGGCGGTAACGTCTTTCACGAAAAGGAGTACGATAACTTCGTTCTACGTTTTGAATTCAAACTGACCCCTGGCGCCAACAACGGTCTGGGCCTGCGCTGCCCGCTGGAAGGAAAGCCATCATCCAAGGGCTTCGAGAGCCAGATTCTCGACAACACCTCGAAACGCTACGCGAAGCTGAAGGACACTCAATATCACGGTTCCCTGTACAAGCGCGTGGCGGCCAAACGCGGTTTTCTAAAGCCTGTCGGCGAGTGGAACCTTCAAGAAGTCATCATGAATAAAAACTACATCAAGATCACCTTAAACGGCACCGTCATCCTCGAAGACGATGATATCGGTCGCTTTAAGCGACCGGGCAAAGGGCACATAGGTTTTCTTGGTCATGGGTCGCTGGTTCAGTTCAAGAACGTCCGTATCAAGCAGATCAAAGAATGATACGACTTGTTTTTCTATTTCTGCTGTTTGCATCCTATCTTCAGGCGGAAACCCCAACTAACTTCATCCAAATCCTCACCGATGATCAGGGCTGGGGAGACCTGAAGTCCTATGGACACCTGCAACTGAAAACGCCGCATATTGACCAGTTGGCGGCTGATGGCGTCAAGCTTACCGATTGCTACTCCTCTTCGGGTTGTTGTTCGCCATCCCGTGCCGCGATCCTCACCGGCAGAACGCCATACAGAAACGGTGTCTACCACTGGCTCAATACCGGACGCGAGCTTCACCTAAAGGCTGAAGAAATCACCTTGCCACAGTTGTTGCGCAAAAACGGCTATCAGACCGCACACTTCGGCAAGTGGCATCTCAGCCACTACGAGAACAAGGGGAAGGAGCAACCAAAACACGTGTTCGGCGGGGAGTTTGCGAATCCGCGTCAGCCTACGATGGACGCCTACGGCTATGACTACTGTTTTATTACGGGGAACGTGGCCCGTCCTTCTCATCGAAACCCCGAAAACTTCTTCCGAAATGGAAAGGCCGTTGGCCCACTGCAAGGTTACTCAGCACAGCTGATCGCCAAGGAAGTAGATGACTGGCTGAAGATGCATCACCAAGCCGACAAGCCATTCTTCATGACGGTCTGGCTACACGAACCGCATGGGCCTATCTCCAGCGACCCCGAATTCATGGCCCGTTATGATGAATCATTCGACACGAAGCTGAAACAGTATTACGGCAACATCACTCAAATCGACGAGGCCGTAGGTGCTATCGTATACTCCCTGAAAACGGCAGGTCTCACGGATGACACGCTGATCTGGTACACCAGCGACAACGGTCCTGCAGGTGACGACCCGGACAACGTAAAAACAAACTTCCGTGGATCCACTGGTGGCTTTCGCGGGCGCAAGGCACACACCCACGAGGGCGGTATCCGCGTTCCGGGTATCATCAAGTGGCCGGCCGGCATGAGGGCGGCTGGTGTTGCCCCAGGCATCGTCTCATCAGAGCCGGTGATTGGTCACGATATCTTCTCGACCGTACTCGCAGTTGCCGGCGTCCCGGCGCCTGCCGATCGCATCATCGACGGCGTCTCCATTCTACCGCTTCTCCAGGGGAAACCCTTGAAGCGCGCTCGTCCCTTGTATTGGCGCAACGGCAAGCAGACCTACCGCGTCGCTATTCGTGACGGCGATTGGAAGCTGCTATGCGATTCCTCCCGTAGTACCTGGACCTTATATAACCTGGCAGACAACCCCAAGGAAACCAGCGATCTATCAAAGTCGCACCCCGAGCGTTTTCAGAAAATGAAAAAGCAGCTCATCGCCTACGACAACGACGTGTTAACCAACGGTCACAGCTGGTGGCAAAAAGGCGGCTGGCGTCGCAACTTTCCAGCGGAAATCGTCAGCGAAGCCGAGGAAAAATAATTATGTCTGCGAATGTTTTCACGGAAGAACAAAGCTCATAAATCATGGATCGAATTGGAATAATGAACACCTGGCCGGCTGGAAAATCATGGGAACCTAGACGGATGACATTTCATACCCTAGCTTTACTCCTCCTGTTGTCCGTTTATTCGCTTAACGCCGGGGACAAACCCAACGTTCTCTTCATCATCTCTGACGACCTCACTGCGAC
>CAJWMQ010000040.1 GCA_913042895.1 uncultured Verrucomicrobiales bacterium | reverse complement strand
AAAACCCGCCATGAGAATCAGAGTTTTTTTCATGATATGTTAATTTGACCGCCCCACTGCTTGCCGCAGCACAACCGTTACCCGTTAACGAACGATAGTGACGGCATGTTCAAAAAACAAGGCATCGTTTTCGCGTTCTTAGTTGGTATTTAGGCCACCGAATCTCAGGAGAAACTGCGTATTGTTGATGAGGTTGTGATAACCTTTGAACTTCTTCCTCGCCTTGGGTTGTTGATTGTCATAAGTT
The DNA here is from genome assembly GCA_913042895.1 of uncultured Verrucomicrobiales bacterium. Classification (GTDB taxonomy): domain Bacteria; phylum Verrucomicrobiota; class Verrucomicrobiia; order Limisphaerales; family UBA1100; genus UBA1100. The sequence continues at coordinate 20,525 of CAJWMQ010000040.1, read as the reverse complement.
ATATATCGTCATGATTGACCTGTTTGGTAACCGAGACAATGGCCGCACTCATTGCGACGGGTATTCGCGGCGGGATTTTCTGAAGATCGGGGGTATGGCCGCGGGCGGTTTATCGCTGGGCCAACTGATGGAAGTGGAGGCCGCGCAAAAGATTGGCCGTTCCCATAAGGCGGTGATCAATATCTACTTGCCGGGCGGTCCATCGCATTTGGATTTCTTCGATCTCAAGCCGGATGCGCCCAAGGAAATTCGCGGTGAGTTTTATCCGATTAAGACCAACGTGCCGGGCGTGGAAATCTGCGAGATGTTCCCGCGACTGGCCACGATGGCCGATCAGTTTTCGATTATCCGTTCACTGGCCGACTCGGATGGTGCGCACGATTGTTACCAATGCATGACCGGCCGGCGCCAGAGCGAGAAGCGTAATGCGCCGCAGGGCGGCTGGCCAAGCTGGGGATCGTGGGTCTCCAAGCTGCAGCCCAACCACGGCGGCGTGCCGTCGAATGTGAGTCTGATGTATCCCACCGGCAACCGCACTTGGGGCGAGGCCGGCAAGGGCGGGTTCATTGGCGCGGCCCACACGCCGATGCAGTTGGTGCAGAAGGATCCGCTGGCCAAGCCGCAGAGCTTGGTGCTGGAGGGCATCAATCTCAACCGGCTTAACGACCGCGCCAGCCTGTTGCGCGGCATTGATCAGTTCCGGCGTGATGCCGATGCCACCGGGCAGATCGGTGGGCTCGATGAGCATAACGCTCAGGCGTTGAGTATTCTCTCCAATGGCGGTCTCATGGATGCGCTGGATCTCTCGAAGGAAGATCCGCGCATTGCCGAGCGCTATGGCGTGAACATTCCCAAATACCAGCGGGACGGCGCGCCGAAGATGATTCGTAATTTCCTCGTCGCGCGGCGTCTGGTGGAGGCCGGCGCCCGCGTAGTGACGCTGAATTACAGTCGCTGGGATTGGCATGGCGGCGATGGCCTGAACTTCCCGCGGTCGCGCGAGGAAATGCCGCTGCTTGACCAAGGCCTGTCCGCTTTGCTGATGGATCTCAAGGAACGCGGCTTGGACAAGGATGTGGCCGTGGTGATGTGGGGTGAATTCGGGCGCACACCGAAGATCAACAAGAACAACAGCCGCGACCACTGGCCGCGGGCGAACTTTGCGTTCCTCGCCGGCGGCGGCATGCGCCACGGTCAGGTCATCGGCGCGACCGACAAGCACGGCAATGAGCCGGTGGATCGTCCGGTGAAATTCCAGGAAGTGTTCGCCACGCTCTACAACAGCCTCGGCATCGATACCGCCACGGCCACCGTGCTTGATTCGCAGGGCCGGCCGCATTATCTCGTGGACAGCGGCATCAAGCCGTTGCCGGAATTGATCAGCTAGAATTATTCTCAACCCGGAGACACAGAGTTTTTTCCCTGTGCCGCCTTTGTTTCTGCGGGTAACGTTTCTCATGCGAATGCTTCTATGCGTTTTGGCCGTGGGCACCGCGGTGCTCACTGGATGCCAATCCTCTCCATCCGTGCCGGCCAATGCCGTGCATGTGTTTATTCTGGCCGGTCAATCGAACATGGAAGGGCAGGGCGTGGTGGATATGGATCACCCGCGCTATTACAACGGCGGCAAAGGCAACCTGCTTCAGTCGATGGCGGCGACACCGGAACGGTATGCGCACCTGAAGGATGCCGATGGCAATTGGGTGGTGCGCAATGATGTACACGTGCGGTTTCGTAACCGGCAGGGCGTGATGGCGGGCGGCTTGACGATTGGCTACACCGGATACGGTTCGATGGATAGTCGGCATCATATCGGGCCGGAACTGCAGATCGGCCATCGGTTGGGCGATGCGCTTAAGGCGCCAGTGTTACTGGTGAAAACGGCGTGGGGCGGTAAAAGTTTGTTCAAGAATTTCAGGCCTCCCAGTGCTGGTGGGGAGACGGGCGAGTTTTATACCAAGATGCTGGCGGAGGTAAACGAAGCGCTTGATGCGGTGCCGGAAGAGTTTCCTCAACTCGCCGGTCGCCCGCTGGTGGTACGCGGCTTTGTGTGGTTTCAGGGCTGGAACGACATGTACGACGAGGATGCCCGAGCGCAATACGAGGACAACCTCGTGCATCTTATCGGGGATGTGCGCGCGGAATACAACACGCCGCGTCTGCCGGTGATCATTGGTGAGCTTGGCAACGGCGGTCCGGAAGCGAGCGACAAGATGCTCGCCATTCGCGCCGCGCAACAGGCGGCGGCGGCGCGGCCGGAGCTGCAGGGAAACGTGAAGTTTATCTCCACCACCGCGTTTGCCCGGCCCAAGGATGAATCGCCCAATGTCGGCCACGGTCATCATTGGTTTGGAAATGCGGAGAGTTATTTTCTGATCGGAGATGCGCTCGGGCAGGGCATGGTGGAACTGCTGCAGCCTTGACCTTGAGGCTCAGGCGGACTCCGGCGCGGCGTAGGACTTGCGGTTGGCGTGAAATTCGCGGGCCAGAGCGCAGTCGTCGGCGAGGAGTTCATCCAGTTTATTGAGGATCGCCGTGTTGTCGCGGGCCTCGTGTTGGGCTAGGGCGGCGCGATATTCGGGCAGGCGATAGAGGAAATCGCTCACGGCTTCCCGCTTGGGTTCTGGCGCGTTTTTGCCCAGCCCCATTTGCTCCAGGCAATAGCCGTTGAGCTGTTGTTCGAACTGGCCGGCCATCGGCAGTGCGAGCATGGGTTTCTTGAGCCAAAGCGCCTCGCTCATCAGGGTAAAACCGGCCGTGGCCATCACGGCTTTGCTGGAGGCAAGATCGTTCATGAACCCCTCCTTGCTGAATGGCCGGTAATGTAGATTACCGGCCTGCGCCTCTCGGTGGTAGCCGTACACGCGAAAGGTTTCGTTGGGGAATTGTTTGAGCTGCTTAATGAAATCGTCGAATCCAAAGCTGAGGTACACCAGGATGTGATCGCCCTCGGTGGGTTGGGTTGCGAGCACTTCATCGCGCAGGATAGGCGGGAAGAAAAGCGTGCGGCGGTTGGTGGCAGGCGCCTCATAAAAGGTGATCACCAGCGACACATCCGGCCGCGGCACCATCGCGCGGATCACGCCCTTGGTTAGGCGTCGGTCGGTATTCAGGTGAGCTGGGCCATCGTATTGCATGTAGCGCATGCGATGTTGGTTATCGATGGTGATCAGCGGCAGATCGTTCGTGTAGGCGAGATAAGCGGTCATCGGCTCGAAATCTGTGATCACCACGTCCGGTTGGAATTCCTCAAACAACGATTTCTTTAACCGGCGAAACGTCTTCAGGCCGGCGCTCAGTTTCCCTAAATTAGCAGCCAGTGTTTTGGATTTAGAAACCTTGTTGTTTTCATTGGCGATCACAAGGCCCTCGATCTCGAGCATATCAAACTCTTCCCTGAGATTGCGATAGCCGCGATCATAGCTAGCCATCTTGACCTCGTGCCCCTGCGCCACCAGATGCCGTGCCATTTGCTGGGATCGGGAAGAATGTCCCGAGCCTTCGCCGGACAACCCATAAACAATCCGTGCCATATCTCAGTGTGCCCCGCCGCTGGCGCGCGGTCAAAAGTCATTTGTGTGACAAACCGCCGTGAATCCGCCACACTCATGGGCGCATGAAGATGTTTCTCCAGGGCCGATGGCAGGAACGCGGGACGGTTGCTGAAGTGGTTCATCCCTACGATGGCGCCGTGCTCGACACTGTGCCGGTGGGGGTTCCGGCGGATATCACCGCGGCTTTGGACTGTCTGGAACAGGGCGCGGCGGTTATGCGCGCATTGCCGACCCACCGTCGCGTGGAGATTCTTCGGCGTACTGCCCAACTCATGGCCGAACTACAGGAGGACCTTGCCCGCCTGATCAGCCGCGAGGAAGGCAAAGTGTTGGCTGAGGGCCGCATCGAGGCCGGGCGCGCGATGGAGACCCTTGATTTATCCGCCGATGCCGCGCGTGATTTGCATGGCGAAACCGTGCCGTTGGATGCCACCTCCGGCGGTGTCGGTAAACTGGGATTTACCCTGCGCGTACCGTGCGGCATCGTGGCGGCGATTACGCCCTTCAACTTTCCGCTCAACCTCGTGGCGCACAAAATCGGGCCAGCCATTGCCGGCGGCAACGCCGTGCTCCTCAAACCTGCCAGCGATACTCCGCTCTCGGCACTGAAACTCGTGGAGCTGTTGCTCGAGGCCGGGTTGCCTGAGGAAGCCATCGCTTGTGTCACCGGCCCTGGCGGCGAATTGGGCGAGGCGATTTGTGCCGATGCGCGCGTGCGCAAAATCAGTTTCACTGGCAGCGCCGAGGTGGGCGAGGCCATTACGCGCGCGGCCGGGCTCAAGCGCGTGACCATGGAGCTTGGCTCCAACAGCCCGGTGATCGTGCTGGACGACGCCGATGTGGCAAAGGTCGCCCGGACGCTGGCTGTGACCGGCTACGCGAATGCCGGTCAGGTGTGCATCTCCAGTCAGCGCGTGATTGCTACGCCAGGGGTGCATGTGGATTTGCTAGATGCCCTGCGCACGGAGGTTCAGCAACTGGTAGCCGGCGATCCGCTGGCCGAGGGAACGCAGGTGGGGCCGCTGATCCGCGAACGGGACGCGGCCCGCGTGGAGACGTGGCTGGGCGAGGCGGTGATGCAGGGTGCGGAACTATTGTGCGGCGGCTCGCGCGACGGCTCCGTGGTGCAGCCGGCATTGCTGGCGAATGTGGCGCCGGAAATGAAATTGAGCTGTGAGGAATTATTCGGGCCAGCTCTGGGCGTGACGGTGGCACCGGATGTGGAGGCTGCCATTGCTCTGGCAAACGAAACACGATTCGGCCTGAGCGCGGCGGTGTTTACTCAGGATATCGACCGCGCTATGCGGTTTGCGCGCGAGGTGGATAGCGGCAATCTGCACATCAACTTCGGCACCGCTTGGCGTGCGGAGATCATGCCCTACGGCGGCCTTAAGGACAGCGGCTTTGGCAAGGAAGGCCCCCGCTATGCCGTACAGGAAATGACCGAAAGTAAGATGGTGGTCATTCACGGATGAGCGGCTCTGTAACAATTTGCCTCGGCCCGGCGTATTGATACGACACACGATCTCACTATGGAATCTCCGCCCATTTTGGAAAAGAAACGGTATCATGACCTCGACGCCCTGCGCGCGACGGCGATGTTGTTGGGCATTTTGTTGCACGGCGTGATCTCGTTCATGGGCGAAAAATACTGGCCGATTCAGGATACCCAATCGCCGTACTGGGAGGTGCCGGCCGAAATCCATGAGGCCGGAGCCGTAATCGGCATGGAATTGCCAGAAGAATTTAGTCCATACAAATTTGTCTTCATGCAGGCCATCCACGGCTTTCGCATGCCGTTGTTCTTCGTGGTAAGCGGTTTCTTCGCCGCCATGCTCTGGCGCCAACGCGGCATGAAAGAAATGCTCAAGCACCGTGCCAAACGGATTTTGCTTCCATTGTTTACGCTGGGGGCTGTGATGATCATTGCCACATGGATAGCAATGATCACCGGTGGATTGCTGGCCAACATGGGGGGGAAGGCTAACAAGGGAAGCCCATCTGATCTGTGGAGCTCAGCGGAACAAGGGGATGTGGAGGGTATTTATCGAGCATTGAAATCCGGAACCGATATCAACGCAAAAAACAAGGAAGGCCAATCGGCTCTGAGCTTGGCAGTATTTTGGCGGCAGAAAGATGCGGTAAAGGCACTACTGGAGAAAGAAGCTGACATCAATTCTTCCAATGGTTCGGATCAGAATACGCCGCTACATATGGCGACTTTTGTGGCGGATGCGGAGTTGGTGGAACTGCTTCTGGAATACGGGGCGAATCCCCTCGCCAAAAATACTCGCAACGAAACGCCCCTCGCGGTTGTGAGGGGAGAATGGAGCAGCGAGTTGGAAGGGGTGTATAAATTTATTGGCGGTCTCACTAAGCGGGAATTTGATATGGAACGGATCAAACGGGAACGTCTCCGGGTGCGAGACATACTGGTTAATGACCAAAGGGTAATCAGGCAAGAAGACACGGCATCAACCGAGCCTGAGCGGAATGAGAAGAAGGAATTTCCCGGTGGTGAACAATTTAGGCAGTACTACGAAGATTTGCCCAACTGGGCCAAGCCGATCTCTTGGATTATTGGTGGGGTAATCGGAGCAATCTGGGCGGGTTCAATGGTGCCGGCTTTCCACCATTTGTGGTTTTTGTTCTATCTGATGATCATAATTCTCCTTTTCGCTCTGGTGATGTGGATTGCGAAGAAATGGAAGTTCCGTGCCTGGGCCGATTGGACGATCAAGATGCCGCTGTGTTTACTCTGGTTATTCCCGCTCACATTTATTGCGCAGGTGACTATGTGGCAATCGTTCGGACCGGACACGCATACTGGGCCAATTCCATGGCCCCCAAAGGTATTGTACTATGCTATCTTCTTTGGGTTTGGCGCCTTGTGCCATGGTCGGGATGTCTTCGAGGAGAGATTGGGAAAATACTGGTGGTTGAGCTTTTTGATCGCCGTGCCGGTCCTGCTGGTGGGCGTCGGTTTTTTGGAAACACGCAATGTGCAACTGGGCACGCAATTATCTCAGGGAAATTTCAAGCCCATTGTCATCAGTCATCTGATTGCGAGTGCGTGTATAGTGTTGTATTGCTGGCTGGTGATCTTTGGGTTCATCGGGGTGTTCCGGCAATTTTTCTCCGGTGAAAATAAAACGATCCGGTACTTGTCGGATTCGTCTTACTGGCTCTACGTGGCGCATATGCCCTTGATGATGTTTCTGCAGGGGCTTGTGGCACCGTGGGCGATGTCGAGTCTGGTGAAATTCCTGTTGGTGTGCGGCGTGACGGTGGGGCTGCTATTGCTCATGTACGAGTATGTGATCCGGTACACGTTCGTCGGCACGATGCTCAACGGTAAACGTACGCGCGAACCGACGGCTTCCTAGATTGCTTGCCTCTTCTGATAGCACGCGGCACCCTGTTGCATGCATCGTCTATTTTACTTTTTGGCCGTGATGGCATTTGCCGCGTTGGGTGCAGAAAAGTCCAAGGAAAAACCTAATCCACTCTTGTCGCTGGACCGGCTTTACGGGAAACCCGAGTTCAGCGCCAAAAGCTACGGCGTCAAGTGGTTGGAGGCAGGGCAGGGATATGTGCGGTTGGAGAAATCCAAGGCGACAAAGGAGGCGCGGGATATTGTGCGGGTGGATCCGGCGACGGGGAAGCGAGAGATTTTGGTGGCGGCCAAGGCGCTGATTCCAGAAGGGGAAAAGAAGCCGCTGGCCGTGAGCGGGTACACGTTCACGAAGGATTTGGCGAAGGTGCTCATTTACACTAACACACGCCGCGTATGGCGGGTGCATTCGCGTGGAGATTACTGGGTGCTCGATCGGGCTAGCGGCAAGTTGCATCAGCTCGGCGGTAAGGAGGCGTCTGAGGCGACGTTGATGTTTGCCAAGTTCTCGCCGGCGAACAGCAATCACGTGGCGTATGTGCGCGATAAGAATGTGTACGTGGAGGATTTGCCGACCGGCCGGATTGAGGTGTTGACCAAGCGCTCCCGCGACACGGTGATTAACGGAACGTTCGATTGGGTTTATGAGGAGGAACTGGGTTTACGCGACGGATTTCGCTGGAGTCCTGACGGTAAACGGATCGCCTACTGGCAGATGGATGAGGAGGGCGTGAAGGAGATGCACATGATCAACAATGTGCCGGGTAATTATCCGCAGGTGGTGACTTTTCGATATCCGAAGGTTGGTGAAACCAATGCGCGCGCGCGGGTGGGCGTGGTGTCTGCGGACGGCGGCGAGACGACCTGGGTGCAGATGGAGGGAGATCCGCGCAATCATTACATCGCTCGCATGGATTGGGCGGATAACTCAAAGGAGCTGTTGCTGCAACGGCTGAACCGATTGCAAAACCGCAACGCGGTGATGATCGCCGATGCCGCCACGGGCAAGGCGTACACGGTGTATACGGACCGCGATGAGGCGTGGATCGAAGTACGTTTTGGCTTCACGGATTGGGTAGAGGATCAGTTCACCTACGTGAGCGAACGCGCGGGGTGGCGGCAGTTGTATCTTGTGTCCCGCGCGGGCGAGGCGAAGAAAGTGACGCGGGGGAAGTTCGATATCATTCGCATGCTGAAGCTCGATGCGGCGAACGGGATCGCCTATTTTACCGCGTCCCCCAAGAACGCTACCGAGCGGTATCTCTATCGGATTAACCTGGATGGCACGGAGTTAAAACGGTTGTCGCCGGCGAAGCAGCGTGGCTCGCACAGTTACAGTATTTCGTCCGATGCGAAATGGGCGGTTCATACGTTTTCCAGCATTCATTCCCCGCCAGTCACACAATTGATCAAGCTGTCCACTCACGAACCTGTGCGCACGCTGGAAGACAACGTCGCCTTGCGCAAGAAATTAGCTGCTTTGGCGCAACCGAAGCGGGAGTTTTTCCAGATCGATATCGGCGACGGCGTGAAGGTGGACGCGTATGCGGTGTTGCCGCCGAAGTTGGATCGTTCGAAAAAATATCCGCTCTTCCTTTACGTGTACGGCGAGCCGGCCGGGCAGACGACGGTTAATCGCTGGTCCGGCCCCGGCGGCATGTGGCACTGGATGCTGGCGCAGCAGGGATATGTGGTGATGAGCATCGACAACCGCGGCACCACCGCGCCGCGCGGCAATGCCTGGCGCAAGAGCATCTACCGGCAGGTCGGCATCCTCGCCTCCAAGGATCAGGCGGCCGCCGTGCGGCAGGTGTTGAAGGATCGCCCCTACCTCGATGCCGACCGCGTGGGCGTGTGGGGCTGGAGCGGCGGCGGCTCAATGACCCTCAACGCGCTCTTTCGGTATCCCGATCTGTATCACGCGGGCATCTCTATCGCGCCCGTGCCGAATCAGTTGCTCTACGACACCATTTATCAGGAACGCTACATGGGCCTGCCGGACGATAACAAGGAGGGCTATAAAAACGGTTCGCCGATTACGTTCGCTAAAAATTTGAAAGGCAAGCTTCAGCTCATCCATGGCACGGCGGATGACAACGTACATTACCAGGGTATGGCCAAGCTCGTCGATACGTTGGTGGCGCACAACAAGCCATTCGAGATGCTGGCTTACCCGAATCGGTCCCACTCCATCCGTGAAGGCAAAGGCACGACGCTGCATTTGCGCACGGCGATGACGGAATTTTTACAACGCAACCTACCGCCGGGGCCGCGTTGACATTTGCTTGGCAGCCGACTGGACCACTGCTAGTTTCGCGTTCCACCTGATTGATTCATGAAAAAACTGTTTTTTGTCCTCACCCTATTGGTGTCGCTGAATGTTTCCGCTAAGGATAAGCGCCCGAACATTCTCTTTGTGTTCAGTGATGACCACGCCACACACGCCATTGGCGCGTACAATGGCTGGTTGAAGGCAGTGAATCCCACCCCTGAAATCGACAAGCTGGCTAAGGACGGCATGGTGTTCGAGAAAAGTTTTTGTTCCAACTCCATTTGCGGGCCGAGCCGCGCGGTGATTATGAGCGGCAAGCACAGCCACAAGAATGGGTTTATGAACAACGGCAACACTTTCAATTGGAACCAGCAGATTTTCCCGAAGCTGCTCCAGAAGGTGGGCTATCAAACGGCCATTTACGGCAAGAGCCATCTCAAGGGCAATCCGCAGGGGTTTGATGACTGGAAGGTACTGCCGGGGCAGGGGCTATACTACAATCCGGATTTCTTTACCCCCGAGGGTAAGGTGCGCATCGACGGCCACGCGACGGATGTGGTGACGGATCTCGCGGTGGATTGGCTGAAGAAAAAGCGGTCCGCCGACAAGCCCTTCATGCTCATGGTGCAGCACAAGGCACCGCACCGCGCTTGGATGCCGGCGTTGCGCCATCTGAAGCTCTACAACGACATCGACATTCCTGAACCCGACACGCTCTTTGACAATTATAAGGACAACGCCCCCGGCGTACGGCATCAGGAGATGGAGATTGATCGGCACATGGACCCGAACTACGACTTGTTTGTGGATCTCACTGCCGACTTTGCCGGTACGCCGATTCAAAAGCGGCAGGACCGTTCCGCTCGTGGCAATATGACTCGGATGACCGAGGCGCAAATGAAAGCCTGGCGTGCCCATTATGGTCCGCGTGATGAGGCTTTCCACAAGGCCCAACTCAAGGGCAAGGATCTTGTTCGCTGGAAATTTCAGCGTTATGCAAAAAACTATCTGCGCTGCGTTAAGGGAGTTGACGAAAGCGTCGGCCGCCTGCGCACCACGCTTCAGGAACTGGATCTCGACGACAACACTGTCGTCATCTACAGCTCCGATCAGGGCTTTTACATCGGCGACCACGGCTGGTACGACAAACGATGGATGTACGAGGAATCGCTGAAGATGCCTTTCATTGTCAGCTGGCCGGGTGTTACCAAGCCCGGCTCACGTGATCATCATCTCATCCAGAACATCGACTATGCCGAGACTTTCTTGGAGATCGCCGGTGCCAAGATTCCCAGCGATATGCAGGGCCGTTCTCTCGTGCCGTTGCTTAAGGGGCAAAGCCCCAATGACTGGCGCGATAGCATTTACTATCATTACTATGAGTACCCCAGCTTCCACATGGTGCCCCGCCATTACGGCATCCGCACTGAGCGCTACAAGCTGATGCACTTCTACCGCTTCGGGAACGAGTGGGAAATGTACGATCTGCAGAAGGATCCCGATGAGCTGACCAATCTGTATGGTCGACCTGGCCAGGCCAAGCTCACCGCCGATCTCAAGAAACAACTCTACGCCCTCCAGAAACACTACGGCGACGAAAGCGACCTGAGCGAGATGCCCAAGGAGTGGAAAGACAAGGTCCGGCCGGGTACGGCGCAAAAATAAGCGGTCAGCTCACGCCGTTCACTACATTATCCAGGCGCTTGCCTTGGATCGCCTGCTTGGCGATGCGGGCGGAGGTGGTGCGCATCTCGATCATCCCTTCGCGACTGCAAAACGCCGCGTGACAGGTGGCAATGAGATTGGGCGTGCGGGCCTCGTCCTTGGTCTTGAGCGGTTCGTCCTCAATTACATCCAGCCCCGCGCCGGCGATGACGCCCTGCTTTAACGCCGCCAGCACCGCCCTCTTCTTCACGATGCCGCCGCGCGCGGTGTTCACGAGATAGGCGGTGGATTTCATGTGGGTCAGCTCCGGTTCCGCAATCAAATGATGCGTCTGGTCATTGAGCGGACAGTGAATGGACACCACGTCGGATTGTTTCAGCAGTTTGGCCAACGAATCCACGCGCTCGATGCCGACCGCCTTATGGACGCCGCTGGGCAGGTACGGGTCGTAAAACATCACACGAAAGCCCAGCGCCTTGGCGCGCAATGCCGCCGCGGTGCCGATGCGGCCAAGCCCAATCACGCCAAATGTCAGCGTGCTGGTGCGGCGCAGCTGGTCCTTGGCCACCAGCCTCCATCCCGGCCGCTTGGCCTCGGCATTCAGCGGAAAGAGCTGCCGCGTGAGCGCCAGCGTCAACGCGATGGCATGATCCGCCACCTCCTCCGTTCCATAATCCGGCACATTGCAAACGGGAATCTCTCGCGCCGCCGCGGCGGCGATGTCGACGGAATCAAACCCCACGCCATTGCGGATCAGGGCCCGGCAACGTTTCAGTCGGTCCAGCGTGTGTTCGGTGATCAGCGTGTTCTGCCAGACAATCAGCGCGTCGGCACCCAGTATTTCCGGTGTAAAATCCGCTTCAGTATCGATTAGGTAATACTTCGTGCGCACGCTCTGGCCGAGCACCTTGGCCTCGAGATCCACGCCGCTGTTGCTGGCGGGCGCGGTTTTCCAATCGAGCACCGCCACCAGAGGTTTGCGTTTGGCCGCCGGCATTATTTCCCTTTGCGCAGTTCAATCATCGTTTTGCCAAACGCCCGGCCGATGCGGGTGAAGGTGATGGTGCTGCCGAGGTAGTGATAGGGGAAATCCGATCCGAGCTTTTGCCATTGCTCAAAGTTTTTCCGCCAATTCGGAAAGGCTTCGTTGGCCGCCTTGTCCCAGTAGATGTCCGTGGGGATGGCTTTCACGTTGCCTTTGAAATCGGCGACGTCGTTCATGGAAGCCTGTGCGGCCTTGACGATCGCCATGTTGCCCTGCGCTTCTTTAAACCCGTTCTGGCCCATGAGGCCGATGACGACCGGGAGGTTAGGCGCCTTCAGGTCTTTGCGCACATCGCGAATGAGGTTTTCCATGTTCTTCGCGTACTGCGGCGGGAAGGGGCCGTACATATCGTTCCAACCCTGGAACCACACGAAGCCGGCCAGCTCGTAGCCGCGTCCGTCGTAATCCGGGAAGCGCTGCTTCAGTTCCTTCAGATTCACGGCGATCTCCTCCATCATTAGCCGATAAAAATGGCCCTGACTATCGATCACCTGTTTGCGGAATTCTTCGCTTTTTTCCTTTAGGATCATTTCCTTGGTCACCTTAAGCTGCGCTTCGATGTCCTTGCGCGTGACCTTCGGATTTTCCTTCTTGGCCTTGTTCATGGAGTCGCGCACGAGGTTGTTGTAGTCGCGGTTCACCAAATTGTTGACCGCTTCATCCAGTTCCTCCTTGGGGGGCAACCCCGAGCTGGGCGGCCGGAAATCGCGCCCAATGCTCTTGCCGCCCCATGCGGTTTTGATGATCAACACCGGCTCCTCGTAGTGATCGCCCACCACATGGCCGAACTCCAGCTCCGGTCCGATACGTCCGGGCGAGCCAAAGCCCACTGTCAGTCGTCCGCGCCGGTTCAGAAAATTGATCCACACATCCTCGCGCTCGATATATTTTCCATCCTTATGTAAGTGCGCAAAAAATTCCTTGGTCTCGGGTGCGTGGATCTGATGGTTCAATAACGGATCCACCTTGCCCTTTCCTTCCATGTTCGATTGACCAGCGAGGATGAAGACCTTGACCGGTTTCTTGTCCGCCGACTGCGCGCTTATGGCGGCCAACAGTATGAGTGTGCAGAGGATGTTTTTCATAAAATTTTAATTAAGCCAGCAGCTCGCGGATCACGTGACCGTGGACGTTCGTGAGGCGGCGTTGGATGCCGTTGTGGTAGAAGGTGAGGCGTTCGTGGTCCATGCCGAGGAGGTGCAGGACGGTGGCGTGGAAATCATACCAGTGCACGCGTTTGTCGGTGGTTTTCCAGCCGATCTCGTCCGTGCTGCCGTACGCGGTGCCGCCTTTCACGCCGCCGCCGGCCATCCAGAGGCTGAAGCCGTACATGTTGTGGTCGCGCCCGGTGCCGAGCTTGTTGTCGCCGGTCTGGGTGAAGGGCGTGCGGCCGAATTCGCTGGTGAATAGGATCAGCGTGTCCTCGAGCATGCCGCGTCGCTTGAGATCCTTGATCAGGGCGGCAACGGGTTGGTCAATACGCACGGCTTCGCGGTTGTGGTTGCGGCGCATGTCCTCGTGGCCGTCCCAGTTGATGCGCGGGGAACCGAACGAGCCGCCGGAGATGAGCTGCACAAAACGCACACCCTTTTCGAGAAGCCGACGCGTCATCAGGCAGTTGCGGCCGAAATCTTTGGTTTCATTTTTGTTGAGGCCGTAGCTTTCGCGCGTGGCGGTCGTCTCGTGATTCAGGTCAGCCACCTCAGGAATAGCCAGCTGCATGCGGGCGGCCAGTTCGTGGCTTTTCATGCGGGCAACAAGCGCGTCTTCCGCACCGAAGGTCGCCTGATCACTTTGGTTTAGAGCCTCCAGTAATTGACGGCTGGCGGCCTCAGTGTCGGCGGCGATCGGCTGGGCGGGCTGAAGATCGGGGATGATCGCGTCGCCATTGCCAAAGGCTACACCCTGATGGGCGGAGGGCAGGAAGCCGTTGGACCAGTTGATTGTGCCGCCGGCGGGATAACCGCGCGCATCAGGCAACACCACGTAGGTCGGCAGGTTATCCGTTTCTGATCCCAATCCGTACGATACCCATGAGCCCATGACCGGGAAGCCGTTCAGCTGGAAACCGGTCAGTTCCTCAAAGGTCGCCGGCGTGTGATTGGCCGAGGTGCCAACCATCGAGCGCACCACCGCCAGTTCATCGGCGCAGGTGGCTAGGTGCGGAAACAAATCCGAAACCCACAGGCCGCTTTGGCCGCGCTGCCTGAACGCCCAGTCGTTTTTGCGGATCAAGCCGATCCGGTTGAAAAAGGTCGCGGGCCGTTCCTTGTACTGCAGCGGCTTACCGTGAAACTTCGCGAGGTCCGGCTTGTAATCAAACGAATCGATGTGGCTCAAACCGCCCATCAAAACCACATGCACCACACGCTTGGCGGTGGCGGGAAAATGACTGACCGGCTGTGGGGCCCCCTGGACGAGACTCGTTAAGGCAGCACCTGTAAGGCCCCACGTGGACCACCCGAGCATTTCGCGGCGGGAAACAGAGGGAGAGGGTGTTTTCGTTACCCCGAAAGGGTCCGAGCTCTTACCCGCAACAAGATCCTGTGGAGGTGGCGCAGCAACTGTTTTTGGATGAGATCGAAATTCCACCTGAAATAACGCGTCGGACCGGTTGGCCCGTCTGTGGATGTTTGGTGAGAGGTTCGTCCTTCATCCATTGCCAATATTCAAATTGAGTTGGCTTTTCCCTCGGGCGTCGAGGAATGGTTTCGTAGACGTAAGTTGGCATGGGCGGCGTGAAGTTAGTTGGTTTATTTATCCTCTTTACTAACTTCTTTTGGCTCCTCTTCACCGGTTTCCCCTAAAGAGTCGTCTTTTACATCTTCCCCAACCAATTCTTCTTCAGTGCCGTTCTCGGAAGGAACTTTCGCATCATCACTGGCTAAGGCAGATTCCTCATCGGTTACATTTGAACCATCTTTTTTGTCTACTAATTCAGTGCCACTTTCGCAGTGGGCGCATTGCTCACACTCCCCGGCGGCCTTATCAGTTTCTACGCCTACTTGACTAACGAGTGCTTCCCCGCAGGCTGTAAATAATGCGACCGCAGTAATGGTTAATCCCGAGAACTTCATAAAATTTAACATCGTGGACAAATATTCTCACATTTTTGGAAAATCGCAACCAATCAATCGCATAAAAAAAATTCTAGAGACTTTAGAATACAACCTTTAAGGGAACGCTCATATCAAATACAAAATGGAGAGATGGAGAATGTCGAAACTGGAACCAGTTTTTGTGTCCTTTGAGAGGCCGCCTAGTAAGGGGCGGACGGGTAATATTATTCAGCCGAAACTTCGATCCACAAAACCTCTCCGCCGTCGATTTCAGCAGTGAGGGTCAAGGGCCGGCAGCACACTTCGCAATCACTAATGACGGTCTGTGTGCCATCCGTTTCGTCTAAAGCTACTGCTGTACGTTGTCCGCAAAAACAGCATTGCACATAGGTGCCAGACATCACACCCCAACCCTACGTCACCGAACTCGAATATCCAGCGAAAATGAAGTACTTTGAATACCCATCTCTTCCTAAATGGTCGGCCGGCCTTAAAGAAATGGAAACGCACTTTCCGCCCCACCGTCTCATGAAACTTTACGAGCTACATCCTACACCAGCGAAATTCTTTGCCATGTCGAGGAGGGTCATCTAGCGTTCTTTCGTGAAGCACAGCACGTGGTACAAACAAGCGATCTGGTCCTGGTCTCAAACAATCTTGATCTGGTTTTTGGTGTTGTGGGCATCAAGGAATTAGCGAAGTTGCAGAAGCTCGAATGGCTTATGTTGGACCGCACCAAAGTCACCAAAGCGGGCGTGGCAGAATTAAAGAAGGCTTTGCCGGATTGCAAAATCGAAGGCCGACCTTGGGTTGGAGATCGACCTAATCCTCCCCGTGAAACTCCTTGAGCGCGTTGGCGAGCCGATCAGCGCCCGCCGTAAATCACCCAACGATTCTTGAGAAATCCCTCTGAAACCACTTTACCTCTCCACCTTTGAGTGGCTGCGGGTGAGTTATGGCGACCGATCGGAGTGCGTCCGTTGGCGGCATTATAGATCGCCCACGTGATGTCCTTGTTGATGCTGTAGCTCATCCCGTTCGCCATGTCGCGTTTGGCTGCGGCTTCATACGATGGGTAGAGCCGGTTCAATGTGGAGCGCTTAAATTGCATGAAGCTGATGCGCGCCGGAATGCACGAAGGCAATGGCGTGGGATTGATTTCGATTCGGTCGGTTGGCGGTTCTGGTATGGCTTGATCCACCGGACTGTAAGTGCCGTCGCCGTTGGGTGTGTATCCTGCAAAACTGTTGTAGGCTCGCGCGGGGCGTCTGTTCACCGGCGGATAGTGGTGCATGTAAATGCGTCCATCCATCGCCTGAAGGATGAGGCCGTTTTTATTGGCGCCGACGTTCACTCCAAACATGCCGCCGCTGAAAACTTTCCCGCGGAATCTGGAGCCGTCTTTGAACTCAAACAAGAACCCTGCCGGATTGGCTGGCGCTTTGACGGTTGGTTTTGGTTGCCCGAATGTTGAGGACATTGAGGGCGTTGGCGCTGGAGTTTGCGCGGTGAGTGATAAGGTGAAAAGAAGTAGGCACGCGGTTGCTCTTAATCCCATAACTCAACCTATACCTGTTTGCCTGATTTCGCAAACGCAGTTGCTAATACAACTTCAATCCTCCCCGTGAAACTCCTTAAGCGCGTTGGCGAGGCTCCAAAAGGGCTGGACGGTTGAGGGCGATTATAAAATTACTCTACAATTACAGTATGCAAAAAATGCGGATTGTGGGTATTTTTAATGGTCATGAATGAAGAGGAAATCAAGTATTGCAAAATTGGTAATGCTTCAGCGATTGTAGCAATAATAGGAGCTTTATTTTTTTGGGGCCTAACATTTGAATTTGCAGTTGGTAAAATTGCATTTTTTGGAGGTTTGGTTTCCGCATTCTTTTCAGTCGTAGCCGTAATTGCAGGAGTTGGATCCTTCATTTTTGGAAAAAAAGATCACTCAAAAAGGTATGCAACTTTTGCGGTTTTAGCTGGCTGTATTTTTGCGTTTTTTACGATTCTTCCATTAGTCAGCATGATTAAAAACGCTAAGCAAAAAGCAGAAATTATGCGCGAACTTGAGACCACGCGTGACTTTACGATTGAGGATTATTCTTCCTCTTTATCATCCCAAGTATCTGAAACTACTAACATGGGCGATGCCCAAGTGTAGCCGATTTTTTGTACTGTTAGACCAAACTCAGACATAGACCACTGCACTCTTGCCTGGTTGTTGTTTCCAACACCTTTAACATAGCAGTGTGTAGTCCATTCATAATTTTCGTTAACATGCCTTCCGGGTTGTGAGGCAACATATCGACTACCACAAGTACCACATTCGAGGAATGTGACAACTTGATAAGTTTCAACTCCTTCTGGAATTTTTTTCTTTACTGTCCTACTTCCTTTTCTTTCCAGAAAATCATTTGATAGGCAGACTCTGCATAAACCGTTTTTGACATTCTTGTCTATTTCTAAACTAACAACCCCATCATAGAATTGACTTTCGCTTTGGCTATATGCGTAAATGTCGGGATGGATTGCTCGTCTGAGAATGTCAACTGGTTTAACTCCAGTGTCATAATTGAACTCTTCTTTCAGACCATCTGGTCTTGAGATAGAGATTTCCAAAGTAAAGCCACCATCCTCGTTCACATTCACAGTTACACTGCGCTTTCCAGGTTCATGGCCAAAATATTGTTTAATTCTCTTTATGAGTTCTTCTTTAGTAATAACAAATTCTCCGTTAGGATATTTCTTGGTTTCTTTGTAAATTGGCACCGTAGTTTCGCTGCCAAAGATTCTATCTTCGATAGACACGGTTGTAAGTCGCTCTTCTCCTTCGCTTTTTTGATGATTTGGCTCACTCAATTTGTTTGCACATTCCCACCCACTGGCTCACTTTTACTCATCTGTTTTTCCATTCCATTGGTTCACTCAAGAGGTATGTTATTCTGACGTAGTGGTTCGTTCCTTCCTTCTGTTCTTCAAACGCCCCGACTTACGATTGAGGTATTAACCTCGTTAGTCCCACCAAAATCGGAACTTGAAAGAAAAATCTCTTGGCGTTGATGAAACCGAGGCTTCATTACATTGTCCAAAAACTGAGGCTTTAGAGCATACTGCAATTAGTTCTTCTCTTAATTCTGTATTATTTGATGCTGGCATGTGTAGGTAAATTACTAAAGAACCCTCATTACCAACTAAGAAGGAATAATTTATCTTTGCTTCATACAGGTGTTGGTCTATTCTTACAAGCATATCCACTACCTTAGCCCTCTTTATTCCATTATATTCTTCCATCGCCTTCGCAAACTCAAACATCTGTTTCGTGTTTAGTTCGACTTGGTGTCTTGTGCTCAAGTTTTGTAACTTGAGCAAAGTTGTAACTATTTCATCTGTCACGATTGGCTTCTGCAATATCCTCTTCGGGATATGCCAGCCGGCTGCAATTCGGGCAAGTGTAATCTGTTCCCGAATCTGAAATGTGCTTTATGGGTCTGCCCCCATGCACGGAGTGTTTCCAACCGCACCAGTCATTTTCTTTGACACGGCGGATGTGCTTACAGGTGTGTCCAGGTTTTCCGATGTGTGCCATGAAACCACGACAGGAACATGTCCAGCGTCGTTCTATTTCTTCTGTCTTATGATTGAATATCTTTCCAAGACTCACTTCATATGACACATCTTCTCGTGTATCGGACATCACCTCTATCACGAATCTTTCATTGGAAACACAACCCATCTGGGGTAACTTTCCTTCTTTCACGATTGCCCTCTCATTCGAGTGGCGTCTCAATCCCTTGTTCGCCAAGGGTCCAGCGCAAGGTCTTGACAACCCCTTCCAGCGCTTTGTAATTTCGAGCAGCATCTTTCATGCGGCCTCTATCATTACGTTTTTTTGCAGCCTCAAAAGAGCACTGCCAATTATTCTTAGTACGCTCGGCTTTATCGAGCATATCTTCAATTTCTTCCCATGTTCTATCGTATGTTCGATTCATTCCGACTCCTCCTTTAGGAATTCTTCGACGACTTCGTCTATCTCGGCGTTATGCCTTTCCTTAATGGATTTAGTCCCTTTATCCTTTCTCAGTTTATCGGGCACGATTGAACTCAAACAGGGCTACCACTCACGTGGCTCTATTACTCCCCAATTGAATTCGATATGACTATCATCCTTGAGTCTCCGATTCCCTCTGCTACCTTTTTCCTTCAACTTTTTGAGAGAAGTTCTGTCACCAGTGCCGCCGCTGTGATGCGGTAGGGCTAGGTGATTTTCTAAATACTCAAACACATCGACCTTCCTCATGTAAGAAGGGTCTTGCAGACAATCGTATGGGTCCATCCCCATTTCTTTGGCCTTGTTGAAAACTTCAATGCACTTTGGAATTGCTCTCTCACGCGACGCGTACAGAGCAGTAACAAATCTGCGAAATCCATATCCTGGATTTATCATAGCCAAATAAACCAATTCATTATCGGTGTATTTGACAGTAATCGCTTCCTGAGTGCACTGCCTACTACAAAACTTTGTATTCTTTTTTCTTGTCTGATAGTCTGTTCCACATTGAACGCATTTTTTAGTTACTACCTTCTTAGGGGCATTACCGTTGCATTTCCTCGAACAGTGTATCTGGTATTTACCTCGGTCTTGTCTGTAATGTGATTTGAATTCTTTATTACAGACTGGACAATTAATCATTTTTGGTGGCCGGGTCAAGAATCATCCCTCCTAATAATAAACCAGGTGGCTTCCTTAAACGGCCTTTTTTGTGTCGAATGGTCTATCCCAATCCACTTTGTCATCTTCATGATGTTAGTCATGGAACGGGGAGATGCGTTGAGTCGTCTATCATCTTTAAGCAAAATAAAAATTTGCGACGTTAATTTAGGCCCATCCTTGAGCGCTAAATACAACGCTCTCTGATAGCCAGGGACTCTTTCCTTATCTCGTATCATTCTCTCGATTTCTTCAACCGAGTCAATGTATTTCCTTTTCGGCATTTACGATTGCTCCTATGCAGAAGCGTGTGGCGCAAGGGTGTAAGTATATCCCTTGTTCATTGACCCGTGTTGGATTGTCCAATCAGCAACACTCAATCTCTGCCCAATACAAGTAGTTCCTGGCTTACAACGATTATATCGTTCTGGCCAGCGCCCTTGTATTTGGCCTGCGCTTAATGGTACATCTGCCTCTTTGAGGATGTTATAGATGTGCCAAAACACGTTATTTGCTTTAGCAGCGCCAGTCATATGCTCAAATTCTTCAAGCCTCTTTCCCTTTTTCCTTGCTGCGCTACGGGTCATTGATTTCACCTCTATTCTCATAGATGGCATAATTGCCATCCAGCAATAAGTGTATTGTTTCCACGGTTGTAAGTCGCTCCGGTGTGTTGTTCTTCTGCCCAGTTGGCTCACACAGGCTTGATGATTTTTACTATGAATGGTTCACTCCGTTTTAATGTTCTTCTCTCCCTTTGGTTCACTCCCACAGTGTTGTTTTTCTAATTTCTTGAGTCTAAGCTCTTTAAATCTGCTGTCATATGCG